>NZ_JBWKTH010000002.1:122352-217761 GCF_059420225.1 Pseudomonas sp. GW821-FHT04D07
GCGTACGACATAACCCTAATGTGGGAGCGGAGCTTGCCCGCGAAGCAGGCGACTCGGTCCCAGACCAGGCAGGTCCAGCTCCCACAGGTCCCGAGCCGTACGCACCTTCTGCGCACGACATAACCCTAATGTGGGAGCGGAGCTTGCCCGCGAAGCAGGCGACTCGGTCCCAGACCAGGCAGGTCCAGCTCCCACAGGTCCCAAGCCGTACGCACCTTCTGCGCACGACATAACCCTAATGTGGGAGCGGAGCTTGCCCGCGAAGCAGGCGACTCGGTCCCAGACCAGGCAGGTCCAGCTCCCACAGGTCCCAAGCCGTACGCACCTTCTGCGCACGACATAACCCTAATGTGGGAGCGGAGCTTGCCCGCGAAGCAGGCGACTCGGTCCCAGACCAGGCAGGTCCAGCTCCCACAGGTCCCAAGCCGTACGCACCTTCTGCGCACGACATAACCCTAATGTGGGAGCGGAGCTTGCCCGCGAAGCAGGCGACTCGGTCCCAGACCAGGCAGGTCCAGCTCCCACAGGTCCCGAGCCGTACGCACCTTCTGCGCACGACATAACCCTAATGTGGGAGCGGAGCTTGCCCGCGAAGCAGGCGACTCGGTCCCAGACCAGGCAGGTCCAGCTCCCACAGGTCCCGAGCCGTACGCACCTTCTGCGCACGACATAACCCTAATGTGGGAGCGGAGCTTGCCCGCGAAGAAGGCGACTCGGTCCCAGACCAGGCAGGTCCAGCTCCCACAGGTCCCGAGCCGTACGCACCTTCTGCGCACGACATAACCCTAATGTGGGAGCGGAGCTTGCCCGCGAAGCAGGCGACTCGGTCCCAGACCAGGCAGGTCCAGCTCCCACAGGTCCCAAGCCGTACGCACCTTCTGCGCACGACATAACCCTAATGTGGGAGCGGAGCTTGCCCGCGAAGAAGGCGACTCGGTCCCAGACCAGGCAGGTCCAGCTCCCACAGGTCCCAAGCCGTACGCACCTTCTGCGCACGACACAAATCTAATGTGGGAGCGGAGCTTGCCCGCGAAGCAGGCGACTCGGTGTCAGATCAGGCCGGCTTGGCGACCATCAGATAAAAAATCGCCATAAACGACAAAAACGCCGGCCAGCCCAGGACAAACCACCCGCGCATATAAGTCTCGGCCTGGATCGGCATCGCCGTTCCCTCGTGCAAGGCCTGCTCGGCCATCCTGTGCACCCGGATCTGCAGCCAGACCACCGGCAACCAGCAGATCCCCGCCAACACGAACAAGCCCAGGCTCCACATCAGCCAGCTTTGCTGGATCGGCCAACCCGCCAGGTGCATCAACCCCAACCCGCTCAATGGCTGGAACACCGCCGTGGTGGTGGTAAAGGCCCAGTCGGCGAACACCAGGTGCTTGAAGGTCACCGCGATCACTTCGACCCGACCCGTGCGCCAGGCGCGCAAGGCGTAATAGGCGGAACCGGCACCCAGGCCGAAGAGAATGGTGGAAGACAGGATATGCAGGGTTTTCAGCAGCAGGTAAGCACTCATCGACGCGGTTCGGTCCAAAGCAGCCAAAGGGTCGCCACCATCAGCACCAGGTTCTTGGCGACGGCAGCATAAGGGTCAAACCAGTAGTGCGGCAGCATAAAGCTGATAATCAGGGTGTAGGCCCCCATCAACAGCAATTGCGCCCGGAACGCCCACTTGCGCGTGCGGCGCAACAGCATCCCCAGGCCCAGCAACCCGTCGCACAGCGCCCCGGCGTAGACCGCGAACACTGCGGGCGGGCCGCTGACACCCGCCTCGGCCATGATCCGCAGACTCCAGTCATAGCCCGGCCCGAGGCAAACCGCCGCCGTGCCCAGCCAGATCAACAGCATCACCGCCAGCATTAACGGCCGCAGCGCCCCTTGGACGCTCTGGCCGGCGTTTGGCCAGTCCAGCAGACGGCTCGACAGCGGCGCGACCCGGTAACCACAGACCGTGGCCAAGGCTTCGGGGTCGGCGACATTGTCGCGCTGGGCCATGCGCAGACTCTGGCGATTCAACACCCGCCAGCCCAGGCGCTCACCCAGCCAGGCGCCGGCCCGCGCCAGGATCCCCGGCGCCTTCACGTAGCGCGCGGGGGCCCACCCCTGGGCTGCACGCATCTGATCGAGTACCTGCGCCAGCGTCAGCACTTGCGGCCCCACCAGCGGCAACACCAGGGAGTGCGCCGGCCAATGCCGCAGCAGGGCCAGCACGGCGGCGCACAGGTCGTCGATATGCAGCGGTTGCAAGCGGGCCTGCAGGTCCAGCAGGGGAATCAGCGGCCACGGCGACAGCCGCGCCAACCAGGCACTACTGGCCCCGCCAGCGCCCACCAGCAACGAGGGTCGCAGCACCACGGCCGGCACGCCGAGCGCCATCAGGTAATCATCCGCCGCCGCCTTGCTCGCCAGGAACGGCACATCCGGCTGCTCGCCGGCGCCCAGCGCGGAAATATGCAGCACCCGCACGCCCCGGCGCGCCGCCAGGTCGAACAACGCCCGAGTGCCCAGGTCCTGGGTCAGGCGCAGTGCCTGCTCATCGACGCTGAGCAATCCAGCGGCATTGATCAGCAGGTCGATACCGTGGGGCAGGATGAAATGCTTGGAGTCCTCGGCCAACCGACCCAGGTCGAGCACCTGCCATTCGACACCCGGCATCGAGCGCAGGTGATGACCACGGCTGGTGGCAATCACTTCGTGACCCGCGGCATGCAACGCAGCCAGCAAATGACGACCAACGAAACCCGTGGCCCCCACCAGAAGCACCTTCATGGCAACTCCCCGGCCTGACGGTTTAAACCGGTTTCGCGCCCATCAGGCCCGCAATGGCGACAAAACAGACAGCCGTGAAAATCGCCAGGGCCAATGTGAACCCTGGATGCCGCGCCGTCATGCCACGGCGCAGGCGATTGAGACGCACCACCAGCCACACCCAGCTCAGGGTACCCAGGGTATAGAGCACGCTCGAACCCAACAGCCAGGTCTGGCCCAGCGGCCAACCGGCCAGGTGCACCAGCCACCAGCCGCTGACCGGCAGCACCGCAAGGCACAGCGCCATCAGTGCCCAGACGAAGAACCAGGGGCGCTGCAAGGTGTGATTCTGAAGGGTCGCATCGCCGGCACGGCGTCCGCGCCAAAGCCTGATCGTCACCGCCAGCGCGCTGCCGAGCAAAAGCACCGGCGCCGCACCGTGAAGCAGTTTCAAGGCAGTGAGGGTTTCCATTTCATCGTTTCCTTGGTGTTTGCGATCAACTTTCGAGCAGCTATCAAGCAACAGGTGGAACGCAACCCCTGTAGAAGCTGGCTTGCCCGCGATGGCGCCCGCACGGGCAACACAAGGCTTACGGGCCTCATCACTGGCAAGCCAGGTTCCTACAGGATTTTGTAGCGTCCTCGGGA
Organism: Pseudomonas sp. GW821-FHT04D07; assembly: GCF_059420225.1. Lineage (NCBI taxonomy): Bacteria > Pseudomonadati > Pseudomonadota > Gammaproteobacteria > Pseudomonadales > Pseudomonadaceae > Pseudomonas > Pseudomonas sp. GW821-FHT04D07. Next base: position 125,755 of record NZ_JBWKTH010000002.1, read on the forward strand.
ACCGGGCTTGCCCATCAGCTTAGCAGCCATCCAACGCGTTTCAGCCGAGGAACAAGCGATACGCCGGGTTATCGCTTTCGTCCCAATACGGGTAGCCGATTTCCGCCAGCGCCGCCGGCACCAGATGCCGTTCGTCCTCCGGCACCTGCAGGCCCGCGACCACCCGGCCGTCGGCGGCGCCATGGTTGCGGTAGTGGAACATCGAGATATTCCAGCGGCCGCCGAGCTTGTTGAGGAAGTTGAACAACGCCCCCGGACGCTCCGGGAATTCGAAGCGCAGCACTATTTCGTCGCTGACATGGGCCGCATGGCCACCAACCATATGGCGGATATGCAGCTTGGCCAGCTCATTGTCGGTCAGGTCGAGCACCGGGAAGCCCTGTTCGGTCAGGCTGTCGATCAGGGCGCTACGCGGATCGCTGTCGGGGTGGGTCTGCACGCCGACGAAAATATGCGCTTCGCGACCAGTGTGATAACGGTAATTGAATTCGGTGATCTGGCGCTTGCCGATGGCCTCGCAGAACGCCTTGAAACTGCCCGGCCGTTCCGGAATGGTCACGGCGATGATCGCTTCGCGGCCTTCACCCAACTCGGCGCGCTCGGCGACATGGCGCAGGCGGTCGAAGTTGACGTTGGCGCCGGAGTCGATGGCCACCAGGGTCTGCCCGCTGATCTTGCGCGACTCGACGTACTTCTTGATCCCCGCCACGCCCAGGGCGCCGGCCGGCTCGGTGATCGAGCGGGTATCGTCGTAGATATCCTTGATGGCAGCGCAGATCTCATCGGTACTGACGGTGATCACCTCGTCGACATAGTCCTTGCAGATATCGAAGGTGTGCTGGCCGATCTGCGCCACGGCCACGCCGTCGGCGAACAGCCCCACGGTGGGCAATATCACCCGTTCACCGGCCGCCATGGCCTGTTGCAGGCAGTTGGAGTCATCCGGCTCGACGCCGATCACCTTGATCTCCGGTCGCAGGTACTTCACATAGGCGGCGATACCGGAAATCAAGCCGCCACCGCCGACCGGAACGAAGATCGCATCCAACGGGCCCGGATGCTGACGCAGAATCTCCATCGCCACGGTGCCCTGCCCGGCAATGGTGTGCGGATCATCGTAGGGGTGGATGTAGACGTAGCCCTTTTCCTCGACCAGCCGCAGCGAATGCGCCAGGGCTTCGGCGAAGGAATCGCCATGCAGCACCACTTTGCCACCCCGGGAGCGGACGCCTTCGATCTTGATTTCCGGCGTGGTCTTGGGCATCACGATAATGGCCTTGACCCCCAACACCTTGGCCGCCAGGGCCAGGCCCTGGGCATGGTTGCCAGCCGAAGCCGTGACCACGCCGCGCGCGCGCTCGACATCGCTGAGTTGGGTCAGCTTGTTGTAGGCCCCACGAATTTTGAAGGAAAACACCGGCTGCAAGTCTTCGCGCTTGAGCCAGACCTTGTTGCCCAGCCGCTCGGAGAGCTGGCGAGCGGTCTGCAACGGGGTTTCCACGGCAACGTCGTAGACGCGCGAGGTGAGGATCTTCTTGACGTACTGTTCAAGCATCGGAAGGCATCGCTGGCGGGTGTGGACAGGGACCGAGGAGTCTAACCCAGCGCTTGCGGCAACGACCACAGGGTTCCTGAGGTTTTGTTGCCTGGCCCACCTGTTTGCCAGGGAGCGCCACCTGCGGCCAAACGGACAATGACCTTGCCTGCCCTGACGCTTATAATGCCGACCTTTCGCACATCCCCTGCCCGCTTTCGGAGCCCGCATGACCCAGGATCAACTCAAACAGGCCGTGGCCCAAGCCGCTGTCGACTTCATCCTTCCCAAGCTCGATGACAAAAGCGTCATCGGCGTGGGCACCGGCTCCACCGCCAACTGCTTTATCGACGCCCTGGCGCAACACAAGGGTGCGTTCGACGGCGCGGTCGCCAGCTCCGAAGCCACCGCCGCGCGCCTCAAGGGCCACGGGATTCCGGTCTATGAGCTGAACACCGTCAGCGACCTGGAGTTCTACATCGATGGCGCCGACGAAAGCGACGCGCATCTGAACCTGATCAAGGGGGGCGGCGCCGCCCTGACCCGCGAGAAGATCGTCGCGGCCGTGGCCAAGACTTTTATCTGCATCGCTGACGGCAGCAAGCTGGTACCAGTGCTCGGCGCCTTCCCGCTGCCGGTCGAAGTCATCCCGATGGCCCGCAGTCATGTGGCGCGTCAGCTGGTGAAATTGGGGGGCGATCCGGTGTATCGCGAAGGCGTGTTGACCGATAACGGCAACATCATCCTGGATGTGCACAATCTGCGGATTACCAACCCGGTGGAGCTGGAAAGCCAGATCAATGCGATTGTCGGCGTGGTCACCAACGGCCTGTTCGCGGCGCGTCCGGCGGATCTGCTGCTGCTGGGCACCAGCGAAGGCGTGAAGACCCTCAAGGTCTGAGGCAAGCACCGCCCCCTCTGTAGGAGCGAGCTTGCTCGCGATGGGCGTTAACGATAACGCGGGGCGCCTGATGCCCCACGGTGTCTGTGCCATCATCGCGAGCAAGCTCGCTCCTACAGGGGGGGCGTCGGGATTAACGGACGCTGCTGCTGAAGCTGCTGGCGCCTGGCAATTCCAGTACCAGCTCATCCCCGGCATTCAACGGACCGACGCCCACCGGCGTACCGGTCAGGATCACATCGCCGGCCTGCAACGAGAAACACGCCGCCATGTACTGGATCATCGGCACGATCGGATTGAGCATGTCGCTGCTGATCCCGTCCTGGCAAACCTGACCATTGATGGTCAGGCGAATGCCGATCCGGGTCAGGTCCGGGAAGGTACTGCCGACCACGAACGGCGCCAGCACACAGGCACCGTCGAACGACTTGGCAACTTCCCAGGGCAACCCCTTACCCTTCAGTTCTGCCTGCTTGTCGCGCAAGGTCAGGTCCAAAGCCGGCGCAAACCCGGAAATCGCATCCAGCACCTCTTCAACACTCGGCTTGTTGGACAACGGCTTGCCGATCAACACGGCAATCTCGGCCTCGTAATGCACCGAACCACGGTCCGCCGGGATGCTGAAACCACCCTCGATCGGCACCACGCAACTGCCCGGCTTGATAAACAGCAGCGGCTCGGTCGGCACCGGATTGTCCAGTTCCTTGGCGTGCTCGGCGTAATTGCGGCCGATGCAGACCACCTTGCCGAGAGGGAAGTGAATGCGGGTACCGTCAACATACTGGTGCTGATAGCTCATTACCGACTCCTGGTCTTTGTCATCAGTGGCTTCAGGTTCAAACCGCGAAGATCTTGCCCGGGTTCATGATCCCGTTCGGATCGAACACCGCCTTGATCGCCTTCATGTATTCAATTTCAACCGGGGAACGGCTATAGGTCAGGTAATCGCGCTTGGTCATGCCCACGCCGTGTTCGGCGGAGATCGAACCGTTGTACTTCTCGACGGTTTCGAACACCCACTTGTTGACGGTAGCGCACTTGGCGAAGAACTCGTCCTTGCTCAGGTTTTCCGGCTTGAGGATGTTCAGGTGCAGGTTGCCGTCGCCGATATGACCGAACCAGACGATTTCGAAGTCCGGGTAGTATTCGCCGACGATGGTGTCGATTTCCTTGAGGAAAGCCGGCACTTTCGACACGGTGACCGAAATGTCGTTCTTGTACGGTGTCCAGTGGGAAATGGTTTCGGAGATGTACTCGCGCAGCTTCCAGAGGTTCTGCAACTGGGTTTCGCTCTGGCTCATCACGCCGTCCAGCACCCAGCCCTGCTCGACACAGTGCTCGAAGGTTTCCAGGGCCTGGTTGGCCACTTCTTCAGTGGTCGCCTCGAACTCCAGCAGGGCGTAGAACGGGCAGTCGGTTTCGAACGGTGCCGGCACGTCACCACGCGCGAGGACCTTGGCCAGGGCCTTGTCGGAGAAAAATTCGAAGGCGGTCAGGTCCAGCTTGCCCTGGAACGCATGCAGCACCGGCATGATCGAGTCGAAATCCGCGGTGCCGAGGACCATGCAGGTCAGGTTCTTCGGCGCGCGGTCCAGGCGCATGGTGGCTTCGACCACAAAACCCAGAGTGCCCTCGGCACCGATGAACAGCTGGCGCAGGTCGTAGCCGGTGGCGTTCTTGATCAGGTCCTTGTTCAGTTCCAGCACATCGCCCTTGCCGGTTACTACCTTCATACCGGCCACCCAGTTACGGGTCATGCCGTAGCGAATCACCTTGATTCCGCCGGCATTGGTGCCGATATTGCCGCCAATCTGGCTGGAACCGGCCGAGGCGAAGTCCACCGGGTAGTACAGGCCCTTTTCTTCGGCAACGTTCTGCAAGTGCTCGGTGACCACGCCCGGCTGGCAGACGGCGGTACGATCGGTGAGGTTGATGTCCAGCACCTGGTTCATGTAGTCGAAGGACACCACCACCTCACCGTTGGCCGCCACCGCGGCGGCGGACAAGCCGGTACGACCGCCCGATGGCACTAGCGCGACCTGGTGCTGGTTGGCCCAGCGCACAATGGACTGGACCTGCTCGGTGGTCTTCGGAAATACAATGGCCGTCGGCGCGGGAGCGAAATGCTTGGTCCAATCCTTCCCGTAAGCATTCAGGGAGTCAGCATCGGTCAAGACCTTACCAGGCTCAACCAGGGTCTTCAGCTCATCAATCAGGGCAGGATGGGTCATCGACAGAACTCTCGAACTATTCATGGTCATCCTGAGGACGCTTCACGTCGCAGAATGAGTGTTTGCGGGTCGCATATGCTAGCATACGCCCCCCGCAGAAGCGTGCTATCAGGCCGATCTGCGGTGCCGGCGATCACGCCGCGCGGTCAGCTCAAGCTGTCCATTTCCCTGCCATTTTTCTCCGGGACACAGGTTTACGCAGATGAGCAAGACTTCTCTCGATAAGAGCAAGATCAAGTTCCTTCTTCTCGAAGGCGTCCACCAATCCGCCGTCGACGTCCTCAAGGCCGCCGGGTACGTCAATATCGAGTACCTCACTGGCTCCTTGCCAGAAGCCCAGTTGAAGGAAAAGATCGCCGATGCACACTTCATCGGCATTCGCTCCCGCACTCAACTGACCGAGGAAATCTTCGATCACGCGAAGAAGCTCGTCGCCGTGGGTTGTTTCTGCATCGGCACCAACCAGGTCGACCTCAACGCGGCTCGCGAGCGCGGCATCGCCGTGTTCAACGCCCCGTACTCCAATACCCGCTCCGTTGCCGAGCTGGTGCTGGCCGAAGCGATCCTGTTGCTGCGCGGCATTCCCGAGAAGAACGCTTCCTGCCATCGCGGTGGCTGGATCAAAAGCGCGGCCAACTCCTTTGAAATCCGCGGCAAGAAGCTGGGGATCATCGGTTACGGCTCGATCGGTACGCAGTTGTCGGTCCTCGCCGAAGGCCTGGGCATGCAGGTGTTCTTCTATGACACCCTGACCAAGCTGCCGCTGGGCAACGCCACCCAGGTCTCGAACCTGAGCGACCTGCTGGGCATGTCCGATATCGTCACCCTGCACGTTCCGGAAACCGCGGAAACCCAGTGGATGATCGGCGAGAAGGAAATCCGCGCGATCAAGAAAGGCGGGATCCTGATCAACGCCGCTCGCGGCACCGTGGTCGAGCTGAACGCCCTGGCGAACGCGATCAAGGACAAGCACCTGATCGGCGCGGCCATCGACGTCTTCCCGGTGGAGCCACGCTCCAACGACGAAGAGTTCGAAAGCCCGCTGCGCGGCCTGGACAATGTGATCCTGACCCCGCACATCGGTGGCTCGACCGCCGAAGCCCAGGCCAACATCGGCCTTGAAGTCGCGGAAAAGCTGGTCAAGTACAGCGACAACGGTACTTCGGTATCGTCGGTGAACTTCCCAGAAGTGGCCCTGCCGGCTCACCCTGGCAAGCACCGTCTGCTGCACATCCACGAAAACATCCCGGGTGTGATGAGTGAAATCAACAAGGTCTTCGCGGAAAACGGCATTAACATCTCCGGTCAGTTCCTGCAGACCAATGAGAAAGTCGGTTACGTGGTGATCGACGTTGACGCCGAGTACTCGGACCTGGCGCAAGAGAAGCTGCAACACATCAACGGCACCATCCGTTCCCGCGTGCTGTTCTAAGCTTCAAGCGCTGGACGAAAAAAGGGAGGCCTGCAAGGGCCTCCCTTTTTTTCTTTCGCGCGTTTACTTCACGTTGACGGTGATGACTTTCGAAGCGACGGTCGGCTTGAACTGCATGTGGCCCTTGTCACCCGCCACCAGTTGCAAGGTGTGCTTGCCCGGGGTCAGGGTCAGCTGGGTCTCGGTCTGGGCCTTGCCATAGTGGATCACGGTGTCGCTCGCCGGGATCGGCAAGGCCGGGTCCGGCAGGGCCTTCTGGTCGACCAGCAGGTGATGGTGAGCGGAGTCCGGGGTAAGGTCACCGGCCGGCTTGAGCACCAAGCCCTTCATGCCGAACTTGACCGTGAAGGTCTTGTCGACCGTGGCGCCGTTTTTCGGCGAAACGATAAAGACCTTGGCGTCCTTGGGCGCCGCAATACGCGGAAGATCATCCGCAACCGCCAGCATCGAAGAACCCAGCAAAACAGTAGCCAACGCAACACGAGATACTAAGGTTTTCATTAACTTCTCCAGTTTTCCGCAATTTCGGTACGGTTAAGACAACTTTGTGGCGATTTGTGGTCCAAGGCACTCAACAACATAGCAAAACGTGCCTGAACGGCACGGTACATATTTGTATTCCAATTCGGGAGCGACCATGCGTTTTCTGCCTGGCCTATTACTTTTACTGCCCCTCGCCAGCCCTTTCGTCCAGGCTGAACTGATTGATGACGTCAACGACCGGGGCGAGTTGCGCATCGCCCTGGAAGGCGACATGCGGCCCTTCGGCTTCAGCGAAGACGGTCGCCTGACCGGCTTCGAAGTCGAACTGGGCGAACAACTGGCCCGGGAGTTGGACGTGCAAGCCTCATTCGTCCCCACCGACGCCGCCGATTTGCTGCAAGGCGTCGAGACGGGCAAATACGATGTCGCCATCAACCACATGCCTATGACTGCAGAACTGCAAAAACGTTACGACTTCAGCGAACCTTATGGTTACACCAGTGCGCAATGGTTGGTGCACAAGGAAGCGCAGCCGACGCAGGTTCCGTTTGCCATGGGTGGAAATACATTAGCCGTCACGCAGGATGCGTCCGAGGCGCCGATAGTGACCCTGGCGATTCCGTTTCAGAAAGGCAATCCGGCGTTCCAGGCCAGCCTCGACAAGGCATTGCAGCGCCTGAGGGCGGACGGACGCCTGGCGGCGCTTTCGCAGAAGTGGTTCGGCATGGATGCGACCCAGCCACCGAAGCAGTGAGTCGGCTCGCTATGGCGCCGAGGGATGTTCCAGGCGCTGCAGGGCGACAAGGGCTTCAGGCAGTTCCAACTCACTGAACACCTGTACGCCGGCCTGCTTCAACAACGCCGCCGTCACGCCTTCGCCGCGAACCTTCACCCCGCTGAAGGTCCCGTCGTAGGTCAACAGGTTGCCACATGACGGGCTGTTGGCCTTGAGCACCGCGATACGGATGTCATGCCGCCGCACCAACTCCAGCGCCTGATCCGCGCCAGAGAGAAAGGCGTCGCTGACATCTTCGCCCTCGTTGGTGATCACCCGGGCCAGCCCCTGCAGAACCTGCGCGCCCTGCCCGCCGGGAATTTCCGCCGCCGCACGGGGCGTTGGCAGGCCGCCGGCCACTTCCGGACACAAAGGCACCACCCGCCCTTCGGCCTGCCACTGGGACAACTGCGCATAAGGCCCGCTGGCCCCGCCGTCATAACGAACCAGATGCCCCAGAAGGCAGCGACTGACCAGGATCTTCTGCATCATGGGAACGGATCACTTCCGCGCCGACGAAACCAACCGGTCAGTGACAGGCGCTCGCGCGTCGCCGGCAAGACTTCATGGGGCACCTCGCCCGAGAGGAACAGCACCAGGCAACCGCCGGTCGGAACCACGTCATGTTCCACACCGCCTTCCAGGTACATGCGCAGTTGCCCGCCGTGCTCCGGCAACCAAGCGTCGTTCAGGTAGATCACCGCCGAGACCGTCCGTCGGTCGTCGTCACGAAAACGGTCCACATGCTTTTTGTAGAAGGCTCCGGGCGGGTACAGCGCGAAATGGCTTTCGAAGTCCTCGATCCCCAGGAACAACCCACGATTGAGGGCTTCGCGCAGGCTCTCCATCAAACCCATGTATTCATCGCAGGGCCCGGTCTGGCCCGGCTCCAGCCACTGGATATGATCGCCACGAATCGCCTCGCGGACTTCCTGGGCCGGCCCGCGCCCCACTCCGGCCGGGGCCAACTCGCCCGCGGCGGCGCGCAGGCGGCACTCGGCGGCCAGGGCGACGGTCAGCGCTTGTGGCAGGAAGATGTTCTGCTGCGACCAGCCGCGCTCGGCCAGGTCGTCGACAATACGTAACAGCAGCGGGTGATCAGAGGGAATGTGCATGCCGCGCATAGTATCCAGATGCCCGGAAATCCGACAGAGCCACCCGAACGACTTACAGGAATTCTCGACAAGTACCGCGCTCGCCAGGACAATAGCCGGCTGTAGACAGGAGTCCCTATGCGCCGTTTGCTTTTTTCGCTGTTGATGTTCTGCACTTTGCCCGCCTGGGCAGACAACCATGACCAGTTGTATCGGGTCGCCGGTTGGCCGGAACAACGCGCGCATTTCAACGATGCCCTGAGCGCGGCCCAGCAGAAGTACCGCAACAGCCTGCCGCCGGCGGTCTATGACGCATTGGTGAACAACAGCAACCAGCGTTTCGCGCCCCAGGCCATGGACCAGCGGGCCGAGGCCCAGTTACGCCAGAACCTCGACAATCCGAAACCGGCCCTGGCGTTCTTCCAGTCACCGCTGGGACGCAAGATTATCTCCGCCGAATTGCTCGCCACCCGCCGCGACCAGCTGGCCAAGAATGCCAAGGGCCTGCCGCATATCGACGCCAGCGCCACCCGGCGCCTGCTGATCAACCACCTGGGCCGTGCGCTGCCGGCGCGCGAAGCCGGGGCCGAAGTCAGCCTGGCCATCGCTGGCGTGGCGGCCGACAGCCTGAGCTCGATGATTCCCGGACTGCTGGGGGCCGGCGCGGCGCAAAGCATGTTGAACGGCCAGCGCGAACGCTTGATGGAGCAGATCGGCAACGACCTGGATAACACCTTGCTCTACGTCTATCGCGGCCTGTCCGACCCGGAGCTGGAAGAGTTCACCACCTTCGCCGAGTCGCCGGAAGGCAAGGCCTACTATCAGGCGGCACTGGCGGCGATCCGCGCGGGGCTGGCGGTGGGGCAGAACCTGTCGGCCACGCCGTCTGGAAACTGACTGCAACACAACCCTGCCTGCAACCGCCGATAATCCAGGCGTAATATGAAAGCCCGGGCGCCATCCATGCAGTAGGTTCGCCTCCCCTCAGGAGACCCCTCATGTACAGGATCAACCTTGCCACGGCCGCGGATATCGACGGTATAGCCCAACGGCTCCCGGCAATTACAGCAGACGCTCTTTCGAACAACGCCTACGCGGTTTGTGCCTGCCCCTCCAGGGACCACGCCGCGACCCACTCCCGCACCTCGGCATAGGGATAGGCCTCCAGCGCCGAAAACCCCGATAGCGCCCTCGCCTTCAACTTCGTAAACAACGGCACGCTGATACCGCACAGGAAGCGCGTCAGGCACTCCGCACTGGGTGAATGCCCGTTGTGCTCCTGGTGCCTGTGGATAAAGCCACTGCACAGTCCCGGGAAATCGCGCTGATCAAGGGCAGGCAATGCCGGCGGCTCCGGCAGACACGCCACCTGTCCGTGACATACCGAACAATGCCCACAGCGCTCAGGCGCCTGCTCGTCGCCGAAATAGCGGGCCAACCGGTAGCCCAGGCATTGCTCGGTCGCAAACAACGCCAGCATCGCGTGAATCCGCGCAATCTCGCTGACCTCATGCTGGGCAAAATAAGCGTACAGCTCCAGGCTCAGGGCATGGGGATCGAAGTCGCTGACCAACAGGCTGTAGACCTCGGTCATCTGCTTGCTTTCCAGCTCGATCCAGCGCCGCTCCTGGAAGAAGTCCAAGGCCTTCACCACCCGGCCGCGCTCGGCCTGATGCTGTTGATACAAAGCGTCGAAATTCACCGTGGCCCAGGTCCGCGCGCGACTGGAGGTCTGGATAATCGCCGAGACAAAGTCGTGCCGCTCGCCCTCGAACTTCGCCAGCAACACTTCCGGTTCCACTAGAAACTTGAAACGGTATTCGGCGAAATACGCATAACGCGGCGCGATCAAACCCCGTAACTCCAGCTGCACCAGCAAGGTCTTGAGCGGCAACTGGCGGATATTGCTCTGGTCCGCCAAGGGCCCGAGCAGGAACTCCCACTGGCCGTCCGGGATCGCCCCCTTCAGCTCGTCCAGTACCCGGCGAATCCCCTCCAGCTCCGGCGTATCGCCGTAGACGAAGTTCTCCAGCACATTGAGACTGTCGCGGTTGGCCAGCACCAGGCAATCGGAAGGCTGGCCGTCGCGCCCGGCGCGGCCGATTTCCTGGCTGTAATTCTCGATGGACTTGGGCAGGTCGAAATGCACCACGTTACGGATATCGGCCTTGTCGATGCCCATGCCGAACGCGATGGTGGCGACGATGCAGTTCAACTGCCCGGCCATGAACTGCTTCTGGATCGCCTCCCGCTGCTCATGGGGCAAGCCGGCATGATAGGCCGTGGCCGGGATTTCGTTGCGGCTCAGGTGCTGGGCGATCTGCTCGGCGGTCTTCTGCAAGGTGACGTAGACAATACTCGGCTGCCCGAGGCGCCCGCCCAGCCACTCCACCAGCCGACGATGCTTGTCCTGGCCGCCGACCGATTCCACCAGCAGGTTCAGGTTCGGCCGATAGAAACCGGTGGTGACCACATCGTCCGGCGCAATGGCGAACTTGGCCTGCATATCGGCAATCACCTTCGGCGTCGCGGTGGCGGTCAGCAGCAAGGCCTGGGGAATGCGGAACTGGCGCTGATAGTCCGGCAGCTTCAGGTAGTCCGGGCGGAAATTGTGGCCCCACTCGGAAATACAGTGCGCCTCGTCCACCACCAGCAGGGAAATCTGCACCTGCTGGAGAAAATTGCGGAAGCGCTCGTTCTTCAGGCGCTCCACGGAAATCATCAGGATCTTCAGCTCGCCGGAGCGGGCCCGGGCCATCACCGCATTGGCTTCATCACGGCTCTGCGCTGAGTCGATGCTCGCCGCTGCAATACCGTGACGTTGCAGAAAGGCCAACTGGTCCTGCATCAGCGCCAGCAGTGGCGACACCACCAGCGTCAGGTGCGGCAGGAGTAGCGCCGGCAGTTGATAACACAAGGACTTGCCGGAACCGGTGGGGAAAATCGCCGCAGCCGAACGCCCAGCCAATACCGCGCTGATCGCTGCCTCCTGGCCGTCGCGAAACTGTGGATAACCAAAAACCCGCTGGAGGGTGTCGTGCATAAGCTGTCACTCCGTTGACCGCTGTGGATAAACAAACCCTAGGCGGTCGGGCGAGAAAAGGTCCGAGGCAAGCATTACAAACTGCTACGGCGCGCCAGACTAGCGCAAAGCAGGCCGCGGTTGCGCGACGGCGGCCAATACCCGGATACAAATCCACAGGTGCATCCCTGTGGAAATATCGATTACATCAACCGCGACGGCCAAGGCATGCACAGGGAGCTACCGGCCAACGCAACGTTCCTGAACGGTCTCCAGAAACGAACAACGCGCCAGACAGGGCGCGTTGTGGGGTTGCATCAGTGTGCGATTCAGCGATTTTTTACCCGCTCGATCGCCGTGTCGTACACCGGGTTGGCTTTCTGTTCCTTGGCCAACTCGTAGTGACGCTGGGCGTCGGAGAACTGCCCGGCGTCTTCATAGATACGGGCAATGTTGTAGTACGAGCTCGCGCGTACGGTGTTGGCCGAGTTGCCGGCTGCCAGGGCAACAGCCTTGCGGTTGGCCCAAATGGCTTCAGCGGTATTACCGGCCTTCTGATACGCCAGACCGAGGTTGCTGTAGGCCTGACCGAAGCCGTTGTTCAGATCGATGGCCTGGCGGAAGAAGGCAATCGCCTGCTCCAGATTACCCGCCTTGTAGGCCGCCTCGCCTTTCACATTCAGCGCCTTCGCATCGATCTGCGCCGTAGAGCTGACCGCTACTTCAGCGACCGCGACCTTGTCGTCGAGCAGCGGCGAGACTTCATTCAACACATCCTTGGCCTCCACGGTCACACCGCTGAAGGTGTTGATGTCCTGGAAGTCACCGTTGCCGGTCATACGGAACACGGTCCACAGGTTGCCGCTGCGATTGACGGGGACGTAATAGGTACGGACCAGGGACTGCCCCATGTAGACAAATACCGTGGCCTGGCTGTTGGACAACTGGCGAGAGCTCGGGTTGTTGGCGTTGGTGTAATCATGCACCGCATACACATAGCTTTCGCCGTAGTGCTTCTTCTGCAGGGTGATGGTTTCCGGGCCATAGCTGTCGGTGTCATCCACATCCAGCTCGGCGTCAGTCCCCTTCTGCTGCTCGAAGTAGATGTTGTTGCCGGGGAAAATCATGTGGGAGTCGAGGTCTGCCGGAGTCTTGCCCCAGGTCAGCACCACGCGCAGGCCGTCGAGGCTCTGCATCACCGGACTGACGGCATAGGTCATGTCCTTGCAGGGGCACTTGACCACCAGATTGGAATAACCGGCCTTCTTGATGATCAGCAGGTTGCTGGCATCGTCGGCGAAGCTGGCCTCGAGGACGACCTGGCCCTGGGCGTTGGTCTTGCCGACCACGTTCTGCTCGCCGTTGCGCTGCAACAGCACTTCAGCGTCGGCGATCTTCTGATCCTTGACCACGGCACTGAGGACTTCGATGGGCAATTGCCCGGCCTGGACCGACCAGGCGGCGGCACACAACGATAAGACCGAGGCCACGCGAAGCAGAGACATACTTAACTCCCTTTAAGTGCAAAACTCGAGCACCGGATGGCGCCCTAAAAATTGGTGGGAAACATACCGATTTTTTGTCCGACGCGTCTGCTTTTTAAAAGGAAAATTTCATTTTTGTGGAGGCGTCGTTACTCGCCAACGGCCGATGAACGATTTAATCTGCGACTCCCCTCAAAGCCCACGAGAAAGCGCCGATAACCCGCTGACTCACCAAGGAAGGCAGCGGCGACATGCACCAACCCGAGCAAGAAGATGACGATGGCGTCATCCGTTTCAAACGCCTGCACCCCGAACATTTTGACGTGGTGCTGGGATCGCACCCGGCCAAACAGAAAGTACCGCGCCCCGCACAGCCCAAGCCCTACGGCATATGGATAATGGTGCTGATACTGGTGGGCATGCTCGGCTACATGACGGTCAACCATAACAGCAGCCACCCGATCCCTGTTGCGCCACTGCCGGCGGCTGAGCCAGTGCCGATTGAAACGGCCAAACCGTCCGAAGCGCCAGTGGAGCCGGTATCGCATCCAGAACCTACCGCCAAACTCGTGCCAGCGCCTGCACCGCAAGTGGTTGTCGTGGTGCAGACCCAGGCGCCCGCAGCAGTAGCACACGCCGCAGCCCCACCCACCCCGAAGGTCCAGGGCCTGGTGTCGGCCAGCTACCTGGCTGGCTACCAAGCCAACTTGAACACGCCTGAAGCCAGACAGACACGCCAATACGAAATTGCCACGGTGAGCATTCGCGAATGGGATGGCCGCGACCGTTATCAGGCGAAATGGCGGATCTTCAACAACGTCATCGACAACGCCAGCGTCTGCGGCAACTTCCTCGCCGGCAGCACCGAGCGCCGTGAATGTCGCAAATCGGCGGAGGTCTTTTTCAAGGAACAGTGCGGCGAATGGGGCAAGCGCTGGGACCGCGACCAGGATGAGAAAAGCAAAGAGATGCAGGTGCGCTATTGCACGGCGATGAAGACGTATAGCGCGGCGGAGTAAATCTGACGCTCCTGCCGAGCCCCATCTATCGATGCCAATTCGGCTGACCCGAAACAAGCGCACATTGTTTTTATCTTGAGTTTGATCGAACACATTTTGGCGCTTGTCCACGGTCCATGGACTGTGGACAACTCGCTCAAGCGCCACAAGCACTGTCAATGTGAAAAGTGCTTCCGGTTGCATCATCTTGAGAGCAGATCGCCACGCCTTGCGCTGCCCCGCCGAAGCCTCCTATAGTTCGCCCCGTCGCTGCCAATTCAGCGACCGGGTTTGGTCACCTGTCAGAGTGCGCACTAGCGCCACAGTGGATGTTGCAGGCGCGTTTCGTGCCGGCACGCTTCATGGCGGCTGTGTGCAGGACACCTTCGGGTGTGCCGGTGCGCTCTGCCGGTTGACCAACCTGTGCACAGTCCGCCACCCATCGCTTGGTCACGATGAGAGCGGATCAATGGAACTCATCAGAGCGCACACCTATGAATACTCAAAATCGCTATATCCCTCTCAGCACCAATTTCACCACAATCCCCGTCCTGGTCATCGACACCAACGCCAGCCTCGACGACCTGCAAACCAGCGCCTATCAACGCCTTCAAGCGGCCAGCGACCTGCTGGAAACCATGACGTGTGTGAGCCTCATCACCACCTGCGACAAAGACTTCACCCACGTCACCAATGCCGCGTACCTGTTGGTGCGTGAAGGCTGCGACCTGTTGCAACTGCTCCAGCAGCGGACGATGGCATTGGGCAGGCAAGTCGCTCAGTAACGCCATCAAAGACAGGCCATTTCTCTATAGGAAATGGCCTACTTAGCTTGGGTAATTCACAACCCATTTTGAGAGTCTGGCTACGAGAATGAAGGTAAGAGCTGATCCACAGCAGGTATCAGCGCCTTCAATATTTGCATTCGGCTTTCTGACGCAGCCTCTCAATAGCCCGCAGAAAATCCCTTCTGGAGGTAATCAGGTGACAATTCAGACAATGCTCGAGCAGGCATATGCCTTGCCTATGCAAAAAACCGATGCTACTCTGCATATGCTAGACATATGCAGGAGCGACATCATGCGCACAGTCTCAATTTTCAAGAACGGAAAAAATCAGGCGATTCGCCTACCAAACGACATGGCTTACGAAGGTGTAGGGGAACTGGAAATTACCCGCAATGGCGATGTGATCACCCTGCGCCCCGTGCGTCCCAGCTGGCAATCGCTGGCAGAAGTGCCCGCTGCTGACACGGACTTTCTGCAAGAGCGTCCGGACATCATCACCGATGAAGGTAGGTTCAACCTGTGACCACCTATATGCTCGATACCTGCATTTGCTCGTTCATCATGCGTGAACGCCCAGAATCCGTATTGAAGCGGTTGGTAGCAGAAGTTGGCCGAAATAACCGAATCGTAATTTCTGCGATCACTTATTCAGAAATGCGCTACGGACAGATCGGCAAGAAAGCGTCCGCCAGACACAAAACGATGGTTGATGAGTTTGTGAAACGCCTGGATGCTGTCCTACCGTGGGATCAGAGCGCCGTGGACGCAGTGATCGAAGTAAGACGTCAATTAACTGATAGCGGCTCAATCATTGGCGGCAATGATACTGCCATTGCGGGCCACGCCATAGCCATGGGGTGCAAGCTAGTCACCAATAATCTGCGCGAGTTCAGTCGTGTTACAGGTCTTGAATACGAAGACTGGGTTCACTGAAGTATTACTCGCCAAGTTTGTTGTCTTGGGACGAGCAGATTGATAAAATAGCCACAACGCATCTGGTCAACCATTTGCCCACCTTCCGAGGCCCGCATCGATTCATCGAGCGGGCTTTCGTGCATCTGGGGATAAGAAATGCATACTTTCTTGTAAGTTATTTCTTTTAATATCGAAAGCCCTGCCTGAAAGATGCTCGCCATACTAAGCACGAAAAATAAATATTGTTATAAGGCAACCTCATACTGTTGAGGTCTGCTCCCGTGTATACCTGCCCATTGATTCATCAATTGAAACTCGATGCCCAAAGCCTCGCCAGCATCGAACAGATCAACAAAATCACTCGCATGACCCAGCTCGGTGCAGCCGTGACGTCGAGTGGCGTGATAGCCCGCTTATTCACCCGTAGCGTGCCGCTGGAAACGGCCTTCAACATCACCCAATACGACTGGAAGCTCTTCAGCGAAAGCACACATGCCTGGTCGAAAATACAGCGCAATCGAGTCGTCACCATCGCCAATGACCAGGCACTGCAGCACTTACACGATCGAGCTCAATTCGAGTTCTGGAAAGGAGTCGCCAATGGCTGCATGTACTAAGGCAATCTGGATCGGATGCCTTGGCGCACTGGCCCTTGGAGCCAGCGCCGATCAGTCCATAACCGTCGAGCAGCGCTTCCATGGCTTCGTTATTGCCGACTTCGCCAGGGCCACCGCCGCCATGGAGGCACAACAACAAGCCTGCCTAAACACGGAAAAGGTCCTGCCTGCCAATCTATTGTCCCCTGCCGGACTGGATGACGAAGAAAAGAAAATTGCCTTGCTGTACTTCAGATCCCTGGCGTCGTGGGAGTGCGAGAAGCATGCCACTCTCGAGCTACTCGCTGCCACACAGATGGCCAGGGAAACAGGTCTGCCGGAATTCTCCGCAACCGACGACCCACAAAACCTGGCCGCCACTGTTCAGCTCATGGGCTACGACACAATGCTGCGTTACAAGGCCAGGTATCAGACCTTGCCAGAGTCGAAGCGCAGGCAACTGGACGATCTGGAGATACTGAGACATCCCTTTAAACTACTGGAATCCGCTAGTGCAAACGGATTACCAGCACCCAGCCCATGAGCAAAAATCCCGCAGCCGTTCACAAACCGTCAAAAGTGGATACCCCTGAAGCTATCGACAGCAAAATCAGCCACACAATAAAAAACCGCCCCGAAGGGCGGTTTTCTGGAGGCGGATAACCAGACTCGATTACAACTTCGGCCCAGCCGCCTTGATCGCGTCGCTCACGTCGAACTTCTTGAAGTTCTCGGTGAACAGACCCGCCAGCGCTTTCGCCGCTTCGTCGTAGGCAGCCTTGTCAGCCCAGGTGTTGCGTGGGTTCAACAGGCCAGTCTCGACGCCCGGTACGGCCAATGGCACGTCCAGGTTGATGGTGTCCAGGTGCTCGGTCTCTGCGCCAATCAACGCGCCGCTCTGGATCGCGGCAATCACGCCACGGGTGGTCGGGATGTTGAAGCGCTTGCCAACGCCGTAGCCGCCGCCGGTCCAGCCGGTGTTGACCAGGTAGACCTTCGAACCGAAACCACGAATACGCTTGATCAGCAGTTCAGCGTACTCGCCAGCCGGGCGCGGGAAGAACGGTGCGCCGAAGCAGGTGGAGAAGGTCGACTTGATGCCGGCGCCCGAACCCATTTCAGTCGAGCCCACCAGCGCGGTGTAGCCGGACAGGAAGTGGTAAGCGGCCTGTTCTTCGCTGAGGATCGACACCGGTGGCAGTACGCCGGTCAGGTCGCAGGTCAGGAAGATCACGGCGTTTGGCTCGCCACCGAGGTTTTTCGGTGCGCGTTTTTCGATCAGTTCACGCGGGTAGGCCGCACGGCTGTTCTGGGTCAGGCTGTCGTCGGCGTAGTCGGCCTTTTTGTTGGCGTCCAACACGACGTTTTCCAGCACGGCGCCGTGCTGGATGGCTTTCCAGATCACCGGCTCGTTCTTCTCGGACAGGTCGATGCACTTGGCATAGCAACCACCTTCGATGTTGAACACCACGCCCACGCCCCAGCCGTGTTCGTCGTCACCGATCAGGTAACGGCTTTCGTCAGCCGACAGGGTGGTCTTGCCAGTGCCCGACAGGCCGAAGAACAGGGTCACATCGCCCTCTTCACCCATGTTCGCCGCGCAGTGCATTGGCAGCACGTCGACAGCCGGCAGCAGGAAGTTCTGCACCGAGAACAGGGCTTTTTTCATCTCGCCGGCGTAACGCATGCCAGCGATCAGGACTTTCTTGGCCGCGAAGTTGAGGATCACGGTGCCGTCGGAGTTGGTGCCGTCACGCTCTGGCACGCACTCGAACTCCGGCACGTTGAGGATCTGCCACTCGTCCTTGCCACCGGCGTTGTACTGGCCGGCTTCCGGGTTGATGAACAGGCAACGGCCGAACAGGTTGTGCCAGGCGGTACCGGTGGTCATCTTGACCGGCAGGTAGTGCGCCGGGTCGGAACCGACATGCACGTGGGAAACAAAACGCTCGCGCTCGCCGATAAAGGCTTCAACGCGGTTCCACAGGGCGTCGAACTTGTCGGCCGGGAACTTGCGGTTGATCGGGCCCCAGGCAATCGCGTCCTGGGTGGAAGGCTCTTCGACGATAAAACGGTCGACCGGCGAACGACCGGTACGGTGACCGGTGCGCACGACCAGCGCGCCAGTGTCGGCGAGTTCGCCTTCACCACGAGCCAGGGCTTCTTTTACCAGATCGTCAACACTCAGATCGGTGTACACGGCATTGATTGCTTGCGTCATGAGATTCCCCGTCGGCCACTGGCCGAGTGCTCCAAACGTTTTGTAGTAGAAAGTCGCGCACTACTACCGCGAAAAAAGTGGGCCGGATTATGCCAGAAAAGCCCAAAAAAAGTAGGGTCCTCCTGTCAGAACGCCCATTTTCTGTCGTTTGACAGGAGATTTACCTGCGCTGAAACGTTTTAGTGACGAGTATCTGACGGGGTGTCGACGCCAGCACCGGCGAACAATTGCGAAACATCAGCGGCGTCGAACAGATAACGCTGGTTGCAGAACTGGCAATCGACCTCGATCCGGCCCCCGTGCTCGACCACCAGTTGCTGGGCATCTTCCAGCCCCAGGCTGACCAGGGCATTGCCCGAACGCTCCCGCGAACAGCTGCAATGGAAACGCAGCGGCTGGAGGTCGAACAGGCGCACGCTCTCTTCGTGGTAGAGGCGGTGCAGGACGGTCTCGTTGTCCAGGCTCAGCAGTTCGTCGGCGGTCAGGGTGCTGGCCATGGCGGTCAGGTGCTGCCAGCTGGCATCGCGTTCGTCCTGCTCGCGCAGGCGGTCGGCGGGCAACTGTTGCAGCAGCATGCCACGGGCACGACGGCCGTCGGCGTGGAGCCAGAAGCGCGTGCCGACCTGCTGGGACATGACGAAGTAGTTGGTGAAACACTCCGACAGGGTTTCCCCGTCCAGGTCGACGATGCCCTGGTAGCGCTGGCCCTGGGTCGGATCGACGGTCAGGGCGAGCACACCGTTGGGCATCAGCTCGGCCAGGGTCGCATTGGCCGGGATCAGCTCCGCGTCGTAACGGGCCAGGCCACGGATTTCACGCTCGCTGGAGCATTCGATCATCAGCAGCGGCACCGGGCCGTCGGAGCGCGCCTGGAGAATCAGCAGGCCGTCGAATTTCAGGGTACCGACCAACAACGACGCGGCAGCCATCAGCTCGCCGAGCAGTTGCGCGATAGGCTCCGGGTAGGGGTGCTTGGCCAGCACCTCGGCGTAGCTGCGCTCCAGCGACACCAATTCGCCGCGGGTGTCGCTGTCATCGAAGATGAAGCGCTGGGTGTAGTCGGTGTCCGGTAGGTCTGACATAGGTATCGATTCTGGAAGTAGGAATAAGGGTGTTCTGCCCAGGGAAGTGAGCATTTTATGAACAAACGGGATTTGTACCAAGCAACATGGGGGCGAATGGCGACCAGTCAAGGGCATAAGATCCTGTAGGCCGTGCAGGGCCAGTGAGAGCGGCGGCGAATCCCGCATCGCCATCGCCGGCAAGCCGGCTCCCACAAGGACAGCCCCCGTCCGGTAAACCTCAGCGCTGCAAGCCCCTCCCGCACGGCGCCCTAGTCGGCGCCGCTGTCACGGAACTTGAACAGATCACGGCGCTGTTTCTTGCTCGGCTTGCCATCGGTGGTCAGGCCCAAGGCACCGGCCTTGCGTTGAGCCGCCGCGGCTTCGCGCTTGGCCAGGCTCTGCTCGGTTTCAGCATAGAGCGTCTGCGCTTCAGGAGCGCCGCGGCGGACCAGCGACAGCGCCTGCACCACCACGGTCCGTTCGTCGAAGCCGGTACGAATCTGGATCTCGTCGCCCACCCGCGGCTCCTTGCCCGGCTTGCAACGCTCGCCACGGCAATGCACCTTGCCGCTTTCAATCGCCGCCTTGGCCAGGGCACGGGTCTTATAGAAGCGCGCCGCCCACAACCACTTGTCCAGCCGAACCTTGTCGTCCTCTTCCGTTTTCTGCGCCACGGTCCTTCCTCAAACTGAAATATTGTCGAACTGTACTACCGTTGCTGTCGAAGCTGAATGGTCCTGGCCAGTCTAGAATGCCAGGTGATCCTGGGGGTAATTTCACAACCTGAAACAGGTCGCTGAGATAACTATCGCCATTTACCCAATATTCTGCGTGAATACCGCGATTATGGCTGCCGGGCAGCCAGCGCGCCTTTCTCCACCGGTTGAGCATTTTGAAGACATTTGACCATTTGACTGTTGTGGGTCTGCGCGAGTGGGTGGCGCTTCCAGATTTGGGAGTCGCCGGCCTGCGGGCAAAAATCGACACCGGTGCCAGCACCTCCAGCCTGCACGCCACCGAAATCGAGCCCTTCGAGCGCGACGGCGAGAAGTGGGTGCGTTTTACCGCCCACCTGGGCAGCGTGGTGCAACTGCGACACCGCCGCTGCGAAGCGCCGCTGCTGACGATGAAGACCATCAAGAGCTCCAATGGCCATGCCCAGGTGCGTTACGTGATCGCCACCACCCTGGCCCTGGGCGACCGGGTCTGGCAGGTGCAATTCACCCTCGCCTGCCGCAAGGCCATGCGTTATCGCCTGTTGCTCGGTTCCAAAGCCCTGATCGATGGCCAGTTGGTGGTCAATCCGGGACACAAATACGTTCAAGACAAGCCGGTTTTCCCGGTCACTACTACCTCTGCCACAGGTGTTGCATGAAGATCGCTGTGCTGTCGCGTAATCCGCGTCTGTATTCCACCCGTCGCCTGGTCGAGGCCGGCGTCGCCCGTGGCCATGAGATGGTGGTGGTCGACACCTTGCGCGCCTATATGAACATCGCCAGCCACAAGCCGCAGATCCACTATCGCGGCAAGCCCCTGGAAGGCTTCGACGCGGTGATCCCGCGGATCGGCGCGTCGGTGACCTTTTATGGCTGCGCGGTGCTGCGCCAGTTCGAAATGATGGGGGTGTTCCCCCTCAATGAATCGGTGGCCATCGCCCGCTCACGGGACAAGCTGCGCTCGCTGCAGTTGCTCTCGCGGCGCGGGATCGGCTTGCCGGTGACCGGTTTTGCCCACTCGCCGGACGATATTCCCGATCTGATCGCGATGGTCAATGGCGCGCCGCTGGTGATCAAGGTGCTCGAAGGCACCCAGGGTATCGGCGTGGTGCTGTGTGAAACGGCGACGGCGGCGGAGTCGGTGATCGAGGCATTCATGGGCCTGAAGCAGGACATCATGGTCCAGGAGTACATCAAGGAAGCCGGTGGCGCCGATATCCGCTGCTTCGTGGTCGGCGACAAGGTGATTGCGGCGATGAAGCGCCAGGCCAAGCCCGGTGAGTTCCGCTCCAACCTGCACCGTGGTGGCAGCGCCAGCCTGATCAAGATCACCCCGGAAGAACGCATGACCGCAATTCGCGCGGCCAAGGTAATGGGCCTGAGCGTGGCCGGGGTGGATATCCTGCGTTCCAATCACGGTCCGTTGGTGATGGAGGTGAACTCCTCGCCAGGCCTGGAAGGCATCGAAGTAACCACCGGCAAGGACGTGGCCGGGATCATCATCGAGCATATCGAGAAAAATGGTGGCCCGAACATGACTCGGACCAAGGGTAAGGGTTAAACCCTAGACCGCATCGCGGGGCAGCATCAACCCCAGCGGCAAACGAACTCGCGCTTCCAGGCCGCCGCCGGTGCGGTTGCGCAGTTCGACATTGCCGCCATGCATCGAGGCGATCCGCTTGACGATCGCCAGCCCCAAGCCTGTGCCCTTGCCGCCACGGGCTTTGTCACCCCGGGTGAAGGGGTTGAAGATCCCCTCCAGTTCCGCCGGATCGATCCCCGCACCGCGGTCCATGACGCTCAGCACCACATACGGCGCACTGCTGTCGCCCGAGACATAGGCCGCCACTTCCACGCCTTCGCCGGCATGGTGCAGGGCGTTGCCGATCAGGTTGTTCAACAGCCGCTTCATCGACACCCGGCGCAACGGGAACGGCTGGATCGGTTGCAGCCGTGTGCGCACCCGCTCTTCGCTCTGGTTGTAGGGCGCCACCACCTCGCGCACCAGTTCGCTCAGGTCGACCTCCTCCACCGATTCGTCGCGACCGTCACGGATAAAGGCGAGGAACTGGTCGAGGATGGCGTCCATGTCCTCGATATCGCGGACCATTTCGTCGCTGAGATCGTCATGGCTACCCATCAGCTCCAGCGACAGGCGCAGCCGCGTCAACGGCGTGCGCAAGTCATGGGACACCCCCGCCAGCATCAACTCCCGCTCTCGCCCCGCCTGTTCGACGTCCTCGGCCATCTGGTTGAAGGCCCGGTACACCTCGGTCATTTCGCTGGGGGTATCACTGATCGGCAGCCGTACGCTGCGCCCCTGGCCCAGTTGCCGCGCCGCATCCACCAGGCGTTTCAATGGCTGGTTGAGCTGGCTGACAAAAATCCAGGCTGACGCGGTGGAGAGCAAGCCGATGGCCAGGAACCAGCCCAACACGCTCCAGATTTTCTGCCCGCGCAGCGGATGCGGGTACAGCGGCACTTTCAACCAGCCGGCGCCCAGGCTCGGCGCCCGCACCCAGAGGGCCGGCGGCGAGTGCATGCGCAAGCGCACTTCGGTGTCGGCCCCCAGCTCAGCCTGCATCTGGCGCTGGTAGATCTCGCTGTAGGGCCAGTGCTGTTCACCTTCCGGCACCCCACCGCTGACCACCCGGATCAAGCCCGCGGCGTCGGCGATCTTGTCGCGATCGTCCTCGTCCGCCGCCCAATAGGCGCGCAGGGTCAGCGCCACGCCGTGACTGTACTGACGGTCCACCAGCACGTCTTCGTTCATCAGCAGGTACACCAGGGTCAGCGCCTTGGAGAACAGCACGACGATCAGCACCAGCCAGAGGGTACGGGCGAAGAAACTTTGGGGGAACCAGAGAGGGGTTTTCATGAGCAGCCGCTGGACACTTTGCAGAGGCGAGCGGGCGGGCTCGCATATTGCGGATTGCGACTCGCCCGGGGTTTACCCGGGCGAATCGTTCCTATCGATCAACAGGCGCCCGTCAACAGGCACCAGGCATCGTCACTTGGTCGCGGCGCCGTCCGGCACGAACACGTAACCCACGCCCCAGACGGTCTGGATATAGCGTGGCTTGGACGGGTCGGGTTCGATCATGCGGCGCAGACGGGAAATCTGCACGTCGATGGAACGCTCCAGGGCATCCCACTCACGACCACGGGCCAGGTTCATCAGCTTGTCGCGGGTCAGTGGCTCGCGGGCATGCATGACCAGCGCCTTGAGTACCGCGAACTCGCCGGTGGTGAGCATGTGCACTTCTTCGCCGCGCTTGAGTTCGCGGGTGGCGAGGGACAGTTCGTAGTCACCGAAGGTCACGCTTTCGTCTTCGCTGCCCGGTGCGCCCGGCACCGGTGCCGACTGGCGACGCAACACGGCCTTGACCCGGGCCATCAGCTCATCGGGGTTGAAGGGTTTCGCCAGGTAATCGTCGGCGCCCAGTTCCAGGCCCTTGATCCGGCTCAGCTCGTCGCCCTTGGCGGTGAGCATGATGATCGGTACCTGGTTGTTCGCCGCGCGCAGGCGACGGCAGGCGGTCAGGCCGTCTTCGCCGGGCAGCATCAGGTCGAGGACCACCAGGTTGAAAACTTCACGCGACAGCAGGCGGTCCATCTGTTCGGTGTTCGCCACTGCGCGGGCGCGATAGCCCTTGCTGGTGAAAAAACGTTCCAACAGGCTGCTCAGCCCGGGATCGTCATCAACGATGAGAATTTTTTCGCCTTCAGCAGGGTTTGCAGTGCTGCTCATTGGATGCTCCTTTGATCTCGGCACGCATTATGGGCCCAGCGGCCCTTATCCGTATCCGGTGCATTGTTAGCAGATTTTTCCTCAACTACCAGTAAACGCTCTAAAGCCCCCCGCGCCGGTGCACAATCCCCGCAAGCCCGGAACGCTGGTTATAATGCGCCGCCTCTTGTCTCAGGCAACGTCTGATCATTGCTGTGGCGTGCCGCTCTTTATTTTCCAAGGCACACAGCAATGTGCTGATTTCATGGGTCTCAAGGCTGCCTTTTGATCCCAAACCAGATTCGTCCCATGGCTTGAGAGCCTCGACGCGTCTGCTTTCACACTTTGTCAGGTGGTTTTATGGACAGCATCAACAGCCGCATCGCCGAAGAACTCGGCGTCCGCCCACAACAGGTCGAAGCGGCCGTCGCTCTACTGGATGAGGGCTCCACGGTGCCCTTCATCGCGCGCTACCGCAAGGAAGTGACCGGCAGCCTGGATGACATCCAGCTGCGGCATCTGGAAGAGCGTCTGCGCTACCTGCGAGAACTCGACGAACGGCGTATCAGCATCCTCGCCAGCATCGAAGAGCAAGGCAAGCTGACCCCGGAGCTGGCCCGCGATATCAAGCTGGCCGACACCAAGACCCGTCTCGAAGACCTTTACCTGCCGTACAAGCAGAAGCGCCGCACCAAGGGCCAGATCGCCCTCGAAGCCGGTCTCGGCGAGTTGGCGGACGGCCTGTTCAACGACCCGTCGCTGGCCCCGGAAAGCGAAGCCGCGCGCTTCGTCGACGGCGAAAAAGGCGTGGCGGACGTGAAAGCGGCACTGGAAGGCGCCAAGTACATCCTGATGGAGCGCTTCGCCGAAGACGCCGGCCTGCTCGACAAGCTGCGCAACTACCTCAAGCAGGAAGCCACCCTGAGTGCCCGGGTGATCGCCGGCAAGGAAGAAGAAGGCGCCAAGTTCCGCGACTACTTCGAACACGACGAACCGCTGAAAAGCATGCCGTCGCACCGCGCCCTGGCGATTTTCCGTGGCCGCAACGAAGGCATTCTCAGCTCCGCGCTGAAAGTCGGCGACGAGCAACCAGGCAGCATGCATCCGTGCGAAGGCATGATCGGGCAGCAGTTCGGCATCCAGAACCAGAACCGTCCCGCCGACAAATGGCTGGGCGAAGTGGTGCGCTGGACCTGGAAGGTCAAGCTCTACACCCACCTGGAAACCGACCTGCTGGGCGAGTTGCGCGACGGCGCGGAAACCGAGGCGATCAACGTGTTCGCCCACAACCTGCACGACCTGCTGCTGGCCGCGCCGGCCGGCCCGCGCGCCACCCTGGGCCTCGACCCGGGCCTGCGCACCGGTTGCAAGGTCGCGGTGGTGGACGCCACCGGCAAGCTGCTCGACCACGCCACCGTCTATCCGCACGTACCGCACAACAAGTGGGACCAGACCCTCGCCGTGCTCGCCGCCTTGTGCGCCAAGCATGCGGTGGACCTGATCGCCATCGGCAACGGTACCGCCAGCCGTGAGACCGACAAGCTGGCCGCCGAACTGATCAAGAAATACCCCGCCATGAAGATGACCAAGGTCATGGTTTCCGAAGCAGGCGCATCGGTGTACTCAGCCTCGGAACTGGCCTCCAAGGAATTCCCCGACCTGGATGTGTCGATCCGTGGCGCCGTGTCCATTGCCCGCCGCTTGCAGGACCCGCTGGCCGAACTGGTGAAGATCGACCCGAAATCCATCGGTGTCGGCCAGTACCAGCACGACGTGTCCCAGCTCAAGCTGGCCCGTGGCCTGGATGCGGTGGTGGAAGACTGCGTGAACGCCGTCGGCGTCGATGTGAACACCGCTTCGGTGGCGCTGCTGGCGCGGATTTCCGGCCTCAACCCGACCCTGGCGCAGAATATCGTCAACCACCGCGATGAAAACGGCGCGTTCAAGACCCGCGCCGCGCTGAAGAAAGTCGCCCGCCTCGGCGAGAAGACGTTCGAGCAGGCCGCCGGCTTCCTGCGGGTGATGAACGGCGACAACCCGCTGGATTCGTCCGCCGTGCACCCGGAAGCCTATCCGCTGGTGCAGCGCATCGCCGCCGAAACCGACCGCGACATCCGCTCGCTGATCGGCGATGCCAGCTTCCTCAAGCGTCTGGACCCGAAGAAGTTCACCGATGAAACCTTCGGCCTGCCCACCGTCACCGACATTCTCCAGGAACTGGAGAAACCGGGCCGCGACCCGCGTCCCGAGTTCAAGACCGCTGCGTTCCAGGACGGCGTCGAAGACCTCAAGGATCTGGAACCCGGGATGATCCTCGAAGGCGTGGTGACCAACGTCACCAATTTCGGTGCCTTCGTCGATATCGGTGTGCACCAGGACGGTCTGGTGCATATCTCGGCATTGTCCGAGAAATTCATCAAGGACCCGCGTGAAGCGGTGAAAGCCGGCGATGTGGTGAAGGTCAAGGTCATGGAAGTCGACATCCCGCGCAAACGCGTCGGCCTGTCGATGCGCATGAGCGACACCCCCGGCGAGAAAGTCGACGGTGCCCGTGGCTCGCGCCCGGGCTCGGCACCACGGCCGTCGCAGAACACCGCGCCGCGCAAGGAAAGCACGCCCGCCGCGCCAAGCAACAATGCCATGGCCTCGCTGTTCGCCAACGCCAAACAGTTGAAGAAACGCTGATGGATCTGCCTGACGGCCTCACCCAGAGCGCTTTCAGCGAGATGCTCGGCTGCCGCCCGCTACGCCTGGAAAACGGCGTGGCCGAAGTGGCCCTGACACTGGAGCCGCACCTGCGCAATCGCGGCAATGTGATGCACGGCGGGGCGATCTTCAGCCTGGTGGACATCAGCATGGGGCTGGCCTGTTCCAGCTCCCATGGTTTTGACCAGCGCAGCGTGACCATCGAGTGCAAGATCAACTACATGCGCGCGGTGTCCGAGGGCGAAGTGCTGTGCGTCGCCACGGTCATCCATCCCGGCCGCCGCACCTTGGTGGTCGAGGCCGAAGTGCGCCAAGGCGACAAACTTGTCGCGAAAGCACAAGGCACGTTCGCTGTTCTCTAGCCGCCCCTGCTCGATTTGGGTTAATTTCGACACTGTGAAAGCGGTGTCGGAATTTTTTCCAGCACCGCCTCCGACCCAGGGAGGAAGTGTCGGCGTTTTCTGATATTTACCAGGCGACCACGCCAGTTCTCAACTTCACCCTTGTAGACCGTCTTGCCCACCCCCATATTGGGGCGACCGACGCGTGAAGGAATCCAACTTGAGCGAACTTCTCAACCGCCGCCTGGCTTTGCTCGGCGAGCGCGACCACCTCTCTCTGCTCGAACAGTGCCTGCACGGCATCGAGCGTGAATGCCTGCGCGTCACCAGCGTTGCTCGCCTGGCGCAGACACCGCACCCCGAAGAGCTGGGCTCCGCACTGACCAACGAGCAAATCACCACCGACTATTCCGAGTCGCTGCTGGAGTTCATTACTCCCGCCCTGGCCGACCCGGCGGACACCCTCGCCAGCCTGGACAAGATCCATCGTTTCGCCTACAGCAAGCTCGGCAACGAGTACCTGTGGAGCCCATCGATGCCCTGCCCGCTGCCGGCCGAAGAAGATATTCCAATCGCCTATTACGGCACCTCGAATATCGGCAAACTCAAGTATGTGTACCGCCAGGGCCTGGCCCTGCGCTACGGCAAGACCATGCAGTGCATTGCCGGGATTCACTACAATTTCTCGCTGCCGGAAAACCTCTGGCCGGTGCTCAAGCAGGCCGAAGGTTTCGTCGGCAGCGACCGCGACTACCAGTCGCTGGCCTACATCGCGCTGATCCGTAACTTCCGCCGTTACAGCTGGCTGCTGATGTACCTGTTCGGTGCCTCGCCGGCCCTGGACGCCGGGTTCCTGCGCGGTCGTTCCCATTCGTTGGAACAATTCGACGCCGAGACGCTGTACCTGCCCTACGCCACCAGCCTGCGCATGAGCGACCTGGGTTACCAAAGCAACGCCCAGGCTGGCCTGACGCCGTGCTACAACGATCTGGACAGCTACATCGACAGCCTGCGTAAAGCGGTGGCCACTCCCTACGCGCCTTACGTAGAGATCGGTACGCACAAGGATGGTGAGTGGGTGCAGCTCAACACCAACATCCTGCAGATCGAAAACGAGTACTACTCCAATATTCGCCCCAAGCGCGTGACCTACACCGGCGAGCGGCCGATCCAGGCGCTGATGGCCCGTGGCGTGCAGTATGTCGAGGCGCGCTGCCTGGACATCAACCCGTTCCTGCCGACCGGCATCGATCTGACCGAAGCGCGCTTCCTTGATGCGTTCCTGTTGTATTGCGCGTTGAACGAAAGCCCGTTGTTCGCAAACAACGAGTGCGGCAACGCCACTTCGAACTTCCTCACCGTGGTCAAGGAAGGTCGGCGTCCGGGCCTGCAATTGCAGCGTCAGGGCCAACCGGTGGAGCTGAAGGAATGGGCCGCCGAGTTGCTGGAGAAGATCGCGCCGCTGGCGGCGTTGCTGGACCGCAGCCACGGTGGCGACGGCCATGGCAAGGCCTTGGACGAGCAGTTCGCCAAGGTCAAGGACCCATCCCTGACGCCATCGGCCCAGGTCCTGGCAAGCATGACCCTGCACAAGGAAAGCTTCGCGCAGTTCTCGATGCGCCAGAGCCTGGCCCATGCCGAGTTCTTCCATGGCCAGCCGTTGAGCAAGGAAGAGCAGGCCGGCTTCGAGGAGAAGGCCCGTCAGTCCCTGGTGCAACAGGCTGAGCTGGAACAGAACGAAGTGGGGGATTTCGACGTGTTTGTCGGGTCGTACCAGGCGAGCATCCTGGCGATCAGTAACTGATGCGGCGCTGCCACTGACGCTTTCGCGGGCAAGCTCCGCTTCCACAAGGTCGGTGTCGTGCACAGAAGACGCGTACGATGCAGGCCTTGTGGGAGCGGAGCTTGCCCGCGAAGAGGCCCTCAAGGCTAACAAAAGCCTCTCAGGCAAGATCCGCCCTCAAAGGTTAAAGGGCTTTTTCGAAGATCTTCGAATTACGCTGGTAGTTGTACAGCGAAGCCCGCGCACTCGGCAGCCGTTCCACGCTGCTCGGCTCGAAACCGCGCTCGCGGAACCAGTGCGCGGTACGGGTCGTCAGCACGAACAAGGTTTTCAAGCCCTGCGCCCGCGCCCGCGCCTCGATCCGCTCCAGCAATTCATCACCGCGACCGCCATGGCGATACTCCGGGTTCACCGCCAGGCACGCCAACTCCCCCGCCTCTGAATCGGCGATCTGATACAACGCCGCACAGGCGATGATCATCCCCTCGCGCTCGACCACACTGAACTGCTCGATCTCACGCTCCAACACTTCCCGCGAACGCCGCACCAGGATGCCCTGCTCTTCCAGCGGGCTGATCAGGTCGAGCAAACCGCCGACATCCTCGATGGCCGCCTCGCGCACCAGTTCGAACTGCTCCTGGGCCACCAGCGTACCGCCGCCGTCACGGGTAAACAGCTCGGTCAACAGCGCGCCATCCTCGGCATAACTGACGATATGGCTGCGCGCCACGCCGCCGCGGCAGGCCTGCGCCGCCGCATCCAGCAACTCGCCCTGGTAATCGTTGCCCAAACGCAGCAGATGCGCCGGCACCTGCTGTGGGCGCAGCTCGCGGACCAGCTTGCCATTTTCATCGATCAGGCCATGATCGGCGCCAAACAGCAGGAGCTTTTCCGCTCCCAGGTCGATGGCGGCACGGGTCGCCACGTCTTCGCAGGCCAGGTTGAAAATTTCCCCGGTGGGCGAGTAGCCCAGCGGTGACAGCAAGACAATCGAGCGCTCGTCCAGCAGGCGATTGATGCCCTTGCGGTCGACCCGGCGCACTTCGCCGGTGTGGTGATAGTCGACCCCTTCGAGCACGCCGATCGGCCGCGCCGTGACCAGGTTGCCGCTGGCGACCCGCAGCCGCGAGCCCTGCATCGGCGAAGCGGCCAGGTCCATGGACAGGCGCGCCTCGATGGCGATCCGCAGTTGGCCCACGGCATCGATCACGCATTCCAGGGTCGCCGCATCGGTAATCCGCATGCCGTGGTGGTAATGCGGGGTCAGGCCACGCGCCGCCAGGCGGCTTTCGATCTGCGGACGCGAACCGTGCACCAGCACCAGCCGCACCCCCAGGCTGTGGAGCAGCACCAGGTCGTGGACGATATTGCCGAAGTTGGGGTGTTCGACGCCGTCGCCGGGCAACATGACCACAAAGGTGCAGTCCCGGTGGGCATTGATATAGGGAGACGCATGGCGAAGCCAATTCACGTAATCGGGCATAAAACCTGAACCTGTATAAAAAACAGCCAATAAAAAATAGATGCAACGTCAAAACGCACAACGGGCTGTTGGTTATCGTCGGAACAGGCTTGGCGACACGCGCGCTCTCCTTGGTATCGGGTAAAAAGTCAGTCAGCCGCGCATTTAACGCAAGGTTGCGGCCGGGCTCAAGCAGTAATGTTGAATCAATTCACGCAGTAGATGCACGGTAGGCTGCAAACGTGACATTTCGAGGTATTCCCCCGGCTGATGCGCACAAGCGATATCGCCCGGGCCCAGGACCAGGGTTTCGCAGCCGAGGCGCTGAAGATAAGGTGCTTCGGTGCCAAATGCCACTGCCTCGGCGCGATGACCGGTAAGTTTTTCAGCAACTTGTACCAGTTCCGTGTCAGCGGCCTGTTCGAACGGCGGCACTTCGGGAAACAGCGGTGCATAGTCGATCTTCACCTGATGCCGCTGCGCCAGGGGTTCGAGCTTGGCGTGGATCGCCGCGCGCAGCAGGCTCGGGTCCATGCCCGGCAAAGGCCGCAGGTCGAATTCCAGGGAGCACTGGCCGCAGATCCGGTTGGGATTGTC
The DNA here is from genome assembly GCF_059420225.1 of Pseudomonas sp. GW821-FHT04D07. Classification (NCBI taxonomy): domain Bacteria; kingdom Pseudomonadati; phylum Pseudomonadota; class Gammaproteobacteria; order Pseudomonadales; family Pseudomonadaceae; genus Pseudomonas; species Pseudomonas sp. GW821-FHT04D07. The sequence continues at coordinate 156,628 of NZ_JBWKTH010000002.1, forward strand.
GCCGCCGTGGATGCAGCCGAAGTTCAGGGTCGGCTGCGGTACGCTGAATTGCGGGTTGTTGTATTCGCGCTGCCATTGCCAGCGCAGCCCCTTGAGCTCGCCGATGACGTCGTGCATGGCCTCCAGGGCGCTATGGCCCAGGCTCGGGTCCGAGGAGTGGCCGCTGCGGCCGAGAATCTCGATGCGTTCCATCATCACGCCCTTGTGCAGGCGGATCGGCTTCAGCCCCGTGGGTTCGCCGATCACCGCGGCGCGGCCGAGCGGACGACCCGCGGCGGCCAGGGCGCGGGCGCCGGACATGGAGCTTTCTTCGTCGCAGGTGGCGAGGATCAGCAACGGCTGCTTGAACGGTTGGTCGAGCAATGGCAGCACGGCTTCGATCGCCAGGGCGAAAAAGCCCTTCATGTCGCAACTGCCCAGGCCGACCCAGCGGCCGTCAACTTCGGTCAGTTTCAGCGGGTCGGTCTGCCACAGTGCGCCATCGAACGGTACGGTGTCACTGTGCCCGGCCAGCACCAGGCCGCCGGGGCCACTGCCGAAGCTGGCGAGCAGGTTGAACTTGCCGGGGCTGACCTGCTGGATATCGCAGTTGAAGCCCAGGTCGCCGAGCCAGGTCGCCAGCAGGTCGATCACCGGCCGGTTGGACTGATCCAGGCTCGGCTGGGTACAGCTTACAGACGGGACTGCAATCAGCGCAGCGAATTGATCTTTCATCGACGGCAACGGCATGACGCTGACTCCTCGTTCACAGGACGGCCCCCGATGCACGACTCCAGGTCACACGCCATCCTGTAGGAGCCCGGCTTGCCGGCGACGACGTCCTCAAGGACAACGCCTGGCATGACGGCCTCGTCGCCGGCAAGCCGGGCTCCTACAGGGTTCGCGTGGATCTCGAAATCGATCGGCATCCGGACGAGGCTCATCATAGAGCCATCCGGCGACTGGAATAAACCGCCGCGACGCGTGTCGCCCGCTTGTCCTGTACACTGCACGGCCTAGGCAGCCCCCTTCTCCCCCCGGCTGCGCTCCCGATCCTGGATTTTCCGGCCATGCAGAAAGAAACCGAAATCAAACTCCGCGTCAGCCGCGAAACCCTCGCCGCCTTGCGCGAGCACCCGCTGCTGAAAAAACGCAACAAAAGTGGCTGGGAACGTCGCGAGCTGACCAATCAGTATTTCGACACCCCCGAGCGCGACCTGGCCAAGGCCAAGGTTGCCCTGCGCCTGCGCCGTGACGGCGAGGAAGTGATCCAGACCCTCAAGACCCGTGGCCAGAGCGTTGCCGGCCTGTCGGAGCGCAACGAGTACGACTGGCCCCTGGCCAAGGCCAAGCTCGATGTGAAAAAACTCGACGGCGAATGCTGGCCCGAAGCATTGGCTGAGCTGGACAAGAAAACCCTGAAGCCGATCTTCACCACCGATTTCGTCCGCGAACGCGCCGAAATCGCCTGGGGTCGCGGCAAGGCCAAGGTGGTGATCGAAGCCGCGCTGGACCTGGGTTTTGTCATCGCCGGCAAGCAGAAAGAGGAAATCTGCGAGCTGGAACTGGAATTGCGCGAAGGCGAACCGGCGGCGCTGCTGGAACTGGCCGCCGAACTGGCCGAGAAGCTGGCGCTGATGCCATGCGATATCAGCAAGGCCGAGCGCGGTTATCGCCTGTTCGACGCCAACAGCTATTCGCTGAGCTTGCCGGCCCCACAACTGAGCGCCGAGATGCCGCTCGACGACGCGTTCGCCGCACTCGCCTGGCACTTGCTCGGTAGCAGCCAGCGGCTGGCCGAGCAATACCGTTTCAATGGTCACTGGCGCTTGCTGCAGGACTGGGTCGCGCAGTTGATCGAGTTGCGCGCCCTGCTCGGCAGCCTCGGCCAGGCCGCGCCACGGCAATCCACCAGCGAGTTGCGCAGCGCCCTGGATGCATTGCTGGAAGACTGGCGTCCACTGGTCAGCGCCGGCCTGGAAGACGAAGACGTGCGCAAGGCCGCGCCGGAGCAATTCCTCGCAGAGCTGGAAGATGTGCGCTGGGGTCTGTTCTCGCTGAACACCTCGCGCTGGCTGCTGGCCCGGAGCTGGACCGCCGAGCGCACCACGCGCGGCAATCGCCAGGGCGCGGCACAGTTGCAGAACTGGCTGCCACGGCTGCTGGCCGAGGAAGCCACCTCGTTGCAACTGGGACGCTACCAGCAGCAACCGGAAGACCTGGCCGAACAGTTGCCGCGTATCGAACGCATCCAGGCCTGGCTGCATCTGGCCCGTGGCGTGCTCGAGCTGCCGGAGCTGGATCGCCTGTTCGGTGAAATGAACAAGTTGGCGCAACTGGCCGAGACCGACATCAGCGATGAAGTGCTGGAAGCCCGTGTGCAACAGGCGCTGACCGTGTTCCAGAGCCGTGCCTGGAAAACCTTGTTGCGTCTGTAACTCCCCCCGATATTAGCCTCGCAACTCCGGCCCACGCGACCACTGTAGGAGCCAGCTTGCTGGCGATGGCGATTTTTCAGACGACTGCGATGTCGACTATCAGATCGCATCGCCAGCAAGCTGGCGCCTACAAGTAAACGTGCCACACCCCTCGTACAGCCATGCACCGTTCGAGCCGCGACTCGCCGAAAATTTCTTGCATCGGTAAATCTGGTCTACATTTGAACCTGATAGAACGATAAAGCACTCTGGATTAACGCTAAGTGCCTTCGGTTCTATCGCAAGACGTTCAGGCGACACCTTTAAGAACACCATCGTTTGCCTCACCGCCTGGTGGGCATGCAGCACGACGGCATTGTGTGATTAGCCGTATCTGTCCCCTTTCCAAGATTTTCTTAGAATGGTACGGATGGGCGCTGTCATGCAGCCTTCAGATGATGACGATGATGTAGAAAACCTGATGCGCACGTTCGGTGCCAAGGCCGACCGCTATCGGGAAATCGAGGTGGCCAGGGTCTTCACCGAAACGCCACCGCCCGCCACCGCGCGCCCCCCAACGCCAGCGCCGACATCTGTCGAGCCCGCTTCACCGCCCGTCCAGGCTGATACCGCGTCGGCTGAAAACGCCGGAGCCCCGTCCCTGCGTACGCTGCTCCATGATCTCTCCCGGCAACGCCAGGCGCAGACCGCGCAACATCCCCAACCGGCCCTCGCCACCCAGGTTCCCGGGCGGATCGTCGCGCTGGTCTCGACCCGTGGCGGCGTCGGCCGCAGCACCCTGGCCAGTTTGCTGGCAATCCTGCTCAACAGCGCCGAGCGGCGGGCCATCGTCCTCGAACTCGACCCGCAGAATGCGCAATACCATCACCTTGGCACCCGCCCAACGGTGCACGGCATCTGCCAGGCCAGCCTGGAACAGCAGAGCTGGCGCGATCTCGCGCAAACCGGCTACGCCAACACCCAGTTGCTGGCCTTCGGCGAGAACGACCCACAGCAGTTGCACAGCCTCGAACACCAACTCGAAGCTGACCCGCACTGGCTGGCCCGTCATCTGCACGAACTGGCCCTCGGCGAGCATGACACGCTGATCATCGACACCCCCGCCGGCAGCACGCTCTATCAGGAGCAGGCGCTGCGCATGGCCGACCTGGTGGTCGCCGTCGTGCGGCCCGACGCAGCTTCCCACGCCGCGCTCGAGCGCCTGATCAGCTCGATCAAGCCCCACCTGGGCGGTGAAAGGCCGGCGAGTTGCGGGTTCGTGATCAACGGCGTGGACAACGCTCATGCCTTGTCCGTGGATATCGCGCAGATCCTCGAAAATCAACTGAAGGCGCAATGGCTGGGCACGGTCACCTGGGACGACACGATCGCCGAGGCGCTGGCCTATGAATGCAATCCGTTCGAGCAATCCACCGAATCCCGTGGCTGCCAGGACATCCTGGCCATCGCCGACAAACTCCACGATCAGCTGGAGTCACACCGCCCATGACCTTCGAACGTCGCGTCAATCGCCTGCTCGGCACTTCCCTGCGGCACATGCGCCAATGGTCCCAACCCTTGCGCCTGGGCCTTGTCCTGGGTACCGCGATACTCTGCGCGGTGGTCCTGGCGGGAGTGATCAGCGCTCCCGCGGACCTGCTCCAGCAAGCGCTGTTCGGCCTCGCCTGTCTGGTCGCGGTGCTGCTCTTGCGACGCCTGCCGGGTCGCCTGCCGATCATCGCGATGATCAGCCTGTCGCTGATCGCCTCGCTGCGCTACATGTACTGGCGTCTGACCGAGACCCTGGAGCTGGAGAACCTGCACGACATGCTGTTCGGCTACACCCTGGTGCTGGCCGAGCTCTATGCGCTGCTGGTGTTGGTCTTCGGTTACATACAGACCGCCTGGCCACTCAAGCGCCGGCCAATCCTGCTCAGCGAAGAGCCGGGGCAATGGCCCACTGTCGATGTGTTCATCACCACCGTCAACGAGTCGCTGGAGATCGTCAAGATCACCGTGTTCGCCGCGCTACGGATGAACTGGCCGGAAGGCAAGCTCAAGGTCCATGTGCTGGATGACGGCCACCGCGAGGAGTTCCGCCTGTTCTGCGAGAGCGTCGGCGCCCACTATCTGACCCGCGACAACAACCTGCACGCCAAGGCCGGCAATTTCAACGCGGCGCTCAAGGTCACCGACGGCGAATTCATTGCCGCCTTCGACGCCGACCACGTGCCCTCGCGCTCCTTCCTGCAAATCAGCATGGGCTGGTTTCTCAAGGACCCCAAGCTGGCCATGTTGCAGACCCCGCACGTGTTCTTTTCCCCAGACCCCTTTGAAAAAAACCTCAAGACCTACCAGGCGGTCCCCAACGAAGCCGAGCTGTTCTACGGACTGGTGCAAGACGGCAATGACCTGTGGAACGCGGCAATGTTCTGCGGCTCCTGCGCGCTGATGCGCCGGGCGCCGCTGGAAGCCATTGGCGGGATGGACGAAACGACGCTCACCGAAGACGCCCACACTTCGCTGAAACTCAACCGCGCCGGCTACAACACCGCCTACCTGGCGCTGCCGCAAGCCGCCGGCATGGCCACCGAAAACCTTTCGCGACATATCAATCAGCGGGTGCGCTGGGCCCGGGGCATGACGCAGATTTTCCGCACCGACAACCCCATGCTCGGGCGCGGCCTGAGCCTCGGCCAGCGCATTTGCTACAGCAACGCCATGCTGCACTTCTTCTATGGCTTCCCGCGCCTGGTGTTTCTCACCGCACCCTTGGCCTATCTGATTTTCGGCGCGCAGATTTTCCATGCCGCGCCCTTGATGGTGGCCGCCTATGCGGCACCGCACCTGCTGCTGGCCAACCTGACCAACTCGCGCATCCAGGGACGCTTCCGCCATTCGTACTGGAACGAGGTCTACGAAACGGTGCTGGCCTGGTACATCCTGGCACCGGTGCTGATGGGCATGCTCAAGCCAAAATCCGGGCACTTCAACGTCACCGACAAGGGCGGCGACCTGCATCCGGACTTCTTCGACTGGAAGATGGCGCGCCCTTACATCGTGCTGCTGGTCCTGAACATCGCCGCCGTTGTTTACGGGGTCTACGACTATCTCGGGGCCGATATCACCACCGATGAAACCGTGCTGCTCAACCAGGTCTGGGCCCTGTACAACGCCATCATGTGCGCCGCCGCCATCGCGGTCGCCAGCGAAAGTCGCCAGGTGCGGGCCGAACCCCGGGTCGAGGCGCAGTTACCGGTCGGCCTGCTGCTGGCCGACGGCACGCAGTATCACAACGTCACCCAGGACTTCTCGCAACATGGTCTGGGCCTGAAACTGGATGAAGGCCAATCGATTCCCCTCGGCACCCATCTGCAAGTCTCGCTGCTTCGTCACCAGCAGCACTATCACTTCGACGGCAGCGTGGTCTTCAGCCGCGCCAATACGCTCGGCATCCGCTTCGACCCGATGACCTTGAGCCAGCAAAGCGACCTGGTCCACCTGACCTTTTCGCGCGCCGACACCTGGGCGCGGAACTGGGGCACCAGCGTGCCCGACTCGCCACTCATGGCCCTGCGCGCGATCAGCGTCATTGCCGCGCATGGCCTCTCCGAGTTGCTCAAGGCAACCCTCAGATTACCCGGCCAGGCGCTCGAACGGCGGCGCTCCGGCACCTCTCCCTCAGCCCCTGCCCTGGACACGCCATGAGCCCGACATTCTCCGCTGGCAGCGATGGACGCTGCATTCGTTACGCTCTCCTGCTGCTGGTCTGCTGCGGTGTCTATCCCGGCGCCGGCAGCGCCGTGACGCAAACCGACAACCGCGCCAATCCGCTCGGCGCCGGCCAAGCTCAAGCGAGCGCCGGCGACAAGAACAGCTACAGCCTGACCTTCAAGCAACTGGGCCGCCGCGACCCCATGTACCTGCGTGGGGTCGAGTCGACCGACAGCGTCGACTTCGGGATTCGCGCCGACCAGGTGGTGACCGGCGCCCAGGTGGTCCTGCATTACGGCTATTCGGCGCTGATGCTGCCCGAGCTGTCGCAGATCAACGTGCTGGTCAACGACAAGGTCGCCGCCAGCCTGCCGCTGCCCCGGGAACAGGCCGGCAAGGACCTGGAACGGGTGGTCGAGATCCCCGCGCGGCTGATCACCGACTTCAACCGGCTGGACCTGCAACTGATCGGGCACTACACGATGCAATGCGAAGATCCGTTGCATTCGAGCCTGTGGGCCAGAGCCAGCAACGACAGCCAACTGAATATCCAGTATTCGCCCATCGTCCTGAAAAACGATCTGGCCCTGCTACCGGTGCCGTTTTTCGACCGCCACGATGCGCGCCCGCTGGTTCTGCCCTTCGTCTTCGACACCTCACCCAGCCCGGCCAAGCTGGAAGCCGCCGCCGCGCTCTCCTCCAAGTTCGGTGCTCTGGCCGCCTACCGTACCGCGACCTTCCCCGCCAGCATTGGGCAACTGCCGGCCAAGGGCAATGCGATTGTCCTGGTCACCCATCGCGAAACCCTGGCGCTGGGTGAACTGTCGAGCAACGCCGCCAGCGGTCCCAGCGTAACCATGATGAGCAACCCCAACGACCCCTATGGCAAATTGCTGGTGATCAGCGGGCGCAACGACGCCGAGCTGAAGATCGCCGCCATGGCCGTCGCCCTGGGCAGCAAGTCGATGTCCGGCGCCACCGCGCTGATCGACCACCTCGACCCGGTGCCGGTCCGCGTGCCCTATGACGCGCCCAACTGGCTGCCAACCGACCGGCCGGTGAAGCTCGGCGAACTGGTCGACACCCGGCAATTGCACGTCTCCGGCTACAGCCCCGCGGACATCATCGTTCCCCTGCGCCTGCCACCGGACCTGTTCGAGTGGCGCGGACGCGGCGCGCCGCTGCTGCTCAAATACCGCTACACGCCGCAGCAGTTCTCGACCAACTCGGCACTCTTGGTGCACCTCAACGATCACCTGGTGCGCTCGATGCAATTACCCTCGATCGCCAATCTCAACGGCGGGCCGGAGCTGCTCGACTGGCTCAAGAAAGACGACAGCCTGCCGCGCGAAGCCAGCATGTTCCTGCCCCTGGATATCGCCACCTTCGAGTCGCAGCTGCAAATGCGCTACCTGTATGACTATGTCAAACAAGGCGAATGCCGGGACGTCATCGTCGAAGACATGCGCGGCCAGATCGAGGGCGATTCGACCCTGGACCTGCGCGGCCTGGACCACTACACCGCGATGCCCGACCTGGGCAAATTCCGCGACAGCGGCTTCCCCTTCACCCGCCTGGCCGACCTCTCGGAAACCGCGGTGGTGATGCCCGACACCGAGGAGCCCGCCACCCTGAGTGCCTTTCTCACGGTGCTCGGGCGCTTCGGCGAATCCACCGGCTATCCGGCCAGCGGACTGCAGGTCATCCAGGCCCGGGACGTCACGACCGTCAGCGACAAGGACCTGTTGGTGTTTGCCAGCGGCAACGACCAGCCCCTGCTCAAGCAATGGGCCGACGCGTTGCCGGCCCGTAGCGAAAGCGGCCGGCACTTCTTCGACCTGAGCGACCTGGCGCTGCGCATTCACGACTGGTTCAGCCCCGACTCGCAAGCGGCGGTGCGCAAAACCCGCACCACCCTGGCCTGGTCGGGCAGCGGCACGCCTTACCTGGCCGGCTTCGAGTCGCCGCTCAAAAGCGGCCGCAGCGTAGTGGTGGTCGCCAGCAGCGACCCGGCGCGGCTGACCGAAGTGACCGCGGCGATGATCGGTGGCGATGACTACAAGGACCTGATCCAGGGCCGCCTGGCGGTGATCCAGGACAAGCAGATCACCACCCTGGCCGCCGACCAGCCGTACTACGTCGGTGAGCTGGGCTGGTTCAGGCACCTGCAGTTGCTGCTGTCGCGGCATCTGAGCGGCATGCTGCTCGCCGTCCTGATCGGCTTCGTGCTGCTCTGCGCCTTGATCTTCCTGGGACTGCGGGCCCAGGCCAAACGGCGGCTGTCGTGAGCCTGGCGCCGATGCGCGCGGGCCTGCGCCAGACCCTGGCCTTGCTGCTCGCCCTGACGAGCAGCGCGGCCCAGGCCGATGACCCGCAGGCGCAATTGATCGAACAAGGGCGCTACTGGCAGGCCCAGCACAATCCGGACCGGGCCATGGGCGCCTGGAACAAATTACTTCTGCTCGTCCCTGACCAACCCGAAGCGCTGTATGGCCTGGGCCTGAGCAACGTGCAACTCAAGCGCCCGGAAGAAGCGAAGAAATACCTCGCCCGTTTGCAGGCACTGGTCCCCCAACCGCCTCAGGCCCAGCAACTCGAACAGGACATTGCCCTGGGCAGCGATGAGCAGGCCCGGCTGCTGACCCAGGCGCGGCAACTGGTGGACGCCGACAAATACGACGAAGCGGTGAAGATCTATCGCCAACTGCTCAACGGTCGCCAGCCCCAGGGGGCATTGGCCCGTGAGTATTACTACCTGCTGGGTTACACCAAGGGCGGCGAACAGGAGGCCCGCGCCGGTCTCGAGCGACTGCTGCGCGAACACCCGGACGACCGCGCCGTCGCGCTGTTCCTGGCCAAGCACATGGTTCGCAACCTCGACACCCGGGCCGAAGGCATCCGCCGCCTGGCGGCCCTCGCCAAGGACAAGGATGTCGGCGGTGACGCCAACGAGACCTGGCGCTTCGCCCTGACCTGGATCGGTCCGCCGTCGCCAGCGCAAGTCCCGCTGTTCGAGCAGTTCCTCGCCGCGCACCCGGACGACAGAGCGATCCGCGACCTGATGAACAAGGGCAAGAGCCTGGCCCGCGGCTCCGCGGCACCCACCCGCAAAGTCCCCGCCTGGCAACGCGACCCGCAAGACGCCCAAGGCCTGCAAGCACTCGAAGGCGGTGACCTGGCCGCCGCCGAGCAGGCGTTCCAGACACGCCTCAAGGAAAAACCCAACGACCCTGACGCCCTTGGCGGCCTGGGTGTTCTGCGGCAAAAGCAGGAGCGCCTGAACGAAGCCGAGGACTTGCTGCTGCGTGCCACTCAACAGCCCGGCGGGCGCCCCTGGAAACAGGCGCTGGACAACGTGCGCTATTGGCGGCTGATGGCCGGCGCGAGCGAGGCGCAAAAAGCCGGACGCCAGGATCAGGCGCGAAAAATGATCGAACAGGCCGCCAGCCAGAGCCCCGCGCAACCGGCCAGCCAGGTGGCACTCGCCAACTTGCAGGCCGAGCAAGGTCAGTTGGCCCAGGCCGAGGCCAGCTACCGACGCATCCTCGCCAGTCATCGCGACGATCCCCAGGCCCTGAGCGGGCTGATCGCGGTGCTCTCGCAGCAGGGCAAAGCCGATGAGGCGCTCAAACTGATCGACTCGATCCCGCCGGCGGACCAGGCCCGCCTGGGCTCCGCCGTGTCCATCCGCGCGTTGCGCGCCACCCAGGTCGCGCGGCTCGCCGAACAGCGCGGTGACCTGCGCGCCGCCGAGCAAGCCTATCGCCAGGCGCTGGTGGACGACCCGGGCAATACCTGGACGCGCTTTGCCCTGGCGCGGATCTACCTGGGACAAGGCCGCACCCAGGCCGCCAAGGACCAGGTCAACGACCTGCTCAGACGCCACCCCGACCAGCCCGACGCGCTGTACACCCGGACCTTGCTCGCGGCGCAGCTGGGCGAATGGCAGGACGCCCAGGCCAGCCTGACGCGCATCCCGCCGGCCCGGCGTAGCCGCGAGATGGACGAACTGGGCAAGGAAATCGCCCTGCATGTGCAGACCGAGGCTGCCGTCGACAACCTCAGACGCGGCCAGCGCCAGGAAGCCCAGGCACTGCTGGCCCGCAGTCAGGCGCTGACCGCCGGCAAACCCGAACGGGTGGCGATCCTGGCCTCGGCCTATATCGACGCCGGGCAGCCGCAACAGGGCGTGGCCCTGATGCGCGACCTGGTGGAGCGCTCGCCCAGCCCAGACGCCAAACTGCAACTGCTGTATGCCGACATCCTGTTCAAGGCCGACCAGGACAACGATGCCGCCGACATCCTGCGCACCTTGCAAGGCTCGCGTTTCAACGAGGCCGATCGCCGGCACTACGCCGAGCTGGTGAAACTCTACCGCATCAAACAAGCCGACCAGTCGCGCGAGAAAGGCAATCTGGCCGGTGCCTACGACATCCTCAAGCCGACCCTGAAGCAGTACCCCCACGACACCCAGGCGATCTCGGCGCTGGCCCGGATGTACGCCGCCAATGGCAACAACGCCAAGGCCATGGCCCTGTACAAACCCCTGCTGCAGAACGACCCGCGCAATGCCGAGCTGCAACTGAGCGTCGCCAACCTGGCCGCCCAGGACCACGACTATGCCCAGGCCGACAAGTCTCTGAAGACCGCCCTGGCGCTCAAGCCGGGGGTGCCGAAGGTGCTGACCAGCGCCGCCGCGACCTACCGCGCCATGGGCAAAAGCGCCGAAGCCGCCGAGCTGCTGCGCCAGGCCGTGGCTATCGAAGGCGGCCAGCGCCGCGACGGCCAGCCCCTCGACAACCTGGACGACGACAGCGACAACCCCTTCCGCAATCAGCCTGGGCAAGCGCGTCGGGCCGCGGCCCGTTCAGAAGATCCGCTGATGCCGGGCAGCGAAGCGGCCGATACGATGCCAGCCGATCCGGCCATGGCCCCCTCGCTCTACGCCAGCTCGGACGCCGGGCTCGACAGCGACCCCGGCACGGCCGGCAATCCCTTCGCCAGCGGGCGCCGCTCAGGACCGCCCTCGCGCGCGGACCTGAGCCCGGCGCAGTTGGCCCTGAATGACATTCTCCAGGAGCGCAGCGGCTATATCGCCCAGGGCCTGAGCGTGCGCAGCAACAACAATGAATCGGGCCTGAGCAAGCTGACCGATGTCGAAACGCCGTTCGAAGCCAATCTGCCCGCCGGCGACAATCGCGTGGCGCTGCGGGTGACCCCGGTTTCGCTGCATGCCGGCAGTGCCCAGAACTTTAGCCTGACCCGCTTCGGCAGCGGCTTGTCCAGCGGCGCCCCCGGCTCGCAACAGGCCAACGGGGTGGGATTGGCGGTGGCGATGGAAAATCCGGAGCACGGCGTCAAGGCCGATATCGGCGTCAGCCCCGTGGGCTTCACCTACAACACCGTGATCGGCGGCGTCAACCTGGACCAGCCACTGGTGTCCAGCCCCAATCTGCACTACAGCATCGCCCTCTCGCGGCGCCCGGTCACCGACAGCCTGACCTCCTTCGCCGGGACCGAGGACCGGCGCACCGGCGTGACCTGGGGTGGCGTGACCGCCAACGGTGGGCGCGCCCAGCTCGGCTACGACGACCAGGAAGTCGGGGTCTACGGCTACGGCGCCTTGCACAAACTGATCGGCAACAACGTCGAGTCCAACACCCGCGCCGAACTCGGCGGCGGGATCTACTGGTACCTGGACAACCAGCCCGACGACAAGCTGACCCTGGGCCTGAGCACCACGGCCCTGTCCTATGAGAATAACCAAGGCTTCTTCACCTACGGCCACGGCGGCTACTTCAGTCCGCAGACGTTTTTTTCCATGGCGGTGCCGGTCACCTGGTCCCAGCGTTCCGACCGCTTCACTTACAAACTCAGCGGCGCGGTGGGGGTCCAGCATATCGACCAGAAAGGCGCCGACTATTTTCCCGGCCACAGCGCCGAGCAGAACGCCAACAACCTCTCCTATCCGGGTCAGAGCAGCACCGGTATCGGCTACAACCTGAATGCGGCGGGCGAGTACCGGCTCGGCTCGAACGTGCTGCTCGGCGGCGCACTGGGGGTGGATAACGCCCAGGATTACCGGGAGGTGAACGCCGAGCTGTACCTGCGCTACCTGTTCGAGAAAATGACCGGGCCCATGGCCTTGCCGGTCAGTCCGTATCGTTCACCCTACTCCAACTGATCCCTGGGAGCGTGCACCGTGGCAACCTCATCCGTACTGGCGGGCCTGGCAATCCTGATCATCGGCGACAGCCACCTGGCCACCCCGGATTTCCTCCTCAACCCGCTGCATGACGCCCTCGGCCGGCAAGGCGCCCAGGTCCACTCCCTGGGGATCTGCGGGGCCAATGCCGGCGATTGGCTCAAGGCCACGCCCAGTCCCTGCGGCGGCGCCGAGCGGCGCGGCAGCGGCGAGGCCACGGTGCTCACCGGCGCATCGACCCGACCGATCGGCGAACTGCTGGACAGTGACAAACCCAACCTGACCGTCATCGTCATGGGCGACACCATGGCCAGCTACGACAAACCGAGCTTCCCCAAGGCCTGGATCTGGAAACAGACCGACAGCCTGGTCAAGGCCATCGCCGCCCATCACACGCCCTGCGTCTGGGTCGGACCGAATTGGGGCAGCGAGGGCGGCATGTACGGCAAGACCTACGAGCGGGTAAAGACCCTGTCGGACTTCCTGGCGAAAAACGTCGCGCCGTGCAGCTATATCGACTCGTTGCAGTTTTCCACCAAAGGTCAGTGGCCAACCATTGACGGCCAGCACCTGACCCGCACCGGCTATCGGACCTGGAGCGACGACATCGTCAAGGCGCTGTTGCAGGCGCCGGCGCTCAAGGCCGTCAGAAAGTGAACCGGGCAGGCAAACTGCTGTTGAGCCTGGCGATGCTGCTGAGCCTCGCCGCCGCCCACGCCGATACCGCGCTCTATCCCACCGGGCCGAGCCGGGACTCGGCTTTCATTCGCTTCGTCAACGCGCTGGACAGGCCCCTCGACGTGCTCCCGGAGGGTGAACAGACACCTTCGACGCTGGCCCCATCGGTCATCTCGGGGTTCTCCACGGTGCCCGCCGACCGTCCCGTCAGCGGCACCTTGAGCAGTGCCGGGGTCAGCGTGCCAGTGACCTTGAACCTGGCGCCCGACGAGTTCGTAACGTTCGTGGTGGCTCCCGCTGACAAGGGCTTCGAACTGCTGACCGTGCGCGAACAACCAAAGGATTTCAATCGCCTGCAGGCCTCGCTGGCACTGATCAACGCCGATCCGGGCTGTACCGGCGGCGGTTTGCGCCGTGCAGGTCGGCAGGCGCCGCCGATTTTCCATGACCTGAACCCTGGTCTGCTGGAGCGGCGCGACGTCAACCCGGTCAAGCTGTCCGTGCAAGGTTTCTGCGACGGGACCTTGGTCACCGCACCCTTGGACCTGGGCCTGCTGGAGCCGGGAGAGCGCTATACAGTGCTGCTCCTGTCCCAGGACGGCAAACCGGTCCTGGTATCGGTCAAGGACGCCTTCGCCCAATGAGTACCTAGGCCGGGCGCAACACCGGCAAACTGGTGGTGGACTTGATCTCGGACAGGGCGACGATGGAGTTGACCTCCTGGATTCCCGGCACCAGCGACAGTTTCTCGAAGAAAAACCGCTCATAGGCCTCGATGTCCGCCGTGACGATCCGCAGCAGGAAATCCACCGCGCCCATCAGCACATAACATTCCAGCACCTCGGGGAAACCGCGAATCGCCTCGGTGAACTCGGTGAAGTTGGAGCGACCATGGGCGTTGAGTTTGACCTCGGCGAAGATCTGCGTGTTGAGGCCGATCTTCTTGCGATCCAGCAAGGTCACCTGGGCCCGGATCACCCCGTCTTCCTTGAGCCGCTGAATCCGCCGCCAGCAGGGCGACTGGGACAGGCCCACCTGCTCGGCAATCTGCGCGCTGGAAAGCGAAGCGTCCTCTTGCAGCAACGCCAGGATCCGGCGGTCATAGGTGTCCAGCTCGCCCTGCATAAAAAAACCCCTTGATCGTAAATTTACGAATAGATCATGTCTTGCTCAGTGCTTATCCGCCCATCATAGATAAGAAATACCCGGCCCAGCGTGTAAAAATTCCCCACGACTATCCAGCCGCCGACCCAGGACCCTCCGCCATGCCCTCTCCCGAAGCCGTCCATGACGCTCCCGCCCGCGCCGATGTCTGGGCCAGCGGCAACCCCCACTGCCGGGTGCGCTACCAGGTGCTCGCCGAAGCGCAACCGGACCTCTTGTGTCGTCTGCTGAACCTGTTTGCCCTACAGTTCCTGACCCCGCACCAGGTGCAAGTGCAACAGGACGACGGTCTGCTGGCGATCGATATCGAGCTGGACGGCCTGAGCTGGCACCGCGCCCAGGTCATCGCTGAAAAAATGCGCAATCTGATCTGCGTCTGCTCGGTGGCCCTGCAACCGAGCCAAGGCGCACAACTGCATGGCATACAGACGGCGGGCTGAAGGTTTTTTGAAAAGAATCGCAATCTTTGTCTTGGTATCGACGCCAACGTCAGGCAGCCTCGCGTCTATTCTTGGTAATTGACGATCAGACAGGGACTACGTCTGGATCGCCGCTTGCAGGATCGACCGCATAGGAGCCCGCATGTCCGTCGCCCCCCTCCACCAGGACCGCTGGCTGGATCTCAATGAGCTGTTGCGCGAATTGGTCGCCCAGGGTTTTATCAGCCAGGATGCGGCCGAACAGGCCCTGGCCACTCGGCGTAACTCACGCGCCCCCCAACAGCATCCGCTGGAGCTCATCGCCAGCCAGCAGTTGGATGACCTGAGCCGTCCCGGTAAAACCCTGGACCTGGAAAGCCTGACCCTCTGGCTGGCCCGCCACGCTGGCCAGCCGTACCTGCGCATCGATCCGCTGAAGATCAACGTGGCCGCGGTGACCGCGCTGATGTCCTACGCCTTTGCCCAACGGCACAAGATCCTCGCGGTGGCGATCGACCGCGACAGCGTGACCATCGCCAGCGCCCAGCCCCATGTGCGGGCCTGGGAGGCCGACCTCAGCCATGTGCTGAAACTGCCAATTCGCCGGGTGGTGGCCAACCCGGTGGATATCCAGCGTTTCACGGTGGAGTTTTTCCGCCTGGCCAAGTCGGTCAGCGGGGCCAGCCTGGTCGACCAGAAAAACCATAACCCGGGCAACTTCGAGCAGTTGCTCAACCTCGGCGCCAGTGACCAGGAGCCGGACGCCAACGACGCCCATATCGTCAATATCGTCGACTGGCTGTTCCAGTACGCCTTCCAGCAGCGGGCCAGCGATATCCATATCGAGCCGCGCCGCGAACAGGGCACCGTGCGCTTTCGCATCGACGGCGTGCTGCATAACGTCTACCAGTTCCCGCCCCAGGTGACCATGGCGATTGTCAGCCGCCTGAAAAGCCTGGGCCGGATGAACGTCGCGGAAAAGCGCAAACCTCAGGACGGCCGGGTCAAGACCAAGACCCCGGACGGCGGCGAAATCGAGTTGCGGCTGTCGACCCTGCCCACCGCGTTCGGTGAAAAGCTGGTGATGCGGATCTTCGACCCGGAAGTGCTGCTGAAGAATTTCGACCAGTTGGGTTTCGGGGCCGACGACCTTCGCCGTTGGCAGGACATGACCACTCAGTCCAACGGCATCATCCTGGTCACCGGCCCCACCGGCTCGGGCAAGACCACCACGCTGTACACCACCTTGAAGAAGCTGGCGACCTCGGAGGTCAACCTCTGCACCATCGAGGACCCGATCGAGATGATCGAGCCGGCCTTCAACCAGATGCAGGTCCAGCACAACATCGACCTGACCTTCGCCAGCGGCGTGCGCGCGCTGATGCGCCAGGACCCGGACATCATCATGATCGGCGAAATCCGCGACCTGGAAACCGCCGAAATGGCGATCCAGGCCGCGCTCACCGGCCACCTGGTGCTGTCGACCCTGCACACCAACGACGCGCCGAGCGCCATCAGTCGCCTGCTGGAACTGGGCGTGCCGCATTACCTGATCAAGGCCACGCTGCTCGGGGTCATGGCCCAGCGCCTGGTGCGCACCCTGTGCCCGCACTGCAAGGCACCGATCCAGCTGGAGGAAGAGGACTGGCAAAGCCTGACCCGGCCCTGGCAGGCGCCGATGCCGAGCGGCGCCCAGCGTGCCGTCGGTTGCCTGGAGTGCCGCGACACCGGCTATCGCGGGCGCGCCGGGGTCTACGAGATCCTGGTCTTGAACGACGGCCTGAAGGCGCATATCCATGCCGACACCGACCTCCTGAGCTTGCGCCGCCAGGCGTTCAAGGACGGCATGCGCAGCCTGCGCCTGTCCGGCGCGCAGAAGGTCGCGGCGGGGCTGACCACAGTCGAAGAAGTGTTGCGGGTGACGCCGCAAAGTGAGCAGCACTGATGAAAGTGTCACGCCATGCGTCCGGCGCCGAGTAAACACTTTTTATCCGCGCCAGCCCCGTTACACTCAAGGTAACCGCCTTCTCGATCAACACTTGCAACAGGGAATCGTCATGCAAATCGGTAGCGTACTCCTGCTCTTCGTCGGCCTGGCCATTGCCCTCGTATTCATGGGTTTCAAGGTCGTGCCCCAGGGTTATCAATGGACGGTGGAGCGCTTCGGGCGCTACACCAACACCCTCAAGCCGGGCCTGAACATCATCATCCCGGTCATGGACCGCATCGGGCGCAAGATCAACGTGATGGAAAGCGTGCTCGACATCCCGCCCCAGGAAGTCATCACCGCCGACAACGCCACGGTCCAGATCGACGCCGTGTGCTTCTTCCAGGTGGTCAACGCCGCCCAGGCCGCCTATGAGGTGAACAACCTCGAACATGCCATCCGCAACCTGTTGCAGACCAATATCCGCACCGTGCTTGGCTCCATGGAACTGGACGCCATGCTCGGCCAGCGCGATGCCATCAACGAGCGCCTGCTGCGCACCGTCGACGAAGCCACCGCGCCGTGGGGCATCAAAGTGACCCGCATCGAGATCAAGGACATCAGCCCGCCCGCCGATCTGATGGCGGCGATGTCCGGGCAAATGAAGGCCGAACGGGTCAAGCGCGCGCAAATCCTCGAAGCCGAAGGCCTGCGCGCCTCGGCGATCCTCACTGCCGAAGGCAAGAAGCAGGCGCAGATCCTCGAGGCCGAGGGCGCTCGGCAGTCGGCCTTCCTGCAATCCGAGGCCCGTGAGCGCCAGGCCGAAGCCGAAGCCCGGGCCACCCAGGTGGTTTCCGAGGCCATCGCCAAAGGTAACGTGCAAGCGGTGAACTACTTCGTTGCGCAGAAATACATCGACGCTCTGGGCAAGCTGGCCTCGGCCAACAACAGCAAGGTGATCCTGATGCCGCTGGAAGCCAGCCAGGTGATCGGTGCGGTGGGTGGCATCGGCGAAATCGTCAAGGCCACGTTCGACAGCAAGAAACCCTGAGGCAGCGCCATGTGGGAATTCCTGCAATACCTGTCGTTCTGGGATTGGTTGGCCCTCGGCACGCTGCTGTTGATTTTCGAAATATTTGGTGCCGGCGGTTACCTGCTCTGGGTCGGGACCGCCGCCGCCGCCGTGGGCGTCCTGACCTACCTGATTCCCGGCCTGCACTGGACCTTGCAGTTCGTGCTGTTCGGCGTGCTGTCGATTCTCACGGCGTACCTCTGGTGGAAGCGCCAACGCAGCAACGCCCGGCCCAGCGACCAGCCGGGGCTCAATGAGCGCGGTCATGATCTGCTCGGCCGGACCTTCGTGGTGCATGTCGCGATTATCGCCGGACGCGGCAAGATCAAGGTCGGCGACAGCGTCTGGATGGCCACCGGGCCGGATGCAGAGGTCGGCACCCAGGTCCGGGTAATCGGCCAGGACGGCAGTACCCTGCACGTGGAGCGGATTGAATAGGATCAACGGAACTCCGGTGTAACAAACTGAATCAAACCTTTCAGATATCCCATCACCGGAGTTACCCATGCGTATCAAAACAGCAGTTGTCGCCTTAGCCTTGTTTACCCTCCCCGTTGGTGCGGCGATGGCCGACGAGTTCTGGCGCAACGTCATTTCCTCTGGCGCCACCACCGGTTCCACCTACCTGACCTTCAGGAAGGACCACAAGCTGGTGGCCGCGGCCCAGGACGATGCCGGCAGCTTCGTCGCCAGCGATGGCGGCATCCGCGGCCCTTACCTGGAGGCCGCCATGCAGAAACTGCGGACCGACAACCCGAGCCTGAAGGCCACCGACATGGAATTGGCCAACGCCATCCTGGCGAAGAACACTGTCGCCGAAGACTGATCCAAAGGCTTCACCCCCCAGTCAAAACGCCGCTTAACCGCGGCGTTTTGCATTGCCCGGCAGAAACCATCGATCGACGCCCAGGCACCGGCCCGACGTGCTCGTTCAGCGTCCGGACAGCAAAAAAAGCACCGAATTTTCACCTTAAAACAGTATCATCGGCACCATTGCAGCCTTGCTGCCTACTCTTCATTGCCGCCGGCAGAGCACTGCCGGCCTTCACATCGGACGTCACGACCTCATGAGCGAACTTCCTTTCCTGCCTTTTTCCAAACCGACCATCGACGAAGCGACCATTGCCGCCGTAGGCGATGTCCTGCGTTCTGGCTGGATCACCAGCGGTCCGAAGGTTGCGGCCTTTGAAGCGCAACTGTCGGAATACTTCGGCGGACGTCCGGTGCGCACCTTCAACTCCGGCACTTGCACCATGGAAATCGCCCTGCGTATCGCCGGTATCGGCGCTGGCGACGAAGTGATCACCACGCCAATCTCCTGGGTCGCCACCGCCAACGTGATCATCGAAGTCGGTGCGACCCCAGTGTTCGCCGATATCGACCCGGTGACCCGCAATATCGACCTGGACAAGGTCGAGGCCGCCATCACCCCACGCACCAAGGCCATCATCCCGGTCTACCTGTCCGGCCTGCCGGTGGACATGGATCGCCTGTACGCCATCGCCAAGAAACACAACCTGCGCATCGTCGAAGACGCGGCCCAGGCCCTGGGTTCGGAATGGAACGGCCAGAAAATCGGCGCCCTCGGCGACCTGGTGTCGTTCAGCTTCCAGGCGAACAAGAACATCACCTCGTCCGAAGGCGGCTGCCTGGTATTGAACAACGCCGAAGAAGCCCGTCTGGCCGAGAAATATCGCCTGCAAGGCGTGACCCGCACCGGCCATGACGGCCTGGACGTGGACGTGCTGGGCGGCAAGTTCAACATGACCGACGTTGCCGCAGCCATCGGCCTGGGCCAGTTTGCCCATATCGATAAGATCACCCCGCACCGTCGCGGGCTGGCCGAATACTATTTCGAATGTTTCGGCAGTGATTTCGAAGAGAAATACGGTGCGCAGCTACCGGTGAAGGATTTCACCAACAGCAACTGGCACATGTTCCAGCTGGTACTGCCGGAGCGTCAGGACGGCCAACCGGCCCGGGCGACCTTTATGGAAGAGATGAAGCAGCGCGGCATCGGCATCGGCTATCACTACCCGGCGATCCACCTGCTGAGCCTGTACCGCGAACGCGGCTTCAAGGAAGGCATGTTCCCGATCGCCGAGCGCGTCGGGCGCCTGATCGTGTCGTTGCCGATGTTCAACGCCATGACCAAGGCCGATGTCGAGCGTTCGGTGGCAGCGGTCAAGGCAGTCTTGCAGCGCTAATCCAACCCGCTTCCACAGTGTCCGAGTCGTGTACAAAAGTTCTGAACGACGCAGGACCTGTGGGAGCAGAGCTTGTCGGAACGCCGCACCGCCGCGAAGGGAACACTGCGGTTTTTCAGATACACCGCGTTATCGTTCTTCGCGGGCAAGCTCCGCTCCCACAAAAACCAAGCCGGCGAATTACTCGCCGATTGCCGCCTTGTAACCCGCCGCATCCAGCAACGTCTCCAGCTCCGCCACATTGCTCGGCTTGAGCTTGAAGATCCATGCGCCGTGCGGATCGGAGTTCAACAACTCAGGCTCGCTGGACAGCCCTTCGTTGACCGCGATCACCTCGCCCGACACCGGCGAATAGATATCCGAAGCGGCCTTCACCGACTCGACCACACCGGCGGCCTCGCCAGCGGCAAACACCTTGCCGACTTCAGCCAGTTCGACGAATACCACATCACCCAAGGCTTCCTGAGCATGGTCGCTGATGCCGACGGTGACAGTACCGTCAGCTTCCAGGCGGGCCCACTCGTGGCTTTCGGCAAAACGCAGATCAGCAGGGATATCGCTCATATTCAGTGTCCTCAAATTTAAGTATCAGTGGCGGAGCGATTGAGGGCCCGCCGGAAAAGTCAGATCAAGGTTTTGCCATGGCGCACGAACGTCGGCTTTACCACGCGAACCGGGTACCATTTGCCACGAATTTCAACTTCAGCGCGATCCGCCGTGGCGGCGGGCACGCGCGCCAGCGCAATCGACTTGCTTAGCGTAGGAGAGAAACTACCACTGGTGATCTCTCCTTCGCCAACCTCGGCGATCCGAACCACTTGGTGAGCCCGCAGAACACCGCGCTCCTCCAGCACCAATCCGACCAGTTTGAGCTGCGCTCCGGCGGCTTTTTCCGCTTCCAGGGCACTACGTCCGATAAAGTCGCGATTGGCCGGTTCCCAGGCAATGGTCCAGGCCATATTGGCCGCCAGCGGCGAAACGTTCTGGTGGATATCCTGGCCGTAAAGGTTCATACCGGCTTCCAGGCGCAGGGTATCCCGGGCGCCAAGACCGATGGGCGAAATACCCGCGCCCACCAGATCGTTGAAGAAGCCCGGGGCCTGGTCGGCCGGCAGGACAATCTCCAGACCGTCTTCCCCGGTGTAGCCGGTGCGGGCGATAAACCAGTCACCGTCGCTGCGGCCTTCGAAGGGTTTGAGTTGCTGGATCAGTTGGCCACGGGACTGGGTCACCAGTTCGGCGATCTTGTGCCGAGCCTGCGGCCCCTGGATCGCCAGCATCGCCAGCTCCGGGCGTTCGTGCAGTTGCACGTCGTAGCCGGCGAGCCGGGCCTGCATCCAGGCCATGTCCTGATCACGGGTGGCGGCATTGACCACCAGGCGGTAACCGACCTCGGTGCGATAGACGATCATGTCGTCGACCACTCCGCCGTGTTCGTTGAGCATCGCGCTGTACAAGGCGCGACCGGCACTGTCCAGGCGCTCGACATCGTTGGCCAGCAGGTGGCGCAGCCAAGCCTTGGCCTGGCTGCCGCTGATATCGATCACGGTCATGTGCGAGACATCGAACACACCGCAGTCACGTCGTACCTGATGGTGTTCCTCGACCTGCGAGCCGTAATGCAGTGGCATATCCCAACCGCCAAAATCGACCATCTTCGCGCCGAGGGCGAGGTGCAGGTCATAGAGAGGCGTACGCTGTCCCATGGGTTTCTCCTTCCGGGCGTGGCGAAGGCGCGGACAGGCAGGAAACCGACTTGAGCCCTTTATGGATGGGGCCTTGAGTCCTGTTTCGTACCCGGTCTGTCAGACGGACCGCACCGAATGCCGCGCATTGTAGCCGCAAGGGGGAGCCATGACACCTAGCCGATTCGATGCGCCGAACGGCGAATCAAGCCGATCACCGGCAACAGGCCGACCAGCACCAGCGTCAAGGCCGGCAGCGACGCCCGCGCCCACTCCCCTTCACTGGTCATTTCGAAGATCCGCACCGCCAGCGTGTCCCAGCCAAACGGGCGCATCAGCAAGGTGGCGGGCATTTCCTTGAGTACATCGACGAACACCAACAACGCCGCGCTCAAGGCACCGGGCAGCAATAACGGCAGATACACTTGGCAAAACAATAGTGGCCCACTGACACCAAGGCTACGCGCCGCCTCGGGCAAGGATGGCCGGATACGCGCCAGGCTGTTTTCCAGCGGCCCATAGGCCACTGCGATAAACCGCACCAGATAGGCCAGCAGCAAGGCCGACAGGCTGCCCAGCAGCAACGGCTTACCGGTCCCGCCCAGCCAGCTCGACAGCGGGATCACCAGTACCCGGTCCAGATAGCTGAACGCGAGCATGATCGACACCGCCAGCACCGAACCCGGCAGCGCATAGCCAAGATTGGCCAGGCTGACCCCGGAACGGATGACTCGGGTCGGCGCCTGTCGGCGGGCAAAGGCCAGCAACAGGGCCACGCTGACGGTAATCAACGCCGCCATGACGCCCAGGTACAGGGTGTGCAGGATCAATCCGGTGTAGCGCTCGTCGAGATCGAAGCGGCCGCGTTGCCAGAACCAGACCAGCAGTTGCAGCAGCGGGATGACGAAGGCGCAGGCGAATACCAGCAGGCACCAGGCGCTGGCCGCCAGGGCCTTGGCACCGCGCAGATGATAGAGCGGCTGGGCCCGCGTGCGCTCATTGCCGGTGCGCACGGCGCCACGGGCGCGGCGTTCGCCGTAGAGCACCAGCATCACCGCCAACAGCAGCAGGCTGGCCAGCTGCGCGGCGCTGGAGAGACTGAAGAAACCGTACCAGGTTTTGTAGATGGCGGTGGTGAAGGTGTCGAAGTTGAACACCGCGACGGCACCGAAATCCGCCAGGGTCTCCATCAGCGCCAGGGCCACGCCGGCGCCTATGGCCGGACGGGCCATGGGCAGGGCCACCCGCCAGAATGCCTGCCAGGGCGATTGCCCGAGCACCCGGGCGGCTTCCATCAGGCCCTTGCCCTGGGCCATGAAGGCGCTGCGCGCGAGCAGGTAGACGTAGGGGTAGAAAACCAGCACCAGAACCAGGATCACCCCACCGGTGGAACGGATCCGGGGCAGGCGCAGGCCACTGCCGAACCATTCGCGCAACAGGCTCTGCAGCGGACCGGCGAAATCCAGCAGGCCGACAAAGACAAACGCCAGCACATAGGCCGGGATGGCGAACGGCAGCATCAGCGCCCAGTCCAGCCAGCGTCGACCGGGGAACTCGCAAAGGCTGGTGAGCCAGGCCAGGCTCACCCCCAGCAGGGTGACGCCGAGGCCGACGCCCAGCACCAGGCTCAGGGTGTTACCCAGCAGGCGTGGCAGCTGGGTGTCCCAGAGGTGGGACCAGATCTGCAGGTCGATCGACTGCCAGGACAACAGCAGCACGCTCAGCGGCAGCAGTACCAGGGCGGCGACAGCGAATACCGGAAGGTACCAGCGGCGTTGAGCGGAATGGGCCAAGGGGATTCTCGGTAAAGGGTACGCCAGGGGGCGGGCGAAGATGCTCCTTGGGGGAGTGGTGCTTGTGTGGGGCTTACTACCAGGTCAGTTCCAGCCAGCGCGATCCATCAGGCGGATGGCTTCGGCCTGGCGCTTGCCAGCGATCTCCACCGGCAAGGTATCGGGCGCGAACTTGCCCCAGCTCGCCACTTCCGCCGAAGGCGGCACCGCCGGGTTGGCCGGGAACTCCTGATTCACGTCGGCGAAGATGCGCTGCGCCTCGGGGGTGGTCATCCATTCCACCAGGGCCTTGGCCGCTTCGGGATGGGGCGCATGCCTGGTCAGGCCGATGCCCGAGAGGTTCACATGCACGCCGCGATCGCCCTGGTTCGGCCAGAACAGTTTGACCGCCAGGTCCGGGTTCTGCTTGTGCAGGCGACCGTAGTAGTAGGTGTTGACGATCCCGACGTCGCACTGCCCGGCATTGATCGCCTGCAGCACGGCGATATCGTCGGAGAACACATCGGTGGACAGGTTGCCGACCCAGCCCTTGAGGATCTGCTCGGTCTTCTCGGCGCCATGGACTTCGATGAGGCTGGCGGTCAGCGACTGGTTGTAGACCTTCTTCGCCGTGCGCAGGCACAGGCGGCCTTCCCACCGCTTGTCGGCGAGGGCTTCGTAGCTGCTCAGGTCGGCGGGTTTGACCCGTTCAGTGGAGTACGCCAGGGTTCGCGCGCGCAGGCTCAGGCCAGTCCACTCATGGGCGGACGAACGGTATTGCGGCGGAATATTGGCGTCGATCAGCTTGGACGTGAAGGGCTGCAGGATACCCATCTTCTCCGCCTGCCAGAGGTTGCCGGCGTCGACTGTGAGCAGCAGGTCGGCACTGGCGTTCTCGCCTTCGGCCTTGATCCGCTGCATCAGCGGCGCTTCCTTGTCGGTGATGAACTTGATCTTGACCCCGGTCTTCGCGGTGTAGGCGTCGAAGACCGGCTTGATCAGTTCATCGATACGCGAGGAGTAGACCACCACTTCGTCGGCGGCGTGGGCAGTGCTGGCCATGAGGGAAAGGGCCAGGGCCGTCAGTAGACGCTTGGGTGCCGACATGGGAGCGGTCTCTCGATTTCGAAATGAGCGCGAAATGATAGTGACTCACATTTCGCTTCTCAAACCTAACCGTAGACGGAGGAGTTACCAGATGTTGCACGGGGGCCTGCCCATGAGACCGCGTAATCGTTCATCGCGAGCAAGCTCGGCTCCTACAGGGCCGGGGCCGGTCACAAAATAGTGGTCCGCGCGCACTCTGCAGGAGCCGAGCTTGCTCGCGATGAGGGCCGTGAGAACGCGAAAAGCCCCGCTAAAACCATCAGGCCCTGGCCAACTCCGGCAGATCGCCCGTCAGTCCCAGCGCCTGGCGCACAAACAGCGCCTTGGCCTCGGGCATCTGCTCGACGCTCTTCAAGCCGGTGTTACGCAGCCAGCGCAGCGCCAGCGAGTCAGCCTGGAACAACCGCTCGAAGCCTTCCATCGCCGCCATCAGCGCCAGGTTGTGCGGCATGCGTCGCCGTTCGAAACGGCTGAGCACTCGCACATCCGCCAGCCGCTCGCCGCGCTCGCACGCATGCAACAGCACTTGCGCCAGCACCGCCGCATCGAGGAAGCCCAGGTTCACGCCCTGGCCGGCCAATGGGTGAATGGTGTGCGCCGCATCGCCGATCAGCGCCAGCCCTTCGGCCACATAACGTTTGGCATGGCGCTGACGCAGCGGCACGCAGAGCCGCGCATCCGCCGAAAGCACGGAGCCCAGCCGGCCTTCGAAAGCCCGCTCCAGCTCCCGGCAGAAATCTGCCTCTTCCAGCAGCATCAGGCGCTGCGCCTGCTCCGGCGTGGTCGACCAGACGATCGAGCACCAGTCCTGCTGCCCATCCCGCTCCAGCGGCAGGAAAGCCAGCGGGCCGTCATCGGTAAAGCGCTGCCAGGCGGTCATCTGGTGCGGTCGCGAGCTGCGCACGCTGGTGACGATGGCGTGGTGCAGATAGTCCCATTCGCGGGTGGCGCAGCCGGCCAAACGACGGACCGCCGAATTGGCGCCATCCGCCGCGATCACCAGGGGCGCGCGCAGCTTGCGGCCATCGGCCAGGGTCAGCAGCCAGTCGTCGCCGGAGCGGCGCATCTGCTCCAGGCGCGCATTGGCCAGCAGGCCCATGTCGCAGTCATGCAGGCGGTCGAGCAAGGCATCCTGGACCACCCGGTTCTCGACGATATGCCCCAGCACCTCGGCATGCACGCTGGCCGCCGAGAAGTGAATCTGCCCGGTGCCGCTGCCGTCCCAGACCTGCATGTCGCGGTACGGACTGGCCCGTCGGGCGCTGATCCCGTCCCAGACGCCAAGGCGTTCGAGAATCCGCTGGCTGGCGGCGGACAAGGCGCTGACCCGCGGTTCGAAGGCCGCCTGCGGGTCGAACGGCTTGACGCTCAGGGGGCTGCCGTCGAGCAGGAGAATCTCCAGCCCGCTGTCTTTCAACGCCAGGGCGAGGGCGCTTCCGACCATTCCGGCCCCGACAATCAGCACATCTGCGCGCATTTCCATGCTTTAAGCCTGTAGTGAAGAGTGAGCATGCCCCCTGTGGGAGCCGGCTTGCCGGCTCCCACAGGGTTTGGGGTGTCGATGCAGGTCCTAGACATCGGAGCGGGTACCCAGGCCCATGGCCTGCCGGGCGAACCAGCGTTTGGCCGGCGGTAGCAGGTCGAGGCCCAGCAGGCCGATATTACGCCCCAGGGCCACCAGCGGCTGGGCGTTGCCGAACAGGCGGGTGACCTGGTCGGAGAAGCCTACCGTGAGCTGTTGGTCGAGGCGCTGACGCGTCTGATAGGCCTGCAAGGTGGCCAGGTCGCCCAGTGGCACCGTGCTTGCCAGCAAGGCCTCGGCCAGGGCCTGGGCATCGCGCAGGGACAGGTTGAAGCCCTGGCCGGCAATCGGATGCAGGCTGTGGGCCGCGTTGCCCAGCACCACCAGGTGCGCCCGCACCTGTTCTTCGGCTTCCACCAGGCTCAACGGGTACAGATGCCGCGCACCGACCTGGCGCAAGGTGCCCAGGCGATAACCGAACACACCCTGCAATTCCGCGAGGAAACTGCGCTCGTCCAGTCCGGCCAGACGCTGGGCATCCATCCCCTGCCGGGTCCAGACCAGCGCGCAGCGATTCTCCGGCAACGGCAGCAGGGCCATCGGCCCTTCGTCGGTAAACCGCTCGAAAGCCATGCCGTTGTGGACTTCACTGGTGGTGATATTGGCGATCAGGGCACTCTGGTGGTAAGGCCGTTTGCGCACCCCGATCCCCAACTGCTCGCGCAACCCGGAGCGACCGCCGTCGGCCAGTATCGCCAGGTCGCAGTCCAGCTGGGTTTCATCGCCCAGGGTCAGCCGATAGCCGTCTTCCAGCGGTTGCAGGTGGGTGACTTCGGCCGGGCAGCGCCAGCTGATCACCTCCTGGTCCAGCGCCTGCCACAGGCATTGCCCCAGCCAGGCGTTCTCCACCACATAGCCGAGGGCCGGCACGCCCTCTTCCATGGCGGACAAGCGCGCCGTGGAGAAACGCCCACGGTCAGACACATGGATCTGCTTGATCGGCTCGGCCCGCTGGCTGATCGACTGCCACACGCCCAGGCGCTGATAGATCTGCCGGGCGCCAAAGGACAATGCCGAAGAACGTGCGTCGTAGCTGGGCTGGTAGCTGTCGCCGGGGGCGAACGGCTCGATCAGGACAATCTTCCAGCCCCGGGCCTTGGCCCCAGCCTGCAAGGCCAGCGCCAGGCTGGCACCGACCAGGCCACCACCGATGATCGCCAGATTGACCCGGCTCATGCCGCTTCGGCCCGGGCAGCGGCCATCAATGCCTCGATCTCGGCGACGGTCTTGGGCGCCCCGCCGGTCAGAATTTCACAGCCTTGCCGGGTCACCACTACATCGTCCTCAATGCGCACACCAATGCCTCGCCATTTCTTCGCCACGTTCGGGTTGTCCGGGGCGATATAGATCCCCGGCTCCACGGTCAGCGCCATGCCGACCTCCAGCACGCGCCATTGATCACCGACCTTGTAGTCGCCGACATCATGCACATCCATCCCCAGCCAATGGCCGGCACGGTGCATGTAGAAGGCCTTGTAGGCTTCGGCGGCGATCAGCTCGTCGACATTGCCCTGCAACAGCCCCAGCGCCACCAGTCCAGCGGTAATCACCTGCACCGTGGCCTCGTGGGCCTGGTTCCAATGCTTGTTCGGCGCGATCTCGGCAAAGGCCGCCTCCTGGGCCGCCAGCACCAGTTCGTAGATCGCCTTCTGCTCCGGCGAAAACCGCCCGCTGACCGGCCAGGTGCGAGTGATATCGCTGGCATAGCAGTCGATCTCGCAACCGGCGTCGATCAGTACCAGGTCGCCGTCCCTGAGCAGCGCGTCATTCTGCTGGTAATGCAGGATGCAGCTGTTGCGCCCGGTCGCGACGATGGAGCCGTAGGCCGGCATCTTCGCCCCGCCCTTGCGGAACTCGTAGTCCAGCTCGGCTTCCAGGCTGAATTCATGCAGGCCGGCGCGGCTGGCCTGCATCGCCCGCACATGGGCCCGGCAGGAAATCGCCGCGGCTTCGCGCATCACCTTCACTTCCGCCGCCGATTTATACAGGCGCATGTCGTGCAGCAGATGATCCAGGGCAACGAATTCGTTCGGCGGTTGCGCGCCGAGGTGGGCCTTGGAACGGATCACGTTGATCCACTCCATCAGGTGCCGGTCGAACTCCGGGTTGCTGCCCATGGCCGAATAGACCCGGTCGCGCCCTTCGATCAGGCCCGGGAGAATGTCGTCGATATCGTTGATCGGAAAGGCATCGTCGGCGCCGAAGTCGCGGATCGCGCCCTCCTGGCCGGCCCGCAGGCCGTCCCAGAGCTCGCGCTCGACATTGCGCTCGCGGCAGAACAGCAGGTATTCGCCATGGAGTCGGCCGGGAATCAGCACGATCACCGCCTGGGGCTCGGGAAAACCGCTCAGGTACTGGAAATCGCTGTCCTGGCGATAGACATGCTCGACATCGCGATTGCGGATCGCCACGGCGGCGGCCGGCAGGATCGCGATGCTGTTGGGTTCCATCTGCGCCATCAGGGCCTTGCGGCGCCGCGCGTATTCCGCTTTCGGGATATGAATCATGAGCAGATGGAGCTCCCTGTCTGAAGGCGTCTTAGTGCAGAGAAGGCTTGGCAGCCGGTTCAGCCGGTTTGTTGACTTCGGTGAACAACAGCAGCGGCGCGACCCGCAGGTATTCCATGACTTCCATGTAATCGCTTTCGCCGTCGTCGGATTCTTCCAGGGCGTCCTGCACCTGGGCGATGGCCGCCAGGTCCTGGAGCACCTCGGTGGCCTCGACGCTCAAGGCGTTGGCGCGGTAGGTCAGGCCGAAGCCGGCGAGGAAACCCTGGCACCACTGGCCCAGGGCGATAGCGCGCTCGGTCAGGGGTGCGTCGTCGCTGGGCAGCAGCAGGACAACGGTCATGTCGTCGCTGGTAAGCTCACCCTTGACCATCTCTTGCAGGCCGATCAGGGCGTTGCGCACGTTGTCTTGCGGTTCGCCTTCGAGCAGTTCGGCGGCGTCCACCAGCCAGCTGTCGGCGGCAAAGCCGGCACCGGCGCAGCTGCGGCCGAGCAACAGACCGTGCAGTTCGGCCGGTGAGACCGGGTGACCGCTGGTGCTCAGCAGGGTGGCAAAGGCGTTATACGGGGAATTCTGAATAGGCATGGGCGGCTAGGCGCCAAGCGGCGCAATGTCTAGAATGAAGGCCTTGTATCCTAGCATTCGCGCACGAGCCAGACCATCGGCCGTCCAAACGTTTGCTCCGCGCGGTGTTTACTACCGTTCATCAGTCATATTCAGTGGATACCCGATGGAAGACACCGACCTGCACGCGCTGATGGCCAGACTCGAACTGCTGATTACCCGGGTCGAGCAACTAAAAAGCCAAAACGGACTCTTACTAGCTCAGGAAAAGACCTGGCGCGAGGAGCGCGCAACCCTCATTGAAAAAAACGAAATCGCCCGGCGTAAGGTCGAATCCATGATTTCGCGCCTCAAAGCCCTGGAGCAAGACTCATGAGTTCAAGCAATAACGTGACCGTGCAGATCCTCGATAAAGAATATTCGATCATCTGCCCACAGGAAGAACGCAGCAACCTGGTCAGTGCCGCTCGCTACCTGGACGGCAAGATGCGCGAGATCCGCAGCAGCGGCAAAGTCGTCGGTGCCGACCGCATCGCCGTGATGGCCGCGCTGAACATTACCCACGACCTGCTGCACCGCCAGGAACGCCCTGATGTACAGGCCAGTGGCTCGACTCGCGAACAGGTGCGGGATTTGCTCGACCGTGTCGATTTGGCGCTGTCCACTGATCCGGACAACAGCAAAGGCTGATTCCTACAGCCAGTTTCGGGTATACTGATGCCACTCCCTGGAGTGCTTGCCAGTTGGTGATGTCCCTGAGCCGATTCGCAAAACCACGGGAGTTGCACGTTGGGGCCGGTGCGCATGTCCGCTAGACGGAAAGCCTTAAGGCCTCCTGCAACTTCCACCTTGAACTCTCGGGTTCAAGGGCTAAGCCGACAGCGGTACGTCGGGGAGCCTGATTTCAATCCACTGCCGGCTATCAGTGCCGGCATTGGTGTTAACGAGTTGCCGTCCTGGTCGCTCGACTGCCCAAGCCAGACACCATGACGACCGAACCTGCGCCGCCTTCCCGCCCGCAACTTCGACGCCTGCTGCGCCAGGCCCGCCGCGCGCTCAGCACCAGCGAACAACGCCAGGCGGCCCGCGGCCTGTATCGGCAAATGGCGCAACACCCGCTGTTTCGCCGCGCCCGCCATATCTCCCTGTACCTGCCCACCGACGGTGAAATCGATCCGCGCCTGCTGCTGCGTGAAGCGCAACGGCGCGGCAAGCAGACTTATCTGCCGGTGCTGAGCGCCTGGCCGCGCACGCGGATGGTGTTCCAGCGCATTCGCCCAGGGGAAAAATTGCAGCCCAATCGCTTTCGGATTCTTGAGCCACGGGTCAAGCTGGCCGCGCAACGCAAGGTCTGGACGCTGGACCTGGTGCTGCTGCCACTGGTGGGTTTCGATGTGGCAGGCGGGCGACTGGGGATGGGCGGCGGTTTCTATGATCGCAGCCTGGCGTATCTGGCCCGCCGGCAAAGCTGGCGCAAGCCGACGCTGCTGGGACTGGCCCATGAATGTCAGAAAGTCGGGAAGTTGAATCAGGCCAGCTGGGATGTGCCGTTACAGGGCACGGTCACCGACCGCGCCTGGTATTTCGCGCCATAACCAATCGGCTCGATCCGGCAAGAGCCGCCGGGATCAGCGCTTGAACAGGGTCGAATGCTGCGGCTGCGGCTGGACGACTTCCACCGGCAGGTCTTTCTTGCCGGACCAAAGGCCCTGGGCATAGCCGGTAGTGACTACGCCCAAACCGAACAAAATCACCAAAATCCATAGTAAATCCGGTTTGCGTTTCATCGATTGCCCCCCTAGGCAAATGGTCCACGATGACAGCAACGGTTTTCGTTATTAGGCCGTGCAGCAGCGTCAAGCTTAAAATCCCGGCATTTTGCGATAACGTGAAGCACTACGCAAACATTGGCGTCAACCGACTGTCGGTTAGTGTGTGAAATTGCCCGACAAATTGCCCAAGGAGCAAAACCATGGCCTATTGGCTGATGAAATCCGAGCCCGACGAGCTGTCCATCGAAGGCTTGGCCAAGCTCGGCGAGGCACGTTGGGATGGCGTGCGCAATTACCAGGCACGCAATTTCCTGCGGGCGATGGCGCCGGGCGATGAGTTTTTCTTCTATCACTCCAGTTGCCCGGAGCCGGGGATTGCCGGGATTGGCCGGATCGTCGCGGTGGCGTATCCGGACCCGACGGCGCTGGACCCCGAAAGCCCGTATCACGACCCCAAGGCCAGTGCCGAGAAGAATCCCTGGAGCGCCTTGCAGGTCGCCCATGTGGAGACCTTTGACAAGGTGCTCGGGCTTGGTTACCTGAAGCAGCAGGCCGAGCTGGCGGAGATGCCGCTGGTGCAGAAAGGTAGCCGATTGTCGGTGATGCCGGTCACACCCGGGCAGTGGGCAGCGCTTCTGGCTTTGCGCTGAATCCAACGGCCTCTTCGCGGGCAAGCTCCGCTCCCACACCACAGTACAGTGTCGATCACGAATTTTGTGCACGACACTGACCTAATGTGGGAGCGGAGCTTGCCCGCGAAGAGGCCAGCACTGACAACACAGTATCCAACCATGCACCCCGCGCCCGATTCAGGTTGGGCTTGCCGCTCATTTGATCAATATCAACGCGTTTCGCCGCGTATTCGCGCAAACTTGGACGCTACTGACGCAGGATGCCGCCATGTCGATGAATCAACGTAGTTCCCGCCTTTTCGCCGGCGCCCTGCTCGTGCTGCTGGCCGCCGCCGGGGGCTTCGGCTACTGGAAATCCCTTCACGACCGCCTGCCCGAAGGCCTCGGCGTGGGTAACGGTCGCCTCGAAGCCACTGAAGTACAGATCGCCAGCAAGACCCCGGGTCGGCTGGCCGAGGTGCTGGTCGACGAAGGCGACAAGGTCACTCAGGGCCAACTGCTCGCCCGCCTCGACACCCGCACCCTCGAAGCCCAGCGCAACCAGGCCGAAGCCGAAGTGCTGCGGGCCCGTGAGAACTTCGCCGCGAACCAGGCCAACGTGCAACTGCGCCAGAGCGAACTGTTGCTGGCCGGCCAGGAGCTCAAGCGCTTTCGCGAACTGTCCCAGCGCGGTTTCGCCAGCGGCCAGGTGATCGACCAGCAACAGGCGCGCTACGACACCAGCAACGCCGCGCTGACCGCCGCCAAGGCCCAGGTCTCGGCCACCAACGCCGCCATCGGCGCGGCCCAGGCCCAGGTCGCCCAGTTGACCAGCGAAATCGACGACAGCAGCCTGCGCGCGCCCCTCGACGGGATTATCCAGCTGCGCCTGGCCGAACCCGGGGAAGTCCTCGGGGCCGGTGGCCGGGTGTTGCTGCT
The DNA here is from genome assembly GCF_059420225.1 of Pseudomonas sp. GW821-FHT04D07. Classification (NCBI taxonomy): domain Bacteria; kingdom Pseudomonadati; phylum Pseudomonadota; class Gammaproteobacteria; order Pseudomonadales; family Pseudomonadaceae; genus Pseudomonas; species Pseudomonas sp. GW821-FHT04D07. The sequence continues at coordinate 188,950 of NZ_JBWKTH010000002.1, forward strand.
GATCGACCCCAGCGACCAGTACATGAACCTCTACCTGCCTGCTTCCGTGGTCGGCCGCCTGACCCAGGGCGACGAAGCGCGGGTCGTGCTCGACGCCCTGCCCGAACACCCCCTGTCAGCGAAAGTCGCCTTCGTCGCCGCCAAGTCGCAGTTCACCCCCAAGGAAGTGGAAACCCGTGACGAGCGGCAGAAACTGGTGTTCCGGGTCAAATTGCGCCTGACCGAACCCGCCGCCGCGCCCCAGGCCAAGCCCGGCATGCCCGGCGCCGGCTACGTGCGCACGAGCCCCGTGGACTGGCCGGTCAACCTGAAATGAGCGGCCTGGCGCTGCAAGCCAGTGGTATCCAGCATCGCTACGGCGAGCAACAGGCCCTGGTCGACATCGCCTTCAGCCTGCCGGCCGGCACCCGTTGCGGTCTGATCGGCCCGGACGGTGCGGGCAAATCCAGCCTGCTGGGGCTGATTGCCGGGGTCAAGAAGCTCCAGCAAGGCCAGTTGCAGGTGCTCGGCGGCGCCATCGACGAGCGCCGCCACCGCGCCAGCCTGTATCCGCGCATCGCCTTCATGCCCCAGGGCCTGGGTGGCAACCTTTACCCCGACTTGTCGATCAGCGAGAACATCCGTTTCTTCGCCACGCTGTTCGGACTGGGGAAAGCCGAGTGCAACCTGCGCATGCACAACCTGCTGCGCGCCACCGACCTGGAGCACTTCAGCGAGCGGCCAGCCGGCAAACTCTCCGGCGGTATGAAGCAGAAGCTCGGCCTGTGCTGCGCACTGATCCACGACCCCGACCTGCTGATCCTCGACGAGCCCACCACCGGCGTCGACCCGCTGTCCCGGCGGCGCTTCTGGGAACTGGTGGATGAGTTCCGCCGCCAGCGCCCGCAACTGACGCTGCTGGTGGCAACCGCCTATATGGAGGAGGCCGAACAGTTCGAGCATTGCCTGATGCTCGACCGTGGCCGCCTGATCGCCGCGGGCCTGAGCCAGGAACTGGCCGCCAGCACCGCGAGCGGCAAGCTCGATGACGCCTTCACCCATTTCCAGGGCGACAGCGGCCACGACAACCAGCCCCTGGTGATCCCGCCGCGGGACGCCGGCCAGACCGAAATCGCCATTGAAGCCCACGAACTGACCCTGCGCTTCGGCGATTTCACCGCGGTAAACAAGGTCAGCTTCGCCATCGGTCGCGGCGAGATCTTCGGCTTTCTCGGTTCCAACGGCTGCGGCAAGACCACCACCATGAAGGTCCTCACCGGCCTGATGCCGGCCAGCGAAGGCCGCGCCACGCTGCTCGGCAAACCGGTGGACGCCGCGGACCTGGCGACCCGCAAGCGGGTCGGTTTCATGTCCCAGAGTTTCTCGCTGTATGGCGAACTCAGCACGCGACGGAACCTTGAATTGCACGCGCGCTTGTTCGACCTGCCCAAGGCCGACAGCTCGACACGGATCGAGGCACTGATCCAGCGCTTCAACCTCGGCGAGATCGCCGACCAACCGTCCGCGGCCCTCCCCCTGGGCCTGCGTCAGCGCCTGTCACTGGCGGTGACAGTGCTGCATCGCCCGGAAGTGCTGATCCTCGACGAACCCACTTCCGGGGTCGATCCGGCGGCGCGGGACGATTTCTGGCGCCTGTTGATCGAACTGTCCCGGGAACAGGGGGTGACGATTTTTCTCTCCACCCACTTCATGAACGAAGCCCAGCGCTGCGACCGTATTTCCTTGATGCATGCCGGCCAGGTGCTCGCCTGCGACACTCCGGACGCCCTGCAACGGCAGTTCCACGGCGACACGCTGGAGGCTGCCTTTGTCCGCTGCCTGGAGCAGGCGCAGGGCGGTTCGCCGGAACCGCAGACCACCAGCGATGACACGGTGCCAGCGGCGTCCAGCCTGGCACCGAACAAGACCGGCTTCAGTCCCGCGCGCTTGCTGGCCGTGGCCAGCCGTGAAGGCAAGGAACTGCTGCGTGACAAGGTCCGGCTGGCCTTCGCCCTGCTGGGCTCGCTGTTCATGATGGTGATCTTCGGCTACGGGATTTCCCTGGACGTGGAGAACCTTGCCTTCGCCGTCTATGACCAGGACCAGACGCCACAAAGCCGGGCCTACCTGGAAGCCTTCCGCGGCTCGCGCTACTTCGATGAGAAACCGCCGATCCGCGATGCCGCGCAACTGCACCAGCGCCTGCAACGCTCGGAGATCAAGCTGGCCCTGGAGATCCCTCCGGGCTTCGGCCGCGACCTGTATGCCGGGCGCCAGCCCACGGTGGCCGCCTGGCTGGACGGCGGCATGCCGTTCCGCGCCGAAACCAGCCGCAACTATGTCGAAGCCGTGCACCAGGCCAACCTCGAACAACTGGCGGCGCAAAGCAGCCCGGCCTACGACGCCCGCCCTGCCGCCCGTCTGGAAACGCGCTTTCGCTACAACCAGGACGTGGTCAGCGTAAACGCCATCGGCCCCGGCGTCATGGCGTTGATCCTGGCCTTTATCCCGGCGATGCTCACTGCCCTGGGCATTGTCCGCGAGAAGGAACTCGGTTCGATTACCAACTTCTATGCCACGCCGTTGACTCGCCTGGAATTCCTGCTGGGCAAGCAGGCGCCTTACCTGGCGGTCAGCCTGGTCAACCTGGGCCTGCTGGTGGCGATGAACCGCTGGCTGTTCGGCGTGCCGTTCAAGGGCAGCGGCCTGACCCTGGCCCTGGGCGGCGTGCTCTATGTGCTGGCGACCACCGGCATGGGCCTGCTGATCTCGGCGTTCACCCGCACCCAGATCGCCGCGATCCTTGGCACCATGATCATCACCAGCCTGCCGACCATCCAGTTCTCCGGATTGATCGTACCGCGCTCGTCGTTGGACGGCGGCGCCGCGTTGATGGGCATGCTGTTCCCCGCCGGGCACTTCCTCGACATCGCCGTCGGCACCTTCACCAAGGCCCTGGATCTGCGCCAGCTATGGCCGCAGTGCCTGGCGCTGTTCGGATTCTTCGTCGCCTTTACCGGCCTGAGCCTGATCATGCTCAAGAAGCAGGAGGCCTGATGCACAAGCTCGCCCATATCCTGCGCCTGGGCCTCAAGGAACTGACCAGCCTGCGCCATGACAGCGTCCTGCTGCTATTCCTGTTCTATGCCTTCAGCGTGGCGATCTACATGCCCGCGGCCGGTTCGGTGATCGGCGTGCACAACGCCAGCGTCGCCCTGGTGGACGAGGACCGCGGTGCACTGTCGCGCAAACTGGGCGATGCCCTGCAACCGCCGGAATTCCAGCACCCGGCGGCGCTGGCCTACGACCGCCTGGACGCGGCCCTGGACAACGGCCAGTACACCTTCGTGATCAATGTGCCGGCCAACTTCCAGAGCGACCTGCTGGCCGGACGCTCACCCACCGTGCAGGTCAACGTCGACGCCACCGCCATGAGCCAGGCGTTCATGGGCGCCGGCTATATCGGGCGGATCTTCCAGCGCGAACTCCTCGACTACAGCGGCCAGGCCGAAGCCACGAGCCAGACACCGGTGCTACTGACCAGCCGGGCATTGTTCAACTCCAACCTGGAGGGCGGCTGGTTCCTGGCGGTGATCCAGATCGTCAACAACATCACCATCCTGGCAATCATCCTCACCGGCACCGCGCTGCTGCGCGAGCGCGAGCACGGCACTCTGGACCACCTGCTGGTGCTGCCGCTCACAGCCCTGGAAATCATGCTGGCGAAAATCTGGAGCAACCTGCTGGTGGTGGTGATCTGCACCTGGGTGTCGCTGGAGGTGATCGTCAAGGGCGCGCTGGGTGTGCCGTTGGCCGGCTCGCTGGGGTTGTTCCTGGGCGTGACGGCACTGTATCTGTTCGCCAGCACGGCACTCGGCATCTTCCTTGCGACCCTCGCGCGCTCGACCCCGCAGTTCGGCCTGCTGGCGATCCCGGTGATTATCCCCATGCTCCTGCTGTCCGGCGGCAGCACGCCGCTGGACAGCATGCCGACCTGGCTGCAATGGGTGATGCAGGGCTCGCCGTCGACACACTTCGTCAGCCTGAGCGCGGCCATTCTGTTCCGCGATGCGGGAATCAGCGTGGTCTGGCCGGATGTGCTGGCGCTGGCCGCCATCGGCCTGCTGTTCTTCGCGATAGCGCTGGCGCGCTTCCGTAAGAGCCTGGCGTCCTGAGTTGCCGCTCAGCTAAAGCCGAGCACGGTCTTGTGGCGAGCGGGCCCCGGTATGCCTCTTGAGCGTTATTGAACGATCAGGTTATTGAACAGCAGGTCCTCGATCACTGGTTTGCCGGTTTCATCGTTCATCACCTGCTGAACCTGCTTCAGCGCTTCCTGACGCATTTTTTCCTTGGCCTCGACGTTGCTCATCGACTCCACGGTCTGCTGGGCGAACAGCGCCACCAACTGGTTACGGATCAGCGGTTCATTGGCCTTGACCGCCTTGGCCGCCTCTTCACCGGTGACGCGCAAGGCCACGTCGGCCTTGTAGACCTTGAGTTTCGGACTGCCATCGAGGCCATAGTTACCGACAAACGGCGGCGTCAGGCTGATATAGCTGACTTTCGGCCCCGCCGCTTCCCCTTCCTTGGCTTCTTCCGCCGCCACTGCCGCCAGCGGCAGGGACAAGGCCAACATCAACATGATCAACGCTTTCACAATTCGCTCCTTATCCGGTTTGCGGCCTAGCATAGCGACCCGCACCGCCCTGCCCAAGCAAAAGCTTATGGCGGACTATCAGGGTGGGGCATGCTCGTTGACCCTTTGACTCACACACCTACACTTATCGGCCATCACTCCCAAAGGAATAGCCCGATGAAAGCCGTGCTCTGCAAAGCCTTCGGCCCCGCCGAAACGCTGGTGCTGGAAGAGGTCGCCAGCCCGGTGCCCGCGAAGAACGAGATCCTGCTGCAGGTGCACGCCGCCGGGGTGAATTTCCCGGACACGCTGATCATCGAGGGCAAGTACCAGTTCAAGCCGCCCTTCCCGTTTTCCCCGGGTGGCGAGGCGGCCGGCGTGGTCGCCGCGGTGGGTGAAAAGATCAGCCATCTCAAGGTCGGCGACCGGGTGATGGCCCTGACCGGCTGGGGCAGTTTCGCCGAGGAGGTGAAAGTGCCCGGCTATAACGTGCTGCCGATCCCCGCCGCCATGGATTTCACTACCGCCGCCGCCTTCAGCATGACCTACGGCACCTCGATGCACGCGCTCAAGCAGCGCGCGCAGTTGCAACCGGGGGAAACCCTGCTGGTGCTCGGCGCTTCCGGAGGCGTGGGCCTGGCGGCCGTGGAAATCGGCAAGGCCATGGGCGCCCGGGTGATCGCCGCCGCCAGCAGCGCCGAGAAACTCGCGGTGGCCAAGTCCCTTGGCGCCGACGAACTGATCAACTATGGCCAGGACAATCTCAAGGACGAAATCAAGCGCCTGACCGACGGCAATGGCGCCGACGTGATCTACGACCCGGTCGGTGGCGACCTGTTCGACCAGGCCATCCGCTCCATCGCCTGGAACGGCCGCCTGTTGGTCGTGGGCTTTGCCAGCGGGCGCATCCCGGAGCTGCCGGTGAACCTGGCGCTGCTCAAGGGCGCGGCGGTGGTCGGGGTGTTCTGGGGCTCGTTCGCCCAGCGCCAGCCCCAGGACAACGCCGCCAACTTCCAACAACTGTTCAGTTGGTTCGCCGAGGGTAAATTGAAGCCGTTGGTGTCGCAGACCTATCCACTGGCGCAAACCGCCCAGGCCATCAATGACCTCGGCCAGCGCAAGGCCGTCGGTAAAGTGGTGGTACAGGTGCGTTGAGCAGCCGCGACGCTGACACTGGTTTCACCCGGCAAGACGCCTGAATACCGCTATATTTTGCCCATGGCCCGGGCGCGCTCATCACGAGCGCGCCCCTGCACTCCATCGAGGCACCTCCATGCTCAAACTGCTGCACACCTTGCTCCCCGGCGTATTCGCCTTATCCACGCTGATACTCGCGACACCGGCCATGGCCCACAAGGCAGATGGCTTGCGCGATGTCACGCTGCTGATCGTCCGCCACGCGGAGAAACCCGACCAGGGTCGCGGGCTCAGCCCGGCGGGCGAACATCGGGCCCAGGCCTACGCCAGCTACTTTGACCCTCTGCTACTGGACGCTGGAAAACTGATCCCACAACGCCTGATTGCCACCACTGACAGCAAGGAAAGCGACCGCCCACGCCTGACCCTGACGCCGTTGTCGCAACGCCTGAAGCTGCCCATCGAACAACCCTACGCCGACGACGAGGTCGACCAGTTGGCCAAGTCCCTGGGCAAGGACAACAGCGTACCGGTGGTGCTGATCGCCTGGCACCACGGGCATATCGACAACCTGATCGAAGCCTTCGGCGGCGATGCGAAAAAGCTGACCGGGCAAAAGCGCTGGCCGGAGGATGTGTATGACTGGCTGATCGTGCTGCGCTTTGACCACCAAGGTCAGTTGATCGAGTCCCGCAGCGAGAAAATCCAGGAACCGCCATTTCCCGGCTGACACGGCGAGGGAGCGACGCTACACCTGGTCATGTCCTTTCCGGCTCACCGCAAGCCCCAGCTGACGATGCCAGCCCGGATTCAATCCAAGGACGTAGTCGAAACTCAACAGACCGAGCAACCGCTTAATGCGAGACCGAACGACAGCGCTTGAGCCGCGCTTCCAGGTTGCGATCCGGCATGGCGTGGCTGCGCAAGGCGCTGGCGGTCTGCTCAACGTAGTCGCGGGTGGTGCCATAGCGCCCGCAAGCACTTTCGAGTACCTGGTTCAGCACATGGTCCGACAGGTTACCGGCATAGCTGGGCAGGTGCCGCTCCAGCACGAACCCCAACGCCTGAACCGTCTGCCCCGTGGCCAAGCGGCAATTGAGCCAGTGCGGCCGATAGGACGGCACCGGCATCTCCCGCTGCCACAGGGCATAGAGCGATGCCTCCAGCTGATCGTCCGGAAGCCGATAGGCAAATCCGCTGCAGGAACCGCCGCGATCCAGGCCGAACACCAACCCCGGAAATTCCGGCGTGCCCCGGTGTTCATGGGACCACAGGTACAAGCCCCGATGGTAACCGTGAACCCGCCCGCGTACCCGCTCCACGGCAGAGCACTCGGGGCGCCAGATCAACGAGCCGTAGGCAAATAGCCAGACCGCTCCGCCCTTGTGCCGGGCCATGGTGGCCTGCATGGAGCAGAGCAGTTGCTCGTGGGTCAATTGCGCCCCCAGTTCCAGGCGCGGCGGATAGGCCAAACTCGACAATGCAGGATCGATGGCGGTCATGGCGGATTGCGCGGGATTCCTGATCATTACCAGTTGTAAGTCACTTTACCGTAATAAAACGCACCGCTGTAACCGTACCGCGAAAAAGTGCTGTAGGCCAGGTTGCCGCCGTTATTGGCGTAGGCATTGCTGGTTCGATAGAGGCCGGTGCTCCGATGGATATATAGCTTAATGTTCCGTAACAAATAAATTAAATATCAAAATCACATAACGATAAGCTAAACATCGCGTACGGGAAAAACCCTACATACACTTCAGAGACCACGGTCTGACAATCCGATTGCGACTTACGTATAACGGCCGCCTACTTCAATCGCTACGTTTTCACCAGGGGCCAACAACCATGAACAAATCACTCCTTATCCAGGTGTTGTGCCTGTTTATGCTGGCGCCCAGCGTCCGGGCCCAGTCGCCGGACGATTCGAACGCCAGTGACAAGGGTTTCTGGTACCTGCAAACCAGCGTCTTCACCCGCCATTTCTCACCGGACCCGGACCACAACAATCACCAGGACCTGATCGGCCTGGAACGCAATGAAGCCTCGGGGTTGCTCTATGGGGCGGCGACGTTTCGCAACTCGTTCAGCCAGCGCGCGTATTACGCCTATGTTGGCAAGCGCTTCGAGAGTGCCGATTATCCGGTGTATCTGAAGGTCTCCGGCGGTTTACTGCAGGGCTACAAAGGCCAGTACCGCGACAAGATCCCGTTGAACCACCTGGGCGTTGCGCCGGTGATCATTCCTTCGGTTGGTACGCATTACGGGCCGGTGGCAGCGGAGGTGGTGTTGCTGGGGTTCAATGCGGCGATGATTACCACTGGGGTGCGTTTCTGAGGGATTTGTAGCGATTTTGAGGACGCCTTCGCGGGCAAGCTCCGCTCCCACATTAAGTCCTGAGTCGTACACAAAGCTTGCGTACGAATCCGTCCTTGTGGGAGCGGAGCTTGTCGGGACGCGGCGGTGCCGCGAAGGCGATGGGGCAGGCACAGAAAAATCAAACGCCTGGCGCTAAGGCCTAGGCGCATAGGCAAACACATCGGCACGCATCTGGTGCGCATCCATCCCGGCGTTCACCAGCGCATCCAGCGTTGCATAAATCATCGCCGGCGAGCCGCTGGCATAGACACTCACCCCCGACAGGTCGGCAATATCTTCGCGGACCGCCTCGTGCAGCATGCCGCAACGCCCTTCCCAGCCACACAAATCGCTGACCACCTTGTGCAGGAACAGGTTCGGCAGTTGCTTCCACTCCTCCCAATGCTCCAACGTGTAGAAATCCTCGGGCCGACGCACGCCCCAATACAAGTGCACCGGGTGCTGGAAGCCGGTGGAACGACAATGCTCGATCAGGCTGTTCATCTGCGCCATGCCAGTGCCCGCCGCGATCAGCACCAACGGTCCATCCGGCAATTGGGCCAGATGAGTATCGCCGAACGGCAACTCGACCCGCGCCATGCGATTGCGCTGCAACTGCTCGATCAGGCTCTGGGCGCTGGCTTCGCGCACCAGTACATGCAGCTCCAGGTCACGCCCGGCGTGCGGCGCGGAGGCCAGGGAAAACGCCGATTTCTCGCCATTGTCGCGCTCGATCATCAGGTACTGGCCAGCGTGATAACGCGGCGGCTTGCCCGCCGGCGCCCGCAGGCGCACACGCCAGACATCGCCGCCGATCTCGGCACATTCGATCAACTGACAGGCCAACTTGCGCACCGGCAGTTCTCCTTGCGCGAGCACGCCATCCCACAGCACCACACAGTCTTCCAGGGGTTCTGCGATACAAGTGTAGAACTCGCCATGATCACGCACGTCGCCAGCCTGCGCGACCCGCCCTTCCACCAGCAACGCGGCGCACACATGGCAGTTGCCATTGCGACAGCTTTGCGGGCAGTCATAACCCAGGCGCCGGGCACCGTCGAGAATCCGCTCGCCGGGCCGTATCTCAAGCACGGCGCCGGACGGCTGCAAGGTCACACGCATCAATCTATTCCTAACTGATTCCAAATGGCATCGACCCGTCGGGTCACGGCCTCATCCTTGACGATCACCCGGCCCCACTCACGTGTGGTCTCGCCGGGCCATTTGTGCGTGGCATCGAGCCCCATCTTCGAGCCCAGGCCGGAGACCGGCGAGGCGAAGTCGAGGTAGTCGATCGGCGTGTTATCGATCATCACCGTATCGCGCTTGGGGTCCATGCGCGTGGTGATGGCCCAGATCACGTCGTTCCAGTCGCGGGCGTTGATATCGTCGTCGGTGACGATAACGAACTTGGTATACATGAACTGTCGCAAAAACGACCAGACACCCAACATGACGCGCTTGGCGTGGCCCGGATACGACTTCTTCATGGTGACGATGGCCATGCGGTACGAGCAACCTTCCGGTGGCAGGTAGAAGTCGGTGATTTCCGGGAATTGCTTCTGCAGGATCGGTACGAACACTTCGTTCAGCGCCACGCCGAGAATCGCCGGCTCATCCGGTGGCCGACCGGTGTAGGTGCTGTGGTAGATCGGTTTGATCCGGTGGGTGATGCGCTCGACGGTAAACACCGGGAAATTATCGACTTCGTTGTAATAGCCAGTGTGGTCGCCATACGGGCCTTCCGGCGCCATCTCGCCCGGATGGATCACGCCCTCGAGGACGATTTCCGCCGAGGCCGGTACTTGCAGGTCATTGCCGCGGCACTTGATCAGCTCGGTGCGGTTGCCCCGCAGGAGACCGGCAAAGGCGTATTCGGAAAGGCTGTCCGGCACCGGGGTCACCGCGCCGAGAATGGTCGCCGGATCCGCACCCAGGGCCACGGACACCGGGAACGGCTGGCCTGGATGCTTTTCGCACCACTCGCGGTAATCCAGCGCGCCGCCACGGTGGCTGAGCCAACGCATGATCACCTTGTTGCGAGCGATCACCTGCTGGCGATAGATGCCGAGGTTCTGGCGGTCCTTGTTCGGCCCCTTGGTCACCGTCAGGCCCCAGGTGATCAGCGGCGCGACATCGCCCGGCCAGCAATGCTGGACCGGCAACTTGCCGAGGTCGACGTCATCGCCCTCGATGATGATTTCCTGGCAGGGCGCGTCCTTGACCACTTTCGGCGCCATGGCAATGATCTTGCGGAAGATCGGCAGCTTGGACCAGGCATCCTTGAGCCCCTTGGGCGGCTCCGGTTCCTTGAGGAAGGCCAGCAGCTTGCCGATTTCCCGCAGTTCGCTGACCGCTTCGGCGCCCATGCCCAGGGCCACGCGCTCGGGCGTGCCGAACAGGTTGCCGAGTACCGGGATATCAAAACCGGTGGGATTTTCGAACAGCAACGCCGGCCCCTTGGCCCGCAGGGTGCGGTCGCAGACCTCGGTCATCTCCAGGATAGGCGACACTGGAACCTGGATGCGCTTGAGTTCGCCGCGCTGTTCCAGGCCGCTGATAAAGTCGCGCAAGTCGCGATACTGCATGCGTGAGCCTCGTAGATCCGTGGCGTTCGGGGTGGGCAGTTTACCCGGTTCGCCCCGATACCGCGCAATCGAACAATGCCCAGACAGCAAAAAGCCGGGTTTCCCCGGCTTTTGCGGCCCTGCTCGACTTACTTGCGTTTCATCGAGAGGAAGAACTCATCGTTGGTCTTGGTCTGTTTCAGCTTGTCGATCAAGAACTCGATGGCCGCGACTTCATCCATCGGATGCAGCAGCTTGCGCAGGATCCACATGCGCTGCAACTCGTCGTCGGCGGTCAGCAACTCTTCGCGGCGGGTGCCGGAACGGTTGATGTTGATCGCCGGGAAGACGCGCTTTTCAGCGATCTTGCGGTCCAGCGGCAGTTCCATGTTACCGGTACCCTTGAACTCTTCGTAGATCACTTCGTCCATCTTCGAGCCGGTTTCAACCAGCGCGGTGGCGATGATGGTCAGCGAACCGCCTTCCTCGATGTTACGCGCGGCACCGAAGAAACGTTTTGGCTTCTCCAGGGCGTGGGCATCGACACCACCGGTCAGGACCTTGCCGGAGCTCGGGATCACGGTGTTGTAGGCACGCGCCAGACGGGTGATGGAGTCGAGCAGGATCACCACGTCCTTCTTGTGCTCGACCAGGCGCTTGGCCTTCTCGATGACCATTTCGGCCACTTGCACGTGACGGGTTGGCGGCTCGTCGAACGTCGAGGCAACCACTTCGCCGCGCACGGTGCGCTGCATTTCGGTCACTTCTTCCGGACGCTCATCGATCAGCAGGACGATCAGGTGCACTTCCGGGTTGTTGCGGGTGATGTTCGCCGCAATGTTCTGCAACATGATCGTCTTGCCGGCTTTCGGCGGTGCCACGATCAGGCCGCGCTGGCCTTTGCCGATCGGTGCGCAAAGATCGATCACACGACCGGTCAAGTCTTCGGTGGAACCGTTACCGGCTTCCATCTTCATGCGCACGGTCGGGAACAGCGGGGTCAGGTTCTCAAAGAGAATCTTGTTCTTCGCGTTTTCCGGACGATCGAAGTTGATCGTGTCGACCTTGAGCAGAGCGAAATAACGCTCACCTTCCTTCGGCGGACGGATCTTGCCGACGATGGTGTCACCGGTGCGCAAGTTGAAGCGGCGGATCTGGCTCGGCGAGACGTAGATATCGTCCGGGCCGGCCAGGTAGGAGGCATCCGAAGAGCGGAGAAAGCCGAAGCCGTCCTGGAGGATCTCCAGCACGCCATCACCGGAGATTTCCTCGCCGCTTTTCGCGTGCTTTTTCAGCAGGGAGAAAATCACATCCTGCTTGCGCGAACGGGCCATATTTTCTATGCCCATCTGTTCGGCCAATTCGAGCAGTTCGGTAATCGGCTTTTGCTTGAGTTCAGTCAGATTCATATAGGAATGACGTAATCATTTATGGAGGGGGGAGAAATTAAGCTTTTGGCTTAATGAGGCCGCGCCGCAGAGAAGGCGACAGGATCGCGTACTTGTTCGAAAAGGAGAGCGTCGGCGACGGCTTGCAGGGGGCAGTGGAGAAACCAGTGCGGGGCCGAATGTAACACCTGCAATTGTGAACGTCTAGCCCCTAACAACGAAAAAAGCCCCGCTATTTGCGGGGCCTTTTTTGACGATGCCGACCTTACAGGTGAGCGTCGAGGAAAGCGGTCAGTTGCGACTTGGACAGTGCGCCGACCTTGGTCGCTTCGACGTTGCCGTTCTTGAACAGCATCAGCGTTGGGATACCGCGCACGCCATGCTTGGCCGGGGTTTCCTGGTTTTCGTCGATGTTCAGCTTGGCGACGACCAGTTTACCTTGGTAGGTCGTGGCAATCTCGTCCAGGACCGGGGCGATCATCTTGCAGGGGCCGCACCATTCAGCCCAGTAGTCGACCAGCACAGCGCCTTCGGCCTTGATTACATCGGCCTCGAAGCTAGCGTCGCTAACGTGTTTGATCAGATCGCTGCTCATGGAAGTCTCCAGGTTGTAAGCAAAAAACGTCGCTCATCATAGCTGGCCTTCCTACGTACAGGAAGCCGCAGTTAATTGAGTCTAACTATGACAAACGATCAATTTGGGTATAGCCCAATACGCGCGCGCTGCACAAAGACGCCCTCACAAGCACCGCCCCCCTTGTAGGAGCGAGCTTGCTCGCGATGGACATCAACGATAACGCGTAAAGCCTGGGACCCTGCGGTGCCTGGGCCGCCATCGCGAGCAATCGAGCGTCGACCGGCTGCTCCTACAGGGACCGTGATCAGCCCGGCGTGACGAAGACAATACCGGTGCGCAGGGCCGCGTTGCGCACATGCTCCTGCATCGCCTTCTGAGCCGCTCCCGAGGCGCGCCGCGCCAGGGCACGGAGGATCTTGCGGTGCTCCTGCCAGGTTTCCATGGCTCGCTCCGCCCGGATGAACGGCAGCTTCTGGCTTTCCAGGAACAGCTCGGCGCTGGCACTGAGGATACCGACCATGGCCTGGTTGCCGCTGGCCAGCAGGATGCGCCGGTGAAAATCGAAATCCAGCCGCGCGGCCGCCTCGAAATCCCCCGCCTTGAGCTCCAGCCGCAAGGCCTCGACGTTGTCCTGCAGGACATCCAGCTCATCGGCGCTCAAGGTCACCGCCGCCAGGCCCGCGGCAAACCCCTCCAGGGCATAACGCAACTGGAAGATATCCTCCGCTGAAGCCTGGGCCGCGAACGGCCAGGCCAGGCCGCTGGCCAGCGGCGCCAACTCCACCGGCGCCTGCACGAAGACGCCCTTGCCCGGCTGCACACTGATCACCCCCAGGGCACTCAGGGACGACAGCGCCTCGCGCAACGACGCCCGGCTGACCCCCAGCCGGAGTGCCAGGTCGCGCTGCGAGGGCAGCACGTCGCCCGGGCCGAAGCCCTCGTCGGCGATCAGTTTGCGGATGGCTTGCAGCGCCACTTCCGGGACGGCGCGGGAGATCGAATTCATTGTCTTTTTCAGCTGTTGGTCCGGGAAAGCGCTAGTTGTAAAGCTATTGGCCGGATCCGGCAAGTCACGCCCAGCGCTGGTTCAGCGCCGCGAACGAATGCTCGATAAGAGTGCGAAAGCTCTGCAACTGTTCAGACCAGTAAGACCATGAAAAGCCCCGCCGTACCAGCAAGTGCAGGGTTTCGGACAAGTGTGGCATGGGCTGTGCACTGCCCCGCACAGAGATCGCCCTTCTGGATTCGGAGAGTTGCCATGACCCAACGCCGCAGCGCCCTGCTCACTGCCTTGCTGGCCAGCCTGATGCTGAGTCAGGCCCCCGCCCACGCCAATGGCCTGGATGACATCGTCGCCCGTGGCACCCTCAAGGTCGCCGTGCCCCAGGACTTCCCGCCGTTCGGCTCGGTGGGTCCGGACATGAAACCCCGCGGCCTGGATATCGACACCGCGAAGCTGCTCGCCGAGCAGCTCAAGGTCAAGCTGGAACTGACCCCGGTCAACAGCACCAACCGCATTCCGTTCCTTACCACCGGCAAGGTCGACCTGGTGATCTCCAGCCTCGGCAAGAATCCCGAGCGCGAGAAGGTCATCGACTTCTCCCGTGCCTATGCGCCCTTCTACCTCGCGGTCTTCGGCCCGCCGGAAGCCCCGATCAACGGCCTGGCCGATCTCAAGGGCAAGACCATCAGCGTCACCCGTGGCGCCATCGAGGACATCGAGCTGACCGCCGTGGCCCCCGAGGGCGTGACCATCAAGCGCTTCGAGGACAACAACACCACCATTGCGGCCTATCTGGCCAAGCAGGTCGACCTGATCGCCAGCGGCAACGTGGTGATGGTGGCCATCGCCGAGCGCAACCCGAAACGCATCCCGGCACTGAAGGTCAAGCTCAAGGACTCGCCGGTCTACGTCGGCGTGAACAAGAACGAACCGGCGCTGCTGGAAAAAGTGAACCAGATCCTCGCCACCGCCAAGGCCGACGGCAGCCTGGAAAAAAACGCCCAGCTGTGGCTCAAGCAACCACTTCCGGCCGATCTCTGATCGCGCTCGCCTGAGGTTCGCTCCATGGCTTATCAGTTCGACTTCCTGCCGGTGCTGCACAACGCCGACCTGCTGTTGCGCGGCGCCCTGTTCACCCTGGAACTGACCGCCATCGGCACTTTGCTCGGGGTCAGCCTGGGCATTGTCGGGGCCGTGGTCAGGGCTTGGCAGATCCGCCCCTTCGCGGCGATCTTCGGCGTCTACGTCGAATTGATCCGCAATACGCCGTTCCTGGTGCAGTTGTTTTTCATTTTCTTCGGCCTGCCCTCCCTCGGCCTGCAGATTTCCGAGTGGCAGGCGGCGGTGCTGGCGATGGTGATCAACCTCGGCGCCTATTCCACGGAGATCATCCGCGCCGGGATCCAGGCGATCCCCCGTGGGCAACTGGAAGCGGCGGCGGCGCTGGCCATGAGCCGCTTCGAAGCCTTCCGCCACGTGGTCCTGCTGCCGGCGCTGGGCAAGGTCTGGCCGGCCCTGAGCAGCCAGATCATCATCGTCATGCTCGGCTCGGCGGTCTGCTCGCAGATCGCCACCGAGGAGCTGAGCTTCGCCGCCAACTTCATCCAGTCACGCAACTTCCGCGCCTTCGAAACCTACACCCTGACCACTCTGATCTACCTGGTCATGGCGTTGCTGATCCGGCAGTTGCTGAACTGGCTGGGGCGCCGCTACATCGTGAGGAACCGCTGATGGATTTCACCTTGTGGGACATCCTCAACAACCTGCTGGCGGGCCTGCAATGGACCGTCGCCCTGTCGCTGACGGCCTTTGTCGGTGGCGGCCTGATCGGCCTGCTGGTGATGGTGCTGCGCATCAGCGAAAACGGCTTTGCTCGCGGTTTCGCCCACGCCTACATCGAGCTGTTCCAGGGCACGCCGCTGCTGATGCAACTGTTCATGGTGTTTTTCGGCGTGGCCTTGCTCGGGGTGGATATCTCGCCCTGGCTGGCGGCGGCCATTGCCCTGACGCTGTTCACCAGCGCCTACCTGGCGGAGATCTGGCGCGGCTGCGTCGAGTCGATTCCGGGCGGCCAGTGGGAAGCCTCGGCGAGCCTGGCGCTCACCCCGTATGAACAACTGCGCCATGTGATCCTGCCACAGGCACTGCGTATCGCCGTGGCGCCGACCGTGGGCTTTTCGGTGCAGGTGATCAAGGGCACCGCTGTGACCTCGATCATCGGTTTCACCGAACTGACCAAGACCGGCGGCATGCTCGCCAACGCCACGTTCGAACCCTTCATGATCTACGGCCTGGTAGCTCTCGGTTATTTCCTGCTGTGCTACCCCCTGTCCCTCAGTGCGCGCTACCTGGAAAGGAGACTGCATGCCGCTTCTTAGAGTTTCTGCCCTGCATAAGTATTACGGCGATCACCACGTGCTCAAAGGCATCGACCTCAGCGTCGAGGAAGGCCAGGTGGTGGCGATCATCGGTCGCAGCGGCTCGGGCAAGAGCACCCTGCTGCGCACCCTCAATGGCCTGGAGTCGATCAACGACGGGGTGATCGAGGTCGACGGCCACTACCTGGACGCCGCCCGCGCCGATTTGCGCACCCTGCGGCAAACGGTCGGCATGGTATTCCAGCAGTTCAACCTGTTCCCGCACCTGAGCGTCGGCGAAAACGTTATGCTCGCGCCCCAGGTGGTGCAGAAAATGCCCAGGGCCAAGGCCGCCGAGCTGGCGCGGCAGATGCTCGAACGGGTCGGCCTGGGGGAAAAATTCGACGCTTTCCCGGAACGTCTCTCCGGCGGCCAGCAGCAGCGCGTGGCCATTGCCCGGGCCCTGGCGATGTCGCCCAAGGTGCTGCTGTGCGACGAGATCACTTCGGCGCTGGACCCGGAGCTGGTCAATGAAGTGCTCAGTGTGGTCCGTCAGTTGGCGAAGGAAGGCATGACCCTGATCATGGTCACCCACGAAATGCGCTTCGCCCGGGAAGTCGGCGACAAGCTGGTGTTCATGCACCAGGGCAAGGTGCATGAGATGGGCGATCCCAGGGATCTGTTCGCCCACCCGCAGACACCGGAACTGGCGAACTTTATCGGCAGTGTGGAACCGCCGGCCTGAGCCGTTATTCGCCCGGCAGCAGCTCGAAACGCCCGCGACCTTCGACCGGCGTCTCGTCGCGCACCCGGGTCGCACTGACCGGCAGGTGCGTGTCGATCTCGACCTGCGCCGAGAAAAACCGCCCCTTGGCCGGTAGGCCCCGAGCCAGCACCACCAGACTCTGGCCCGGCGCCATCAAGTAACTGGCCGCCGCCTCGGCCGGACGTTGCGCCACCGCCAGGGTCACCGGCTTGCCGTCGAGCCAGGCATTGCTCAGGCTCACCGTAAAACGCCCCTGGCGATCGAAGCGAAAGGCCTGCGGTCCCGCCGCCGCCCCCTCGAAACGCAGCACCATCGAGGTCGGCCAGGGGCAGGCGATGTTCAGGCTCAGCCGGCGGGTCCCGAGAAACAGTTCAGGCTGCCCGGGTGCCCGCGCCAAGGCTCCCGAGCGCAACGCACCCAATTCAATCTGCGACTGACTCAGCGACAGCGTGCAGTCATTGGCGCCGACCGGGACTGAAAACAGCACCAGCGCGAAGCAACAACGCCGTAAAACCGCGCGGACGCGAGAGCTCATAAAGGTCTTCCATAGGGTTGACTCGCCCGGCAAACCGCCGTGGCCGTTTCATAGAGCCGATCGCTGTCCGTGGACTCGGACAGCTCGACCGGCAGCGTGCAGGTCGTGTGATCCGCCCGTCTGATGGAGAGCCGCTGGCCGGCCTCGACATTGCTCAGGAAAACCAGGCCGTCGCCCACCACCGTGGTCAGGAAGGCCTCGTTCTCACTGAATACCGGGGCGCCCTGGGGCAACGGCTCGGCGTTTTCGTCGGTGACCTTGAGCAGCAGCCGTCGAGCCTTCACCACGGTGAAATCCACCCGATTGAATGAACCGCGCCCGGCTTCGAGGGTTTTCGTCCCATTGCGCAGGTCGATCCGCCGCGGCAACGAGCGGGTGTCGACTGCCAACTGGCTGCTGCGGTAGGCCGGCAAGCCAGCGACCACCGCCTGGCCGCTGAAATCGGTCCAGACCGGACCTTGGGGCGTGGCGATCCGGGCGCCGGCAAGATCGCCCACCGAGACCACGCCGAAGGTCTCCTGGATGGCATAGGGCGAGAACGTCAGGCCACCCTCGTGCAGCGCAAGGCCTCCGGACAGCTGTCCGCTGTAGCTGCTGCTAGAGGGGTTGCGTGTCACCCCCAGGCCGACCTGGGTGTAACGCGGCATCAGGTTCAGGTTGCCGCGGGTGATCTGCCGATCACCCTTGAGGTCCTGCTCCAGCCCCAGGTCATAACTGACCAGGTCACTGACTCGCTCACGGTAATCGCCGCCGATATCGAGGCGCTCGCCCCGTCGATTGAGGTAGCTGCCGATGCGCCGGTTGCCACCCAGCGGGACACTGACGCCCAGCCGTATGCCCAGGCCCGAGTCGAGGGCATGGCGGTCGCCGCCCGAACCGACGTCGGAGTCGACACTGAGGCTCAGGCTGGCGTAACGGTAGCTCTTGTTCCATGAGCCGTGCAGGCGTCGGGACAAGCCCCCGTCGAACATCACATTGCGCGAGTAACCGAGGCTGAAACCGCCGAATTGCAAGTCCGACCAACCGAGCGCGGCGGTGTACTGGTGCTTGAAGCGTGAACCGGGATCGTCCTCCAGGCCCATCTCGCCGACCTGCAGCAGATCGCGATAACCGCTACTGCGCAGGGTGGCGCTGAGGTCCAGATCGACACCTGCCCCCAGCGGGCTGTTCAACGACAGGCTGTTCTGGCTCCCCGCCAGGGCACGTCGGGTGTCGTGGGACAAGCTGTTGCGCAGACCGACGCCAACCTGCGGCCAAAGGCGGCTGTCGAGCGCCCAGCCACTGGCGCGGTAATCATCGCTGCCCAGCAGCCCGGCGCTGAAGGACGTGGCCTGGCCCAACCCCCAGGTGCCACTGCCGGTGACGAGCAACGGCGGTTCCTCGGCGCGACCCTGAGCACCACGCAACCGCCCCAGGGCGAGGTAGTAACCGGGCTGGACCGCCGTGGCGCCCGGAAAAGACGCGGCGGGCACGACGAAACGGCGCTCGCCGCCGGATTGGCCGATCACCTTCACCTCCAGGTCGCTGGTGCCGTTGAGCAGCGGCAAGCCGCCCAGGCTGAAAGGCCCTTGCGGCACCAGGCTGGTATGGATCAGCGCTCCGGACTGGCGGACCTCGACCCGCGACGCGTCGAAGGCCACGCCCTCGACCAATACCCCGTGGCCGGCCTGGCCGCGCTGTGCACCATCGGGCATGAATTGCATGCCGGAAAGCTGGACCCCGGCAAACACCGGCCCGGCACTGTTGATCTGACCGGTCTGGAAGGTCGTCTGCCACGGCAGGAAATCTCGCTGCGCATAGGCATACAAATGCGAGCTCTGCTCCTGCCCATCGTTGGAAACGTGCAACTGGCGGCTGCGGACCAACCAGTCGCCGGCATTGAACCCGGCCTCGGTGGTCGCCGAGAAGAAACGTCCGCCGCCCTGGCGTGAGCGTGTATCGAAACCCAGCACATCGTAGTTGAGCAGCCCAGCCGTGCCGCCACGGGCGTAGACCCCGCTGTTGAGCGCCGGCCCGCGCAGGGCCTGGGTCGGCACCAACAGGGAAACCTCCTCGCTGTTGGGCCGCAGGATGACCTGGGTCTGCGGGTACTCGCGCAGAAAGGCATGACAGTCCTCCTCGGTGGCCCGCGCCTCAGCGTCGAGCATCTTCAATCCGGCCTTGTCCAGCAACCCGGAGGTGAAACACAACTCGCCGTCCCGGTCGAAACGTAGCGCTGTCAGTCCCAGACGATTGCCGTTGAGTTCCAGCATCACCCGCTGCGTCCCTTCGCGAAAGCGTGGCGCCGAGCGAAAGTAATCGGCCACCTGCGGATCGAGGCCACGCTCGGAAAGCACCGACAGGTCAAACTCCGCATCCGACCCATCATCCTTTTTCTCGGCGGCGAGCGGCTCGCCCAGCCCCAGCAAGGCCGCGACACCGAGTGCCTTGGCCAACCCCGATGCTGGAGCGAACTTACCTGGCGGTCCTGGGTTTCTCATAAGGCCGTCACAGCGCCTCGGCCAGGATCGGGGCTTCGTGACGGGCGACGGCAAAACCATAGACCGTCGCCGGCTGCAGCGTGACCGAGGTGGCCGGGAGCTGCGTCGCGCCCGTTTCGATCGCCAGCGCCTCCCCCGGCAGGACATAACCGCGACTCAGCATCACGCTGACCTTGTGCGGATTGAGTTCCAACTCCGGCGACAGACGCACCACATAGGGACTGTCGTTGCGCACCACCAGCCGAGATTTTTCCAGATGCCAGGTCAGTTCCTTCCAGGGCGCCGGATGCCGGGCCAACCCCTTGGGATGCAGGATCAGCGGCAGGTTCTGGCGCAGGCTGATGCCAACGGTAGCGCCGGCCCCGGTTTTGCGCTGGGGAATGCCTTCGAAGGTGACGCGCTTCAAACGCTGGGTCTTGAGTGGCTCACTGTTGGCGCTGAGCAAGCGGACCAATTGTGTCTCACCGGCATCGACTCGGGTGACGGGGGGCGTGATCACCACCAGCGACTCAAGATCCTCGGGAATGGATTCGATAGCCGAATGCAGCAAGGCCGGACCGTTGTCGGTGTTCTTGATCTGTATACTCGCCTCCCCCTCCTCCTCATAGAGAACCACCACCGTGGTTTCCGGTTGCATGCCATCGGCACGGGCGACACTCCAGGACACCCCGAGGAGAAAGAACAGCACACCGGCACACAAAGACCCGGACACCGGTACAAGGGTCACAACTTTCAAGCGATACGCTCCTGGCGAACGAGTTCTTATTGTTCGAAACAAATAACAACGGAACGCCGGCACATGAACCTGTGCCGGTCGCCCTGTTACTTACATCAACATGACTCAGAGATAACGCAGTTCCAGCGTCGCCAGACCGTCCAGGTATATTTCTTCGGTCACATCCAACTCGGAGGTCTTGTTGATAACCGCCTGGACTTCCAAGGTACCACTGACCCGCTGTACCGCTGCCGGATGAGTGGCAAAGAACCCACTCCAGGACATGATGTTCTGGTACTGGCCCAAGGCGCCGTTGCCACGATTCCAGCTCAAGCCGTTATTGGTCGATACGATCGTGTTGACCAACGGAAAATCAGCCACGGAATCTTTCACGCTCAGGGCGTAACCGCCGATCCGCTTGCCGTGCGCCGTGGTCCCCAGGCCATAGTTGTAGACATCGCCATACTCCGGGCCGATGGCCGACTGCAAGATCCCCGGGACCTTGCTGGCGGAACGATTGTCGAGGGTCTTCACCCCGACCCGCGTGCCGCCGTCGCAACTGACCGAAAATGGTACCCCTCTCGGCTGCAGGGTCGTGTAGGCGTTGACACCCAACTCGGCAGCACGAATTTTCCCATAATCGACCACCCCACCATTGTGCAGGCTCAGTGTGCAACTGGCCGGAACGATCGTCCCTTTGACCAACAGGTCCGCCGCGTGGACATTGCCCCCCAGTGCAACCAATAGAGCACCGAGCGTCCAGCCGGATACCAACTTCATTCTCCTACTCCCTATTATTAAGTTTTAGCAGATGTATGTTATTCAGGACTGCGGGATCAGACCCTGGGTCTCACCCGAAACAAGGCAAGTACTCAGGCCTCCCGAGTTCTGCCCAATAAATAATTAACACCCAGGCTTGATTGCCTGCCGCTAGTTTCCACGCTGGCCCCTGACAAGAAAACCGGAAGCGGCCACGCTCTTGGTACGATGGATAGACAAACACTGCCAACTTTCATAAAGATCGCTGTCGTCACAATTGATGACCCAGGTCATCAATGCGAAATATTTATGTAGGAAAATTGAAGCAATGATTTTCCAACCCCCTCGCCACAAGCCCCAGGCCTGATGCTCCCAGGCGTCCTACATTGGCGTCGGCGCCTGATCGTGGCAGGATGGCGAGGTTATCGACCGAGATCCTTCAACCATGCCGCATTCCCAAGCCAAGAATCTGTCCCTGATCGCAGCCATCGACCTGGGCTCCAACAGCTTCCATATGGTCGTGGCCAAGGCCCAGAACGGTGAGATCCGAATCCTGGAGCGCCTCGGCGAGAAGGTTCAGCTGGCGGCCGGTATCGACGAGGACCGTCAGCTCACCGAAGAATCCATGCAACGCGGGCTCGATTGCCTGAAGCGCTTTGCCCAGCTGATCAACGGCATGCCCCTGGGCGCCGTCCGCATCGTCGGCACCAACGCCCTGCGCGAAGCGCGCAACCGTGGCGAATTCATCCGCCGCGCCGAGGAAATCCTCGGCCACCCGGTGGAAGTCATTTCCGGCCGTGAAGAAGCCCGGTTGATTTACCTCGGCGTGTCCCACACCCTCGCCGACACCCCGGGCAAGCGCCTGGTAGCCGACATCGGCGGCGGTAGTACCGAATTCATCATCGGTCAGCGCTTCGAACCGCTGCTGCGCGAAAGCCTGCAAATGGGCTGCGTCAGCTACACCCAGCGCTATTTCCGCGATGGCAAGATCACCCCGGCCCGCTACGCCCAGGCTTATACCGCGGCGCGCCTGGAAATCATGAGCATCGAGCACGCGCTGCACCGCCTGACCTGGGATGAAGCCATCGGCTCGTCCGGAACCATCCGCGCCATCGGTCTGGCCCTCAAGGCCGGCGGCCAGGGCAGCGGCGAGGTCAATGCCGAAGGGCTGGCCTGGCTCAAGCGCAAGCTGTTCAAGCTCGGCGATGCCGAGAAAATCGATTTCGAAGGGATCAAGCCCGATCGCCGCGCGATCTTCCCGGCGGGCCTGGCGATTCTCGAGGCGATCTTCGACGCCCTCGACCTGCAACGCATGGACCACTGCGACGGCGCCCTGCGCGAAGGCGTGCTCTACGATCTGCTGGGCCGCCATCACCATGAAGACGTGCGCGAACGCACCCTCAGCTCGCTGATGGAGCGTTACCACGTCGACCTGGAACAGGCGGCGCGGGTCGAGCGCAAGGCGCTGCATGCCTTCGACCAGGTGGCGGATGCCTGGGAACTGGCTGACGGGGTCTGGCGCGAACTGCTGGGCTGGGCCGCCAAGGTCCATGAAGTGGGCCTGGACATCGCTCACTATCAGTACCACAAGCACGGCGCCTACCTGATCGAGCACTCGGACCTGGCCGGTTTCTCACGGGAAGACCAGCAAATGCTCGCCCTGCTGGTACGCGGGCACCGGCGCAATATTCCCAAGGACAAGTTTGCCGAGTTCGGCGATGAAGGCATCAAGCTGATTCGCCTGTGCGTATTGCTGCGCTTCGCGATCCTGTTCCATCACATCCGTGGCACCCAGGAAATGCCGCAGGTCACCTTGCGTGCCGACGGCGATAGCCTGGATGTGGTGTTTCCCAAGGACTGGCTGGAGCAGAACCAGCTGACTCAGGCCGACTTCGCGCTGGAAGCGGAGTGGCTGACCCGAGTCAGTATTACCCTCAACGTACGCTGAGGATCGGGTTGCTCAGGCGCTCGAGCAAGGTCGCCTGGGCACTGCGCGGGTTCTGGTTGCCGGTCGGCGTGTTGCGGATATAACGACCGTCCGACTGCAGGCTCCAGCTGTGGGTGTTATCGGTGAGATAACTTTCCAGCTCTTTCTTAACCCGCAGGATCAGCTTCTTGCCTTCCACCGGGAAGCAGGTCTCGACCCGCTTGTCGAGGTTGCGCTCCATCCAGTCGGCACTGGAGAGGAACATCTGTTCTTCGCCGCCGTTGAGGAAGTAGAAGACCCGGGTGTGTTCGAGGAAGCGGCCGATGATCGAGCGCACGTGGATATTGTGCGAAACCCCGGCGATGCCCGGACGCAGGCAGCACATGCCGCGTACCACCAGGTCGATGCGCACGCCGCACTGGCTGGCCTTGTACAACGCGCGGATGATCTTCGGATCGGTCAGCGAGTTGAACTTGGCAATGATGTGCGCCGGCTTGCCGTCGACGGCGAACTGGGTTTCCCGGGCAATCATGTCGAGCATGCCCTTCTTCAGGGTGAACGGCGCGTGCAGCAACTTCTTCATGCGCAGCGTCTTGCCCATGCCGATCAACTGGCTGAACAGTTTGCCGACGTCTTCGCACAGCGCATCGTCGGACGTCAGCAGGCTGTAGTCGGTGTACAGGCGGGCGTTGCCGGCGTGGTAGTTACCGGTACCCAGGTGCGCGTAGCGAACGATCTCGCCGGCCTCGCGACGCAGGATCAGCATCATCTTGGCGTGGGTCTTGAAGCCGACCACGCCGTAGATCACTACCGCACCGGCGGCTTGCAGGCGGCTGGCCAGTTGCAGGTTGGACTCTTCATCGAAGCGCGCGCGCAGCTCGATCACCGCGGTGACTTCCTTGCCGTTGCGCGCCGCGTCCACCAGGGCGTCGACGATTTCCGAGTTGGCGCCGCTGCGGTACAGGGTCTGGCGCACGGCCAGGACGTGCGGGTCCTTGGCCGCCTGACGCAGCAGGTCGACCACCGGGGTGAAGGATTCGAACGGGTGCAGCAGCAGGATGTCCTGCTTGCTGATCACGCTGAAAATATTCTCGCTGTTCTGCAGCAGTTTCGGGATCTGCGGGGTGAACGGTGTGTATTGCAGCTCCGGATGACTGTCCAGGCCGGTGATGCTGAACAGCCGCGTCAGGTTCACCGGGCCGTTGACCTGGTACAACTCGGTCTCGTTCAGGTTGAACTGCTTGAGCAGGTAGTCCGACAGGTGTTTCGGGCAGGTGTCGGCGACTTCCAGGCGCACGGCGTCACCATAGCGCCGGGAGAACAGCTCGCCGCGCAGGGCGCGGGCCAGGTCTTCGACGTCTTCGGAGTCCAGCGCCAGGTCGGCGTTACGGGTCAGGCGGAACTGGTAGCAACCCTTGACCTTCATGCCCTGGAACAGGTCGTCGGCGTGCGCGTGGATCATCGACGACAGGAATACATAGTTATCGCCAGGCCCACCCACGTCTTCGGGTACCTTGATGATCCTCGGCAGCAGGCGCGGCGCCGGGATGATCGCCAGGCCCGAGTCGCGACCGAAGGCGTCGATGCCTTCGAGCTCGACGATAAAGTTCAGACTCTTGTTCACCAGCAACGGGAACGGGTGCGTCGGATCGAGGCCGATCGGGGTGATGATTGGTGCGATCTCATCGCGGAAATAACGACGGACCCAAGTTTTCAGTTTGGTGGTCCAGTAACGCCGGCGGATAAAGCGCACCTGGTGCTTTTCCAGCTCCGGCAACAGGATGTCGTTGAGGATCGCGTACTGGCGATCGACATGCCCGTGCACCAGTTCGCTGATGCGCGCCAAGGCCTGATGCGGCTGCAAGCCGTCGGCGCCGGCCTGCTCGCGGGCGAAGGTGATCTGCTTCTTCAGCCCGGCGACGCGAATCTCGAAGAACTCATCCAGGTTACTGGAGAAGATCAGCAGGAACTTGAGACGCTCCAACAGCGGGTAGGACTCGTCCAGCGCCTGCTCCAGCACGCGGATGTTGAACTGCAGCTGCGACAGCTCACGGTGGATATACAGGCTACTGTCATCCAGGCCGGGAATCGCCACCGCCGTCGGCGCCACCACGGGCGGCGCCTCGGCAACCACCGGCACGGGCTCCAGCTCCGGCGGGGTTTCGACGATCTGCTCGACCACCGCTTGGGCGTCCTTTACTTCAACTTCGCTGAGTCCTTCGGTATTCATCGAGTGTTCCTGTGAGGGCTATTTCTGCTCTCGTAGCAGTTGAGCGGCGCGGGCGGCAAAGTAGGTCAGGATGCCATCGGCACCAGCCCGTTTAAAAGCGGTCAAGGATTCAAGAATAACGCCTTCGCCCAGCCAGCCATTCTGGATGGCCGCCATGTGCATGGCGTACTCACCGCTAACTTGATAGACAAATGTCGGCACCTTGAATTCATCCTTGACTCGAAAAAGGATATCCAGATACGGCATGCCCGGCTTGACCATGACCATGTCGGCCCCTTCGGCAAGGTCGGCGGCCACTTCATGCAGGGCTTCGTCGCTGTTGGCCGGGTCCATCTGGTAGGACGCCTTGTTCGCCTTGCCCAGGTTCAGGGCAGAGCCGACGGCATCGCGGAAAGGACCATAGTAGGCGCTGGCGTACTTGGCCGAATAGGCCATGATCCGCACATTGACGTGATCGGCCAGTTCCAGGGCTTCGCGGATCGCCTGGATGCGTCCGTCCATCATATCGGAAGGCGCAACCACCTGGGCGCCCGCCTCGGCATGGGACAAGGCCTGCTTGACCAGGGCGTCGACGGTAATGTCGTTCTGGACGTAGCCTTCTTCATCGATGATGCCGTCCTGCCCGTGGGTGGTGAACGGGTCCAGGGCAACATCGGTAATCACCCCCAGCTCCGGGAAACGCGCGCGCAGGGCACGGGTGGCGCGTTGAGCAATACCTTGCGGGTTCCAGGCTTCGCTGGCGTCCAGCGACTTGAGTGCGGGTGGTGTCACGGGGAACAGCGCCAATGCCGGAATCCCCAGCTCGACCCATTTCGCCGCTTCTTCGAGCAGCAGGTCGATGCTCAGACGCTCGACTCCCGGCATCGACGCCACGGCTTCGCGGCGATTTTCGCCGTCCAGGACAAACACCGGCAAGATCAGATCATCGACTGTCAGAACGTTCTCACGGACCAGACGGCGAGAAAAATCATCACGACGATTGCGACGCAGGCGGGTAGCAGGAAACAAGCGATTGGCGGGGGTAAAGCTCACGGCAGACTCCTGAGCCCGCACAAGCGGGCGAGCATGGCAGTTATAAGCGGCCATTATGACGAAGGAATTACAGTTGTGCTTACTCCTGCGACCCGTCGCCACAGTCGCGGTCCTTGTAGGAAATGTTAACGTCGAGACACATTTCGACACTTTCCTCTCTGTCACCGAAGGGTTAGGCTGCGCGTTCATTTCGCCAGCATCCAGACAATGCTCCAACAATTTCTGCAGGATTTCGGCTACTTCGCCCTGTTTCTCGGCACGTTTTTCGAAGGCGAGACCATTCTGGTACTGGCCGGCTTCCTCGCGTTCCGCGGATACATGGACATCAACCTGGTGGTTATCGTGGCGTTCTTCGGCAGCTATGCCGGTGACCAGCTGTGGTATTTCCTGGGGCGCAAGCATGGCCGCAAACTCCTGGCCCGCAAGCCGCGCTGGCAATTGATGGGTGACCGGGCGCTGGAGCATATCCGCCGCCATCCGGATATCTGGGTGCTGAGTTTTCGCTTCGTCTACGGCTTACGCACGGTGATGCCGGTGGCGATCGGCCTGTCGGGTTATCCGCCGGGTCGCTACCTGTTGCTCAACGGTATCGGCGCGGCGATCTGGGCGGCGGCCCTGGCCGCGGCCGCCTATCACTTCGGGGCGATCCTCGAAGGGATGCTCGGCAGCGTGAAGAAATACGAGCTCTGGGTGCTCGGCGGCCTGCTGGTGGGCGGCCTGCTCCTCTGGAGCTGGCGGCGCATCAGAAGCGCGCGCCTGGCCCGGGCCGAGGCCCGTCTGGCCGAAACTACGAACCGGCCAGGCGAATAACGCGCGGCTTGCCGCAGTAGTAAAGGCCGATCAGGCTCAACAGGCTGTAGCTGAACACCCCGACCCAGCCCAGCGGGCTGGCCGGCCACAGCCCGACCAACGGCGCCCACCAGACCAACGGCAGGTTGGATGCCAGGCGGATAAGCTCCAGGCGTAGCGCCCAAGGGCGATTCTCCAGCGCCGCACCGAGCACGAACAGGCCCAGCGCCAGGCTGCCGGTGCCCAGCAGCAGTGCCGCCAGCGGCAAATGCTCGGCGAAGTTCATCAGATAACTGCCCAAGCCGACATACACCGCGAACTGCAGGGCCAGATAGACCTGCTGGCGCACCTCCAGCGGCACCTCGAACTTGCGGAACTGGCTCAGGTCCGGCTTGTTCAGCGGGTATTGGGCGGCGACATCGGCCGGACGCCAGCCGGTGCGCATAAACCAGATCCGCAACTTGTCCCAATAGCTTTGCGCCCGCCGGGCATCGGCCCACAACTGGGCATAGAACTGCAGGTTGGCCCACAGCGGGTTCCAACTGGCCAGCGGCGTGGTCACGCCGAAGACCACCGGCTCGCGCTCGTCTTCTTCCTGGAAGGTGCCGAACAGCCGGTCCCAGAGGATAAATACCCCGCCGTAGTTGCGATCCATGTAGAGCGTATTCTGCGCATGATGCGCCCGATGATTGGACGGTGTGACAAAGAACCATTCGTACCAACCCAGCTTGGGCACGTGCCGGGTATGTACCCAGAACTGATACAACAGGTTCAGCGACGCCACGCTGATAAACACCACCAGCGGCACGCCGAGCATCGCCAGCGGCAGATAGAAGATCCAGCTCAAGAGGAAGCCGGTGCTGGTCTGGCGCAGGGCCGTGCTGAGGTTGTAGTCCTCGCTCTGGTGATGCACCGAGTGCGCGGCCCAGAGGATATTGCGCTCGTGCCCCAGGCGGTGCAGCCAGTAGTAGCAGAAGTCGTAGGCGACAAAGGCGAACAGCCAGACCCAGGGTTTTTGCGCGGACAGTTCGAGCAGCGCCAGGTGCTGCAGCGCAAAGGCGTAGGTGAGTATTCCGACGCCCTTGGTCAGCAGCCCGGTAGTGGTCGACAGCACGCCGGTGCTCATGCTGTTGATGGCATCCGCCATTCGATAGTTGTTCACGCCACGCCAGCGATCGGCCAGCAGCTCGATGACAATCAGGGCAATGAAAAACGGTACCGCGTAAGGCACGAAGTCCATGGGGCCAACCTTCCAGAATCGATCTGCAAAGATTAGGGGCTCTGGCGGAGAAATCCGCTGACAATGAATGCCAAAGCTGTAGACATTTAACGCCAGATACTCGGGAACGTCGAACACGGCCCCTGTAGGTTAACGCGCTCCTTGAGGGCGCTGGCTTGCCAGCGATAAGGCCCTTGAGCCTTGCGGTGCCCATCCGGACGCCATCGCCAGCAAGCCGGCTTCCACAATTTCTGCGCCACTCACACTTTTGTGTACGACCCAAAACCTTGTGGGGGGGGGGGGGGGGGGGGGGGGGGGGGGGGGGGGGGGGGGGGGGGGGGGGGGGGGGGGGGGGGGCGGA
>NZ_JBWKTH010000002.1:217767-367510 GCF_059420225.1 Pseudomonas sp. GW821-FHT04D07
CCCCCCCCCCCCCCCCCCCCCCCCCCCCCCCCCCCCCCCCCCCCCCCCCCCCCCCCCCCCCCCCACAAGGTCGGCAGTGTTCTCAAGTTCCCGCAGGCACTAGGCAACCGCCTGGGCCCGACGCTTTTCCGCCAACCGGCTGCGGCCGTACAACACCACAACCGCCAGCAACGCCAGCGCCTGAGCCCCTAGCGAGTAGGCGTCGGCATGAATCCCCAACCAGTCGAATTCAAAGAACGCCAGCGGCCGCGTGCCGAAGATCCCGGCTTCCTGCAACGCCTTGACCCCGTGTCCGGCAAACACCACGGACAAGGCACAGAGCAACCCGGCATTGATCCCGAAGAACAACGCCAGCGGCAGCTTCGCCGAACCACGCAGGATCACCCAGGCCAGCCCGATCAGCAGCACCAGCGCAGTGGCGGCACCCGCCAGCACGGCGCTGTGCCCCGCGGGACCTGCCTGCAACCAGAGGGTTTCATAGAACAGGATCACTTCGAACAGCTCGCGGTACACCGAGAAAAACGCCAGCAGCGCGAAGCCGAAGCGTCCGCCGCCACTGACCAGGCTGCTCTTGATGTAGTCCTGCCAGGCCGCCGCATGCCGCCGGTCATGCATCCAGACCCCGAGCCAGAGCACCATGACGCTGGCGAACAACGCGGTGAAACCCTCCAGCAACTCACGCTGGGCACCACTGACATCGATCAGGTAAGCCGCCGCCGCCCAGGTCAGCAACCCAGCGAACAGCGCCAGGCCCCAGCCGACGTGCACGCTGCGCACCGCCGACTGCTGGCCGGTATTGCGCAGGAAGGCCAGTACCGCCGCCAGGACCAGAATGGCTTCCAGGCCTTCGCGCAGCAGAATCAGCAACCCGGAAATAAAGCTCAACGATTGACTCAGGCCGTCGTTGCCCAACAGCTCGGCCGACGCCTTGAGCCTGCCCTTGGCAACATCCAGATGCTGCTCGACCTGCGCCAGCGGCAAACCGTCCTGCAGCGCTTGCCGATAGGCCATCAGCGACTTCTCGGTGTCCTTGCGCACCGTGGCATTGACGTTATCCAGGGAGCTTTCCACCAGCTCGAAGCCTTCCAGGTAGGCCGCAACGGAGAGGTCGTAGGCTTGTTCATGCTCGCCAGAACGGTAGGCCGCCAGGCTCTTGTCCAGGGTCGTAGCGGTGTAGTCGAGCAATTGCCCCGGACCACGCTTGACCTGTGGCGGTTGGGCGCGCTGGGCGCGGAAGGTGACGGCCGCCTCCGGGTCTTCGGCGGTCTGTACTTCAGCTGGCGTCGAGCGGGCCAGGTCGGCCAGGTTGTAGGTTTTCCCGCCGTTGGCCGCGACCGGGGTGGCACTGAATCCGGCGATGTAGGTCGCCAGGTCCCAACGCTGACGCTCATCCAGTTGGTCGGCAAAGGCCGGCATATCGGTGCCTTCGACCCCCAGCCCCAAGGTGGTGTAGATCGCGTAGAGGCTCAGCCGATCCAGGCGCGCCGCATCCCGCAGGTTGGCAGGCGGTGGCGTCAGGCCGACACCGGCCGGGCCATCGCCGGCCCCCGCGTCACCGTGACATACCGAACAGTGCTGGGCATAGAGCGGCGCCCCACGGCTCGGGTCCGGGGTAATGATCGGCGCCTGACTGACCTCATAGGCCAGCGCCAGCTTCGCCCCCAGTTGCCGAGCCTGGCGGGCAACGCTTTCACCTTCTTCCCGGGTGCTCACGGCGGCCTGCAAACGCTCGATGCCCTGCACCAGCCCGGCCTTCTCCGGCTTGGCCGGCAACGCAGCGACCAGACCTTGCAGGACCTTGATGAACTCCAGTTGCTCGCGGTATTCGGCGTCGTCGACCACCTGGCCCGCCTGCACCGTGGGCGGGTAATCCGCGCCGATATAGTCAAGCAGGTGCAGGGCCTGGGGAGCGCCCTCCACGGTTTCGGCCAGCAGGTTGAAGCTGCAGAGAGCGAACAGCGGCAGCATCAGCCACGCCAGGAAACGAGAGGGTACAGTCATGGAAAGCCTAAATCTAAATGCGAAGTAACACATTGTTCACTCTCAATCCCTTTGGCTCAACCCTGAGCGGCCCGATTCGGCAATGTTTTGATCGAGGTCAGGCATCCTGAAGCCGAAAAGCGCCCCTCGGTGACAGGCAGGAGTGTGGCGGGTCAGTGATGGCATTGTAGTATTCACCAGCGCTATCGCCGGCACGCCAGCTCCCACCGACTCCGTTGGGTGTCAGATGCCTTGCGTTAACGCTCATCACCCGCTCACCGGCCACGGCAAGACAAGGAACGACACCCGATGCCCTCCCGCCTTTTACTCACGCTGCTCTCCTCTGCCCTGCTCTTGAGCGGCTGCGGGCTGCTTCACAACTACGACCGGGAACTCCAGGCCACCAACGAGCAGTTGATCTCGGGCAACGTCGATGGCGCGCTGCAGTTGCTGGAGCAACACAACCCCTGGGACGACAAGGAACTGCTCTATTACCTGGAAAAAGGCGAACTGCTGCGGGCCAAGGGCGATCTGTCCCGCAGCCAGGAGGCCTGGCGCGCAGCGGACCAGCAGGTGTCCCAGTACGAAGCAGGGCCCCAGGTCGTCGCCACTCTGAAGTCCCTGGGGCTCGACCAGATCCTCGGCATCGGACTCGTCGGCGACAAGTTTCATCGCTACGAGGGCTATGACTACGAGAAGGTCATGCTGACCACGCAAATGGCCCTCAACCAGCTGGCCCGAAACGACTTCGAGGGTGCCCGCGTCGATATCAAGAAAAGCCACGAACGCGAAGCCCTCATCGCCACGCAGCGCGACAAGCAATACCTGGCGGTCGAAGACCAGGCCAAGGCCAAAGGTATCAAGCTGCACTACAAGGACCTGCAGGGTTACCCGGTGACGACCCTCGATTCGCCGCAGGTCATTGCCCTGAAAAACGGCTACCAGAGTGCGTTCAGCCATTACCTCGCCGGCTTCGTCTATGAAGCCCTGGGCGAACGCGACCTCGCCGCGCCGGGTTACCGCCAGGCCATCGAGCTACGGCCCAATACGCCGCTACTGGAAAAAGCCCTGTCCAACCTGGGCAAGCCCGCTGACACCGCCCCTGACAGTGACGTACTGGTCATCGTCCAGACCGGCCTGGCACCGGCGCTCATTTCCTTGCGCGTGCCCCTTCAGGTGCAAACAGAGGACGGACAGGTGATCACCGTGAACCAGCCCTTTCCGGCGCTGGTAGCCGACAGCTCGACGGCGCACCTCAAGCAGATCAGCGTGGATGGCAAGCCACAATCGTTGACCCTGCTCAACAGTACGGCCGACATGTCATTGCGTACCCTGCACGACGACATGCCCGCGATCATCGCCTTCGCCCTTTCGAGCGCGCGCTTCAATGCCGAACTGCAGGCCCAGGACAACAAACGCAAGCCGGCAAAAGCCTCATCGGTTTACCAGGGTTTCACTGGCGACTCCGACACCCGCACCTGGCGCACCCTGCCGGACAACACCCAGGTCGCGCGCCTGCGCCTCAAGCCCGGCACGCATAAATTGCTGTTGTCGCATGTCCCGGGCGCGCTGCCGGTGAGCGTCAATATCGAGCATCCCTTCCAGGTGGTCAGCCTGCGGGTCATCGGCAAGCGGATCTTCCTCCTGCCCGGATGATCCTAAAAAGCCATTACATAGCCAATGGCCACGGTTATACTGGCGCGCCCTCGTTATTGCGATAGGGCATTAAAAGCTCCTCGATTCATGAGGAATTGGCAGGGTAGCCACTTTCCCTCTCAATGGGTCCATCTCAGCCCGACCAGCATGCTCGGCTGATTTTTTCATCAGGGAAGATCCCATGGCATCCCGTGCCCTCCTCTCGTTCGCCCTCGGCGCCGCGACCTTGCTGTCCGGCTGTTCGATCATGCGCAGCTACGACACTGAACTGACGCAAACCAACCAGCAACTGGCCTCGGGCAATGTCGATGGCGCGCTGACCCTGCTGGAAAAGAACAACAGCGATGCCGACAAGGACCTGCTGTATTTCTTCGAAAAAGGCGAGTTGCTGCAGGCCAAGGGTGACTTGGCCGGTAGCCAGAAAGCCTGGGGCAGCGCCGATCAGATGGTCGGTCAGTGGGAAGACGCGGTGAAACTGGACAGTGCCAAGTACCTCGCCCAGTTCGGCAGTTTCCTGGTCAACGACAAGGTCCGTCGCTATGAAGGTTATGACTACGAAAAAGTCATGCTGACCACCCAGATGGCGCTGAACCAGCTTGCTCTGAATGATTTCGACGGCGCGCGCATCGCGATCAAGAAAACCCACGAGCGCGAAGCGGTGATCGCCGACCTGCGCGACAAGCAATACCTCAAGAGTGAAACCGAGGCCGACCAGCAGGGCATCAAGACCCAGTACAAGGACCTCAAGGGTTATCCGGTGGCCAGCCTCGACGCCCCGGACGTGGTCGGCCTGAAGAACAGCTACCAGAGTGCGTTCAGCCACTACCTGGCCGGTTTCGTCTACGAAGCCATCGGCGAGAAAGACCTCGCCGCGCCCGGTTATCGCCAGGCCGTCGAACTGCGCCCGAACACGCCGCTGCTGGAGCAGGCGCTGGTCAATCTCGACAAGCCCGCGGGCAAGGATGACGACAGCGATATCCTGATTGTCGTGCAGAGCGGCCTGGCACCGTCCCGTGCCTCCATCAGCATCCCGCTGCCCCTACCGATCGACCACAATCTGGTCATCACCCCGCTGTCGTTCCCGATCATCCAGGCCGACACTTCGACGGCCACCTTTGCCCAGATCGGCGTGGACGGCCAGCCGCAGAACCTGACCCTGCTCAACAGCACCAGCGCCATGTCCCGCCGCGCCCTGCGTGACGACATGCCGGGGATCATCCTGCGCACCAGCGTCCGGGCCATCAGCCGCGGCGCGGTGCAGGCGAAGCTGAACCAGACCAACCCCCTGGCCGGTCTGGCCGTGGGCATCACCTCCGCGGTCCTCGAAGGCGCCGACACCCGAACCTGGCGGACCCTGCCGGACACCACCCAGGTCGTGCGCCTGCGCCTGAAAAAGGGTGAGCACCAGGTCACCCTGCCTAACGCTCTCGGCGGCTCACGCGTAGCGTTCACGGTCGACCACCGCTACCAGGTGATCAGCCTGCGCGCCGTCGGCAACCAGGTGTTCACCAGCGGTGTAGCCACCGCGCGGATGGCGGATGCCGGACCGACGGCCGTGGCCAGCCTCAAACAACCTTGAACAAAGGAGTCTCGTGCATGCGTTTCAAACTGACTGCTGCTGTCGCTCTGGCCTTGCTGGCCGGGTGCGCCACCCCACCGCCGCCACCTCCGGCCCCCGGTAGCGCGGCGAGCAAGATCGTCGCCATGGGCGAAATGGAAAACATCGAGGTCGGGGCCATCCGCGTCGCCCGGGAAAACGGCTTTCTGACCGTCAAGGTGCAACTGAGCAACACCCGCACCAAGAACAAGATGATGTATTACCGTTTCGCCTGGTTGGGCAACGACGGTTTCCCGGTAGCCGACGACGAAGTCTGGAAGACCTTGAACCTGTATGGCGCCCAGAGCACCTTTCTGCCGGCCATTGCTCCGACGCCCAAGGCCACCGATTTCCGTCTTGAAGTCAAAACCCCCTGAGTCGACGCCGCCCTCTCGCGTCCTTTTGAAGAGAATCATGCCATGTTTGCACGCCTGTCCCTCCTTGCCGTCGTCGCCCTGCTGGCCAGCGGCTGCGCCAACAACACCTCGCCCGTACTGGGCGGGAAGAACATCAGCTACGGCGACACCAAGGCCGTGGAACTGGTGACCAACGAGTTTGGCTCCACCGACCTGCAGACGATCGCCGAGTCCATGACTCGTTCCCTGGCCCAGTCCGGTGTCCTGCAAGGGCGTCCAGTGGTGCAGGTCTATGACGTGAAGAACAAGACCAGCGAGTACATCGATACCCGCGAGATCACCACCTCGATCAAGACCCAGTTGATGAAGAGCGGCACCGCCCGTTTCGCCAGCGACAACACCGAGATGCAAAGCCAGGTCGACCAGTTGAAGCTGCAGAACCAGAGCGGCCTGTACAAGAAGAATACCGTCAGCAAGACCGGCAACATGATCGCCGCCAAGTACCGCCTGGAAGGCTCGATCAGCTCGATCGTCAAGCGCAGCAGCGACTACAAGGACGTGTTCTACAAGTTCAGCTTGCAACTGATCGACGTCGAAAGCGGCCTGGCCGAATGGATGGACGAAAAAGAGATCCGCAAAACCACGGAGCGTTAAACAATGCGTGCATGGATTGGCATGATCGGCCTGGTCTGCGCCTTCGGCGTCCAGGCCGCGCCAAAGGTGGCGGTGGCGGACCTGGCGTACCAGGCGAAGGTGGAACAGTACATCCACACTATTTCGGCGCGGGACAACCAGCAGCAGAGTTACTACGGCGCCAGTGGCTCGTCGAGCTACGACGAGTACGAAAGCCGCAGCAGCTATATCGAGCAAGGCGAGTTGCGCCGGTTCACTGGCGATATCAAGGGCGAGATTCTGCGCAGCGGGATGTTCCAGCTGGTCCAGGGCACGCCCTATACCGCCAGTTCCAAGGGTGATGTCTACGACGTCATCAAGCGGATCAAGGGCGGCAGCTTCAAGGGCGCCGACTTCGTGCTGTTCGGTACCGTGTCGGACATCGACTTCACCCAGGACATCAACGAGCTGGCCAATACCGACAGCTACTCGGCGGTACTGGGGCTGACCCTGGTCGGCGATTTCAGCCTGATCAATACCCGCACCTACGAGATCACCTCGGCGTTCACCGCCATGGGCGAAGGCCAGGACACCAAGCTGGTCAACAGCCGGGATGTCCACGTGTCGCTGAACCGGCCGCGGGTGGTGCGCGATGTGTCCAAGGCGCTGGGCGAGGATGTGGCGCGACAGTTGAGCCTGCAGTTGGGTGGGCCGGACATGGGCCCGGGTTCAGCGCCGCCGCTGCGCAACAACCTGCCGCCGGATGAGGCGCCTCGGGTTCTGCACTGATCCGAGACCGCGTGAGCGTTCATCGCCGGCAAGCCAGCTCCTACAGGTCCGTGTCGATCACTCCTCTTGAGTACGACGCAAACCCTGTAGGAGCCGGCTTGCCGGCGATAGCGTCCGTTCAGGCAATGATTAACTTCAGGTCGTCGCCTTGTGCAAGGTCGCCAGAAACCCCGCCGCGCCGACAAACAAACCGGCAAAGGTGCGGTTCATCCGGCGCTGCTGCTTGGGCGTGCGCAACAGACGCAGGACCTTGGCCGCCAGGCCCGTGTAACCGGCCATGACAATCATGTCGACGGCGATCATGGTCACGCCGAGGATCAGGTACTGATGCACCAGCGGTGCATGTGGATCGATGAACTGCGGCAGCACCGCCAGCATGAAGACCAGAGCCTTGGGGTTGCTGACGTTCACCAGGAATCCACGGAACATCAAGGTCAGCGGCTTGCCGACCGGGCGAATCGTGGACTCTTCGGCCATGTTGCTGGGCAACGCACGCCATTGCTTGACCGCGAGGTACACCAGGTAGACCACGCCGAACCACTTGATGGCATAGAAGGCCGAGGAAGAGGTCGCCAGGATCGCCCCAACGCCCGCGGCAATCACCGCGATCTGCGCCGCCAGGCCCAGTTGCAGGCCAAGAGCATTCCAGTAGCCACGCAGGAAACCGTATTGCAGGCCGCTGGACATCGAGGCGATGGCGCCAGCACCTGGGGATAGGCTGATGACCCAGCACGCGGCAAAAAAGGCCAGCCATGTCTCAAGCAGCATCATGCACCTCGGATATAGAGAGTTGTTACAAACCTCTAAGCTAATCCGTGGGCGTGAAATTGACTATCGTTTTTTGTCGGACAGACAGCCCACAAACGAACACCGCGCTGCGTGGGAGCCGGCTTGCTGGCGATGACAGCCGATCAGGCGATGCAAGGCTCACTGACCTCATCGCCGGCAAGCCAGCGCCTACAAGGATGCGGTGTTTTCAAGAGCGCATCAGGACAGCGCTTCCAGCTCCGCCTGCATGCTTTCCAGCAGTTCCAGAGCTTCCATCCACGCCTCTTCCAGCTGGGACTCGCGCACTTTCAACTTAGCCTGTTCGGCCAGCAGATCACGTAGCTCATCCTTGCGCGCCGCCTCGTAGACCGCGCTGTCACCCAGGCTCGCCTCGATCTTCGCCAGCTTCTCGTGCAGCTTGCCCAACTCGGCTTCAAGCTTGTCGGCTTCACGCTTGTGCGGCGCCAGCTGCTGACGCAACGCGGCGGCCTGCTGGCGCTGAGCTTTCTTGTCGGTCTTGTCGAGATTGACCGGGGTGTTGCTCACCGGCGCATTGCGCTGGCGGTACTCGACCAGCCAGCGCGCGTAGTCTTCCAGATCGCCGTCGAACTCTTCGACCTTGCCGTCGGCCACCAGGTAGAAATTATCCGTGGTGCTCTTGAGCAGATGACGGTCGTGAGAGACCACCAGCACCGCGCCGCTGAATTCCTGCAAGGCCATGGTCAGCGCCAGGCGCATTTCCAGGTCAAGGTGGTTGGTCGGTTCGTCGAGCAACAACAGGTTCGGCCGTTCCCAGGCGATCAAGGCCAACGCCAGGCGGGCCTTCTCACCACCGGAGAAGTTCAGCACCGGTTCGTCGATGCGCGCGCCACGGAAGTCGAAACCACCGAGGAAGTCGCGCAGGGTCTGCTCACGCTCGGTCGGCGCCAGACGCTGCAGGTGCAGCAACGGGCTGGCCTTGGAGTCCAGCGAGTCGAGCTGGTGCTGGGCAAAGTAGCCGACCACGGTGTTTTCACCGCGGGTCATCCGTCCCGCCAACGGCGACAGCTCGCCGGCAAGGTTCTTGATCAGCGTCGACTTGCCCGCGCCGTTGGGGCCGAGCAGGCCGATCCGCGCGCCCGGAGTCAGCTGCAGCTTGACCTTCTCCAGGACGGTCTTGTCGCCATAACCCAGGCGCGCGTCGGACAGGTCGAGCAACGGGCTGGAGATCTTCTGCGACTCGCGGAACACAAAGTCGAACGGCGAATCGACGTGGGCCGCGGACAGCTCTTCCATCCGTTCCAGGGCCTTGATCCGGCTCTGGGCCTGGCGGGCCTTGGTGGCCTGGGCCTTGAAGCGGGCGATGTAGCTTTCCATGTGCGCACGCTGCGCCTGCTGTTTCTCGTAGGCCTGTTGCTGCTGGGCCAGACGCTCGGCGCGGGCGCGCTCGAAGGCGGTGTAGCCACCGCGATAGAGGGTGATCTTGCGCTGGTCGACATGGGCCACGTGATCGACCACTTCATCGAGGAAGTCACGGTCGTGGGAGATCAGCAACAAGGTACCGGGGTAACTTTTGAGCCAGTCTTCCAGCCAGATGATCGCGTCGAGGTCCAAGTGGTTGGTCGGCTCATCGAGCAGCAACAGGTCCGACGGGCACATCAGCGCCTGCGCCAGGTTCAGGCGCATCCGCCAACCACCGGAGAAGGCCGAGACCTGATGGTCCATCTGCTCATTGGTGAAACCGAGACCCGCCAGCAGCTTGCGCGCGCGCGCATCGGCGGTGTAGCCATCGGCGCTGTCGAGCTCCGAGTGCAGACGGGCCTGGGCGGCACCGTCATGGGCCGCTTCGGCCGCCGCCAGGTCGTGTTGCACCTGGCGCAGGCGCACGTCACCATCGAGCACGTAGTCGACCGCCAGGCGTTCGAGGGTATCGACCTCCTGGCGCATGTGGGCGATACGCCAATCGGCCGGCAAGAAGCAATCACCCGAGTCCGGGTGCAGCTCGCCCCGCAGCAGGGCGAACAGGCTGGATTTGCCGGCGCCGTTGGCACCGATCAGGCCGGCTTTGTGGCCGGCGTGCAGGGTCAGCTCGGCGTCTTCTAGCAGACGTTGCGGGCCACGCTGTAAAGTCAGGTTCTGAAGTCGAATCATAATGGCGGCGGAGTCTACCAGCTTCCCTCGCAACTGGCGCGGATCTCACCATGCATGCTGACCTGTGGACGTTTTCCCTGAACACCTACGCCAAACCCGGCGTTGAACAGACCTGTCTGGCGCTACAGGCGCAGGGGGCGAATGTCTGCCTGCTGCTCTGCGCCGCCTGGCTGGGCCAGCGCGGAGTACGCTGCGAGGCTGAGCGCGCGCGGCAATTACAGGCACTCGCCGAGCCCTGGCACAACCAGGTGGTGCAGCCGCTACGACAGTTGCGCAGGCAATGGCGCAACGCGGCCTCGGAGGACGTCGAGCTGAAGGTGCTGAGGGATCAGGTCAAGGCATTGGAACTGGCCGCCGAGCAGCAGCTATTGCAGCGACTGGAAGCGTTGGGGCGGGATTGGCCAGAGGTGGGCGCGGAAGATCTGGCCGCGTGGCTGGAGGCTGTCACCCGCCAGGCCGCACGACTGAATAGCGACGCGCTGCGGCAGCTGCGCGTCGCGGTGAGCCAGGCTTAGGAAGCGCTGCTCGGGGTAACGGCAGGTGCCACAGGC
The DNA here is from genome assembly GCF_059420225.1 of Pseudomonas sp. GW821-FHT04D07. Taxonomy (NCBI): domain Bacteria; kingdom Pseudomonadati; phylum Pseudomonadota; class Gammaproteobacteria; order Pseudomonadales; family Pseudomonadaceae; genus Pseudomonas; species Pseudomonas sp. GW821-FHT04D07. The sequence continues at coordinate 228,207 of NZ_JBWKTH010000002.1, forward strand.
GTTGGCGCAGTCGGAGCAGCTGGAGCAGCTGGAGCAGCGGCTGGCGCGATCTGGGCAGGCGCTGCCGGCTTGGCGGCGCTCACAGCAGGCTTTACGGCCGCTGGCTTTGCGGCGGCAGGCTTGGCAGCGGCCGGTTTAGCAGCAACAGGTTTTGCGGCGGGCTTGGCGGCGGCTGGTTTGGCAGCGGCAGCTTTTGCAGCAGGCTTGGCGGCAGCCGGTTTAGCAGCAACAGGTTTTGCGGCTGGCTTGGCGGCAGCTGGTTTGGCAGCGGCAGCTTTTGCGGCTGGCTTGGCGGCAGCCGGTTTAGCAGCAACAGGTTTTGCGGCTGGCTTGGCGGCAGCGGGCTTGGCAGCGACAACTTTTGCAGCAGGCTTGGCGGCAGCTGGTTTAGCAGCAGCAGCTTTTGCAGCAGGCTTGACGGCAGCTGGTTTGGCAGCGGCAACTTTTGCAGCAGGCTTGGCGGCAGCTGGTTTGGCAGCGGCAGCTTTTGCAGCAGGCTTGGCGGCGGCTGGTTTGGCAGCAGCAACTTTTGCAGCAGGCTTGGCGGCAACCGCTTTAGCAGCGACTGGCTTGGCAACGCGAGTCGACAGCGCCTTGGTGACAGCCTCTTTCACACGACCAACACCCTGGGCCAGTTTCAGGCTTTCCTGGGCATCGCGCTTGAGTTGCAGGATGTAGCCACGGGTGTCCGACTGGCTGGCTTTCAGCTTGTCCAGCAACTCTTCGAGCTCACCGACCGCGCTCTTGGCCTTGGCTTGTGCCTTGGCTTTTCCGGCAGTCGCCGAGTCCTGCAATTTGGTGCGAGCCTTGTGCAATTTTTCCTGGGCTTTACCGCGTTGCTTTTCCAATTTGGCGAGCAGTTTTTCAGCATCAGCCAAGGCTTGGGTGCAGGCAGTTTCCAGATGTTCGAGCAGGCTGCCCGACAACTGTTGGAGCAAATGCAACGGAGTATTTACGGGCTTCTTGGTGGCCGACATGGTGTACCTCCTGACTGACGTGAATGCGGCTCATACTAGCCCTCTGGGACTACCGCCGCTAGGGCATGTTGACAGTATCGAAGGGCCTGCGTTGCATGCGCTGAAAAATGCTTCTTCAACAACCCGCTCGGAGCACTGGCATAATCCCCAACACCTGAGGTCGGAGAGTGCTTATGCCGCGTTATTTTCTGCTGTCACTGTGTGTTTTCTGGCCGCTTGCGCAAGCCGCGCCAGAGGTCGAGAACGACGACGCTCACGACCTCGCCTACAGCCTCGGCGCCAGCCTCGGCGAGCGTCTGCGCCAGGATGCTCCGGACCTGCAGATCAAGGCTTTGCTCGACGGTTTGAAGCAGGCTTACCAGGGCAAGCCGCTGGCCTTGAAGGACGAACGCATTCAACAGATTCTCGCCGCTCACGATGCCCAGGTCGCTCAAGAGGCGGCCAAACCACAGAGCGAAACTGCCCTGGAAGCCGAGCGAAAATTCCTCGTTGAAGAGAAGACCAAACCCGGCGTCCAGGAATTGGCCGACGGTATCCTGATGACCGAACTGACCCCCGGCAGCGGCGAAAAAGTCGCGGCCAACGGCAAGGTCCAGGTGCGCTACGTCGGACGCCTGCCCAATGGCACGGTGTTCGATCAGAACCGACAGCCGCAGTGGTTTCGCCTGGACAGTGTGATCAATGGCTGGCGCACGGCTTTGCCACAGATGCCCGTCGGTGCGAAATGGCGCCTGGTACTGCCCTCGGCACAGGCCTATGGCGCGGACGGTGCCGGCGACCTTATCGCGCCTTACACACCGCTGGTGTTCGAGATCGAGCTGCTCGGCGTGGCCAGCTGACAGGCGCCGCCACAATGAAAAACGGTGCGCCTGAGCGCACCGTTTTCATGTGTAGCGATCGGCATCAGGCCTGGGCTTCAGCCTTTTCCTTGTGGGCCGTATGCAGCACTTCGATCAGGCAGTCTTCCAGCTCGAAGCGCTCGTGAAGCAAGCCGCCCAGCTCCTGGAACTTATGCGCCACGCACTGGCCTTCGTCGCACAGATCGTTAAAGGCCAGCAGCTTCTCGGTAATGACATCGATACGCGGGTAGATCGTCTCGGCCAGTTCCAAGCCGCGCTGGTCGCCAAAGGCCTTGGCCTCGCCGGTCAGCTGCTCGTAGATTTCAAAATGGCCAGCCGACACATAATCCACCAGCAGACCGCAGAACTCCTGCAAGGGCCCGGGATTCTGCGCCAGGGCACCCGGCTCGGCACCGAGGGCATCGTAGGCCCGCACGAGCTCGTGACGCTCCTTCAGCCAGCGATCAATCAGCAGGTGCACTCCACCCCAGCGTTCCTGAGCATTCCGACAACTTTCGAGCATGGTGATCTCTTCCCTTCTGGGTCATGCCGACCGATGCCCCGAGCACCTCGAGGCTCCTGACTTGGCCAAACAGAACAGCTGATTGCAATAACGCGATGCGGGCCAGATTATGCCCGCTCGACACCTGCTTCAAGGTACGCAGGAGAGAAAGTTCATACAAGTGTTTAATCCGGAGCTCGACTGCCGGTTACTTCTGCGTCCCACCCGCCACCGAATCCGGCCCCGCCAGCTGATAGATCATCAGTAGGCTCATGCCTACGAAAGCCAGCAGGCTCCACTCGGGAATGCTCAAGTCGAAGAGGGTCCACTGGATCTGCGCGCACTCGGCCGTGGCCCGGAACATCAGCTTGAACGCCTCGAGGGGCGGTACTTGCTGGATCAGGCAATGCAGGTCGGGCTGGCAGATCATCAACTGCTCGGCCGGCACGCGCTGCAGCAAGACCTGTCGCGCCGCCGTGGCGGCACCGGCCAGGGCCAGCAACAGACTCAGGCCGCCATAGATCCAACGGCCGATGCGACCCGGACCGTGCAACATCGCCGTCAGGCAGACCAGGCAGAACCCGGCGAGAAAGAAACGCTGGACGATACACAGTGAACAAGGCTCCAGCCCGGTCACACGCTCCAGGTACAGCGACGCCCCCATGACCAGGGCACCTGTCAACAAGGCCAGGGAGAATAGAGAACGTGAGCGGGCCAAGAACATGGCTTATCCGTAACAGGAGAGACAGGCAGTTACGGTAGAGGAAAGCCCTTGGCCCTTTCAAGGCGAGCCAGAGCAGACAATTCCTTAAGCCTGTAAGGAATTACCGACGGACATCCTATGAAACCATTAATCCAACAGTAGGAATCAGACTTCGCCAGGGAAAGGGAAGCATCCCGACACGCAAAGACGGGATGCCTGCAACCGCACCCCGTCCCCTTCACACCGGCAGTGGCGAGGCCAGCAAACGCTTGTCCAACAGGCCCAGGCCTTCCTGGAACAACTGGTTGCTGCGCTCGGTGTCACCCAGCTGGGCGAGCAATCGCGCCAGCTCCGCACAGGCTTCAGGATGGCGCTGCACCCGCAGGCTGCTTTCCAGGTAGTCGCGGGCCTTGCCCCACAGACTGTTTTGCAGACTCAGGCGCCCGAGTGTCAGCAACAGGCTGGCATCCTCCGGATGGTCTTTCAACCAGCCTTCCGCGGTCTGCAACTGCCGGGCCGGGTCACGCCCGCGCAACAAGCCGTACAAACGTGCCAGATGGCTGTCGTACTGGCGCTTGAGCGCCTCACGCAGTGCTTCTTCGGCCTGGATGTCGGCACCGAGCTGACGCAACTGCTCGGCATAGGCCAGCACCAATGGCGGCTCCTGGCGCTGCGCCGAACTCAATTGTTGCCAGGCCCGATCCAGCGCGTGCAGACCCGCTTCGCCCTCTTCGCGCTGGGCCGCCAAGCTCAGGTTCTCACCCCAGGCACGGCGCTCCAGCTCGGCCAATTCAGCCTTTGCCAGCACCTTGTCCTTGCGCAACTCCGGCAACAGGCGGATCAGCGCCGGCCAGTCGCCGCGCTGCTGATACAGGCGCTGCAACTGACGCAGGACCTGGATGCTGTGGGGATGGCGCTCATGCATGGCTTGCAGGGTATTCAGCGCCCCGTCGCTGTCGCCACGGTCCACTTGCAACTGCGCGTGACTGAGGGCAATCGCCAACTCGGCCTGGGGCTGGCGGTCGAGGGCACGTTCCAGCAGGCTGTCGCATTCCTCGTACTTGCCTTGCTCATTGGCGGCCCGCGCCGCGCCGAGGTAGTACAGCAGCGGCTGGCGCTCAGCTTCGGCGGCCCGCTGCAAATGGCGCTGGGCACTGGCCCAACGGCCTTCGGCCAGGTCCATCTGGCCCTGCTCGATGGCGATTTGGGTACGCCGGCTGCGATTGCGCCGCGACCAGGGATTGGCCACCGAGCCCGACGTGGTCACCAACACCACCAGGAATTTCACCAGCCACAGCACCAGCCATGCCAGCAGCAGCACGGCCAGGAAGGCCCACAGGCTCGACTCGTAACGGAAGCTGTCATAGGCGATCAGGACGTAGCCCGCGTGCCGCGAGATCGCATAGCCAAGGCCCGCCGCAATGGCGACGACCAGCAACAGGATCAGGAAGAAACGCTTCATGGGCTGGTCTCCTCGGCCGGGGTCGCGCTCGGGCTGACCGGGGTCTCGATCTCGACATGCCGCCGCTCGAGATAGGCCTGCACCGCCGCCAGGGTCCCGGCCAGATCAGGCGTGAGCACGGTCACCGGCTGCTTGCTCAGCTCGGCCAGGCGCTCGATCATGATCTTGCTCTGCGGGTTGTCCACATTGAAACTGCCGGTCAGCACGTCGCGGGCCTCGGTCAAGGCCTGGGTGTAGACCCCGGCCTGACCGTTCAACGCGGCCCATTGGGCCTGCTCCAGGGCCAGGCTGAGGGCCAGGCGGACCTGCGCCAGGCTCTGCCCGGCCAGCAACGGCCGGATGTTCTTGTTGGCGTTGAAGTCGATACGGATATAGCGCGAAATCTCATCCCACCATACGGCCCAACGGCTGGCGCCATCGCCGTCGGCAGTCAGGCCAAGCAAGGAATCGCCGCGATCCTTGTACTCCGGCGCCAGCTCGTTGAGCAGGGGCAGTTGGTCGCGCAAGGCACCCAGTTGCAGGAACAGGCCGGTGCGATCCGGTTGCGCGGTGCTGCGCAACGCCGCGAGGCTCTTGGCCACCTGCTCGCGGGCGGCAAAGGAGCCCGGGTCGTTCTGTTCACGCAGGATATCGTCGGCACCCTGCACCAGGGCCAGGGCGCTGGTGATGTCCTGCAAGGCCGACAAGCGCAGGCTGGCCAGGCGCAGCAGGTGCTCGGCCTCGGCCAGGCGCCAGTCCTTGCGGCTGGCCCCCAGCACGCTCTCCAGCCGCTGGCTCAGGCGCTGTTGATCACCCTGCAGCTGCGTTACCAGGCGTCGGCGCTCCTCCAGTTCGGCAGCCCCCGGCAACTGGTCCAGGCGCGAGGCCAACTGCTGTTCGCTCAGCTTGAGGGACTGAGCCTGGTTGCCCAGGTCTTGCATCTGCCCGGTCTGCTGTTGATGGTTGGCTTGCAGGTTGCGCACCTGCCAGACACCCCAGCCGCCCGCCGCCGCGCCAGCGGCGCCGAGCAACAGGGCGAGGAGCGCCAGGCCATTACCACGGCGCGCCACTGGCGCCACCGGCGGTTGAACCGGGGTATCGACCACCGGCTGGGCTTGTTCTTTCGGCAAGGCTGTTTCGCTCACGTGTCCATCCTTTGCATTCTAGAGAGCGGGTACGGGATGCTCCCGCAACGCCGCTAGCAAAGCCGTGGCGCTGGCACCACGACAATCCACCACATATTGGGCCCCCGCGGCGCGCGCCATCTCGGCCACCCGCGGGCTTGGAACAAACAACGGCAGGCGCGCCAGCTCCGGCCAGGCTGTCGCCGCCAGTTGGTGCAGGTGCTCAAAACCCTGCCCACTGCTGACCACCAGGGCGTTCAGGTGTTCCGCCGCGACACGCTGGGCGAGGATACCCGCGGCGTACTCGGGCAAACGCCGCCGGTACAACTCAAGGTAGTCGACACTAGCACCCTGGCTCCGCAAACGCTCGGCCAGCAGCTCGCGTCCGCCCTCGCCACGCAGGATCAATACCCGCGGCTCGGGGCGCGCCAGCGCCTGTTGCAACGCCGGTAAGGCGAGCAAGGCCTCACTGTCGTCGCCCTCGCCCGGATAAGCAACCTCGAGGCCGTAATCGGCGAGGATCCGCGCGGTCGCGGCGCCGACCGTGAACCATGGCAGGAACGGCGGCTGCGGCCAATACTGGTCCACCAGCTCGACCGCCAGGCGCGCCGCCGGCTTGCTGACCACGATCACTGCATGGTAGTGGGCCAGATCGTAGATCATCGCCCGCCCGGCACCGTCGAGAGGCAAGGGCTCGATGTCCAGCAACGGCAGGCTGCTGCTGAACACCCCGGCAGCCGCCAAGGCGCTCGCCAACTCGGCCGATTCTGACGCCGGCCGAGTCAACAACAGGCGCCAACCACTCACTCTTCGCCAGCCTCGCCGTAGACCGCCTGGAGAATCGCATCCGCGCCCTGGGCCAGCAGCGCTTGCGCAACCTGCACGCCGAGGGCCTGGGCATCGCCTCGCGGTGCCCGGGCATCGGCGCTGAGCAACAGGCCGCCCTTGGGATCACCGACCAGTCCGCGCAGCCAGATCTGCTCGCCTTCCAGCACCGCGTAACAGGCAATCGGCACCTGGCAACCACCATTCAAATGCTTGTTCAAGGCGCGCTCGGCGGTGACCCGCACGGCGGTATCGGCATGGTGCAACGGCGCCAGCAGCGCATGGATCTCAGCGTCGGCGCTGCGGCACTCGATGCCCACCGCGCCCTGGCCACCAGCCGGCAGGCTGTCTTCGACACTGATGGCCGAGGTGATACGGTCTTCAAAGCCAAGACGGATCAGGCCGGCCGCGGCGAGGATAATCGCGTCATATTCGCCGGCGTCCAGCTTGGCCAGGCGGGTATTGACGTTGCCGCGCAGGAAACGGATCTGCAGGTCGGGCCGGCGGGTCAGCAGTTGCGCCTGGCGGCGCAGGCTTGAGGTGCCGACCACGCTGCCGGCCGGCAGCTCGTCAAGACTGGCGAAGGTATTGGAAACGAAAGCATCGCGCGGGTCTTCGCGCTCGCAGATGCAGAACAGGCCGAGCCCTTCGGGAAAATCCATCGGCACGTCTTTCATCGAATGCACGGCGATGTCGGCCTCATGCTCGAGCAGCGCGGTTTCCAATTCCTTGACGAACAGCCCCTTGCCGCCGATTTTCGACAGCGGCGAGTCGAGCAGCTTGTCGCCGCGACTGACCATGGGCACGAGGATGACCGACAAACCGGGATGAGCCTGTTCCAGGCGGGCCTTGACGTATTCGGCCTGCCACAGGGCCAGCGCGCTTTTACGGGTAGCGATGCGGATTTCGCGAGAAGACATGGATCGATCCGTACTGAATAGATACGGCAGATAATAACAGCTCGGCCCGGCCCGCTTTGACTTGTATCAGCCAATAAGCGGCCTCCCTGGCCTGGATATACCGGGTTGACGGTACCTTGCGCCTCGCGCAAGGCACGAACTAAAGCTGTTGCATCATCTTGCGCACGCCGGCGACATGGCGTCGACTGACGATCAGCGCTTCACCGCCCAGGCCCTTGAGGAACAGCTGGAAATGCCCCAACGGCGTGCGTTGCAGGCGCTCGATGCGTTCGCGGGCCACCAGGGCGTTGCGATGAATACGCACAAAGCGGTCGCCGAACTCGTCTTCCAGGGCCTTTAACGGCTCGTCCAGCAGCACCTCGCCACCCTCGTGGCGCAAGGTCACGTACTTGTGGTCGGCGATGAAGTAGATCACCTGGTCCAGCGGAATCAGCTCGATGCCCTTGCGGGTACGGGCGCTGATATGCGTGCGCGGACCGCTGCCGGATTCGGCGGCGGGGCGTGTCAGGGCCGCCAGTTGCACGCGATTGGGACGCTCGGCCTTCTTCAGCGCTTCGAGCAGGTGCTCGGCGCGCACGGGCTTGACCAGGTAACCCACGGCGCTGACCTGGAAAGCCTCCAGGGCAAACTCGTCATGGGCGGTGCAGAACACCACGGCGGGCGGTGCCTCGCGCTCGCACAACCGCGCCGCTACTTGCAGGCCGTCGAGGCCGGGCATGCGGATATCGAGCAGGACCACATCGGGCCTGAGGCTGTCGATCAGGGACAATGCCTCTTCGCCATTGGTGGCGCTGGGCTCCAGGACACTGTAACCCTCGAGTTCGCCGAGCAAACGGCTCAGGCGCTCGCGGGCCAGGGGTTCGTCATCAACGATCAGGACATTCATATTGCACTGGATTCCTGCGTGAGTCTCGCACAAGGATAGCGCAGACAGGTGAAGTGACGACCGTCACGGCGATCCACGCTAAGACTAGCGCGAGGCCCGAAAAGTGCCGTAAGTCGAGCACCGATATTTGCCAGTGCCGATTGAGTACCGCTCGACACCAGCCGCGGTGCGGCATCGTCGTAGGGATTGCTGATACACAATATGAACTCTCCCTCTTTGTAGTCGGCTTCGACCCTGACCACGCCGCCTTCGATGCGCGGTGCGATGCCGTAGATCAGAGCGTTTTCCAACAGTGGTTGCAAGGTTAATTGCGGGATCGGCAAATCCTCTGGAATTGTGCCCACCCTCCAGTCCAACTGTAGACGGTTGCCAAGACGATATTGCTCAATCGACAAATATCGTTGCGCTAATTCCAGCTCGTCACGCCATGACAGCAAGTTGCCGGGTTTGGCCAGGCTGGCGCGGAACAGGTCGGACAGATCCAGCACGGCCTGCTCGGCCTGGCGCGGATCGCTCGCCACCAGGCTGACGATGCTGTTCAGGCTGTTGAACAGAAAGTGCGGGCGGATCCTCGCCTGCAAGGCCTCGATCCGCGCCTGCAACTCCGCCTGCTGTTGGCGACGCCACTGACTCTGCAAGTAAAAGTAGCGCAACATCAGGGCCGACATAATGAGGCTGATCAAGCCATGGCGCAGATAGCGCCCGGCCGTGCCCCCGGCCGAGGGCGGACCGGCCAGGGCGAAATACTCGGTCAGGCCGGTGCAGGCCAGACTCAGCCCGACCACCAGGGCACAGCACAACACGCCGGCCAGCCCCGGGCGCAAGCGCGCCAGCCAGGCCCGCGCGCCACACAACAACGCCGCCGACAACAGCACGAGCCACTGCACATACAAGGAGGTCAGTGCCAGACGCACCCAGTCGAAACCGACGGGCATCGGTTCGGCCAGCACCAGCACCATCACCAGCAACTCGGCCAGCACCACCAGCACCAGCAGCGCCTCGGGCAGGCAGAGTTCCGGGAGGAAGAATTCCTGGGTCGCGGGCGCATCACGCCCCTCGTTCGATCGTGAAATAGGCATGAGCCCAGTCTCTGCGCCCGCGCCCACGTCGACAAGCCGTTCGACAGATTCGGTCGAAATATAATCCGCCAGTAGCGCAAACCCATCTTGTGGGCGCTGGCCGGCTGACGGGCATAGACGCAACCCTGTTATGATCGGCGACGACTTTTCCGGCAACCCACTTTCAGCAGATCACGAGCGAATCCATGAGCACCGACAAGACCAATCAGTCCTGGGGCGGCCGCTTCAGTGAACCCGTCGACGCCTTCGTCGCACGCTTCACCGCCTCCGTCACGTTCGACCAGCGCCTCTATCGCCACGACATCATGGGCTCCATCGCCCACGCCACGATGCTGGCCAAGGTCGGCGTACTGACCGATGCCGAACGCGACAGCATCGTCGCGGGCCTGACCACCATCCAGGGCGAAATCGAGGCCGGTAACTTCGACTGGCGCGTGGACCTGGAAGACGTGCACATGAATATCGAAGCGCGCCTGACCGACCGCATCGGCGTCACCGGCAAGAAGCTGCACACCGGGCGCAGCCGCAACGACCAGGTGGCCACCGATATCCGCCTGTGGCTGCGCGACGAAATCGACCTGATCCTGGCTGAAATCACCCGCCTGCAAAAAGGCCTGCTGGAACAGGCCGAGCGCGAATCCGGCAGCATCATGCCCGGCTTCACCCACCTGCAGACCGCCCAGCCGGTGACCTTCGGGCACCATATGCTGGCCTGGTTCGAAATGCTCAGCCGCGACTACGAGCGCCTGGTCGACTGCCGCAAGCGCACCAACCGCATGCCCCTGGGCAGCGCAGCGCTGGCCGGCACCACCTACCCGATCGACCGTGAATATACCGCCCAACTGCTGGGTTTCGACGCGGTCGGCGGCAACTCCCTGGACAACGTCTCGGATCGTGACTTCGCCATCGAGTTCTGCTCGGCGGCCAGCATCGCGATGATGCACCTGTCGCGTTTCTCCGAAGAGCTGGTGCTGTGGACCAGCGCGCAGTTCCAGTTCATCGACCTGCCGGACCGCTTCTGCACCGGCAGCTCGATCATGCCCCAGAAGAAGAACCCGGACGTGCCGGAGCTGGTACGCGGCAAGACCGGCCGGGTGTTCGGCGCGCTGATGGGCCTGCTGACCCTGATGAAGGGCCAACCGCTGGCCTACAACAAGGACAACCAGGAAGACAAGGAACCGCTGTTCGACGCCGCCGACACCCTGCGCGATTCGCTGCGGGCGTTTGCCGACATGATCCCGGCGATCAAACCCAAGCACGCCATCATGCGCGAAGCGGCGCTGCGTGGTTTCTCCACCGCGACCGACCTGGCGGACTACCTGGTGCGGCGCGGCCTGCCGTTCCGTGATTGCCACGAGATCGTCGGCCATGCGGTGAAATACGGCGTGGAAACCGGCAAGGACCTGGCGGAAATGAGCCTGGAAGAATTACGCAAGTTCAGCGACCAGATCGATGAAGACGTGTTTGCGGTGTTGACCCTGGAAGGTTCAGTCAATGCCCGCAACCATATCGGCGGGACGGCACCGGCACAGGTGAAGTTGGCCGTTGCGCGCGGCCAGGCGTTGCTCGCCAGCCGCTGATCCCTGTGCAGGAGCCGGCTTGCCGGCGATGAGGCCTGCAAGCCTTGCATTAATCTTGCGGGCGCCATCGCCAGCAAGCCGGCTCCCACAGAACCGTGTGTCACCGCGAGATACCGTCGGGCCCCGCTCCTTGTAGGAGCCGGCTTGCCGGCGATGGCGCCCTGATGAGCGCCACAAAACTATTTCTTGGCCGCAATCATCGCCAGGAACGCCGGCATCCCCGCGTCCTTGTCCGCGGCGATCCGCTGCACATTCGGCCATTGCTGCAAGCGTTCGAGCAGCGCCCTGGCCTCAGGCATCCCCTCCAGCAAATCGATCCCGAACAGCTTCTGACCGACCGCGCAGGCCAGGTCGACGCTGTAGAGAAAGTAGATATCCGCCACGCTGAACTCGCTGCCCGCCACATAAGGACCGAACGTGCCATGACGCTTGAGCGAGGCGAAGCCCAGCAGCAATTCGGCCCGGGTCTTTTCCTTGATCGCCTCCGGCACCGGCATCCCGAAGAAAGCTTCAGCGAACGACGCCCGCGCCGGCAACTCGATGTACAACTCGATTTCCTTGGCCAGCGCCAACACCCGGGCACGCTGGAAGGGATCGGCCGGCAACAGCTTCGGCCCCGGCTGGGTGTCATCCAGATAGGGCAGGATCACCGCGGTTTCGTTGATAAACCCCTGTTCGACACCTAGCACCGGGACCTTGCCCCGCGGGCTGATCGCCAGGGCCTCCGGGGTCTGCCCGGCATAGAACGGCACTTCCTCGAAAGGCAGGCCCTTTTCCAACAACGCCAGCTTGACCATGTTGTAGTAGTTGCTGACCGCGAATCCATAAAGTTTGAGCATCACAAAGCCTCCAGGCCGTGCAGGGGGTTGGCCCCGGCAGTTATAGAACCTCGAACGACCTCTTGCCAGCAGCATCACGCCCCTGAATGCAGTTAAACTGGTCGCCTTTCCTTGAGGAGTCCGCCATGAGCGAACCAACCGATATCGACAACGACGACGAAGCGTTCGCCGAGAGCACCTTGACCCAGGCCATCGAAAACCAGATCGAGACCGACAATCCGCCAGCAGCCAAGGCAATTTTCAACAAACTGACCCTGGTGGGTTACGAGCGCGAAGAGATCCTCAACCTGATGGCCCATGTGCTGGCGGTGGAGATCGATGCAATGCTCGATGAGGATCGCGCATTCAATACTGAGTGGTACGAGACCGCATTGCGCGCCCTGCCGGAGCTGCCGCCCGAGAATCAGTAAATCCCCTGGATTTGCAGCGCCCCCTGTCTACACTGACAACGCCCCGCCACCACCCGGGTCCGAGGCGCTGTCCCCACCGTCCGCCATACACGCATCGAAGACTGGACAGCGCGCTCAACTGCGATCACCTTAGGGGCGCTGTCGTCCAATAATTCCTAGAAAGTCTGGAGTCCTTATGTCGTATACCCCTGAGTTGGTTGCCGAACTGGAAATCCTTGCACTGTTCAATCTGGACAATTCCCAGGAAGGCCTGAAAATTCATCAGACCGCCGCGCCAAAAGCCATCGCCGCTGCCCAACGCCTGTTCGAGAAAGAGCTGATCACCCAAGCCGACGGCGGTTACCTGACCAGCCTGGGCCGTGACGCAGCCGAGCATGCCCAAGGCCTGCTGACCATCCTGGCCATCAAAGAAGCCGCCTGACCCTTCGCCGCGCCCACGGGATCTCTTCCTGCCGGATCTCGCGGGCGCCGACGACAAAACGCCGAAAAACCGGCGTCAAGAAAAATTCTATTTAAGCGTCCTTGCACTTCGGCGCTAAACTGCCACCCTTGTGACCCCCTTCCTTTCGAGCCCCGCGAGCCGGTTTGAGTTAGACATGACGCGCACCCACGAAATTCGCCCGAACCTGGACGAGGGAATCGATCGCAAAGTCCTCAGCCAACTGCGCGCGCGCTTCCTCAAGCTCAACCAGGGACGCCTGGACCGCGCCCTCGAAGGTCTGTCACCGCGCCAACAGGTGGTGCTGAACCTGTTGCCGCTGTTTTTCCACGTCAATCACCCGCTGCTGCCCGGTTATGTCTCGGGCAGCACCCCGGCCGGGCTATCGCATTACGAGCCCGGCGAACTGGCCCTGGCCGAAGCCCAGCGCCTGACTCGCTCCTTTTCCTACAAGACCCGCCACGGCAATCCGCCGCGGCCGATCCACGGCCTGTTTCTGATGGGCAGCCTCGGCACCCTCGCCCAGGCCGAGCAAAGCGACATGGACATGTGGGTCTGCCACGCCAGCGATCTGAGCCAGGGCGAACTGGCCGAACTGCGCAAGAAATGCCAGTTGCTCGAGGACTGGGCCGCCAGCCAGGGCGCCGAGGCACATTTCTTCCTGATCGACCCAAGCCGCTTCGTGCGCGGCGAGCGCGACACGCAACTGAGCTCGGAAGACTGCGGCACCACCCAGCACTACCTGTTGCTGGACGAGTTCTACCGCACCGCCATCTGGCTCGCCGGGCGCACACCGCTGTGGTGGCTGGTGCCGGTGTACGAGGAACAGCACTACGACCAGTACACCCACACCTTGTTGTCCAAGCGTTTTATCCGCGCCAACGAAACTCTCGATCTCGGTCACCTGGCGCGGATTCCGCCAGGGGAATTCATCGGGGCCGGACTCTGGCAACTGTTCAAGGGCATCGAGTCGCCCTACAAATCGGTGCTCAAGCTGCTGCTGATCGAGGTCTACGCCAGCGAACACCCGCAGGTCGAGTGCCTGAGCCTGCGTTTCAAGCAGGCGGTGTTCGCCAATCACCTGGACCTCGACGAGCTGGACCCCTATATCGTGGTCTACCGGCGCATCGAGGAGTACCTCAAGATCCGCAACGAACCGGAACGCCTGGAACTGGTGCGGCGCAGCCTGTACCTGAAGGTCAACCGCAAGCTCACCGGCCCGAGCGCGCGCAGCACGAGCTGGCAGCGCCGGTTGCTGGAGCGGCTGGCCAGCGAATGGGGCTGGGACCGCCGGCAACTGGCGCTGCTCGACAGCCGCAGCCAATGGAAAGTCCGCCAGGTCAGCGCTGAACGCCGGGCCCTGGTCAATGAGCTCAACTACAGCTACCGCTTCCTGACTCAGTTCGCCCGCACCGAACAGGCGGTCAGCCTGATCAACAAGCGCGACCTCAATGTCCTCGGCCGCCGCCTGTACGCCGCGTTCGAGCGCAAGGCCGGCAAGATCGAGTTCATCAACCCCGGCATCGCCCCGGACTTGGCCGAAGACACCCTCACCCTGGTCCAGTCGCCCAACCGCAAGGAACCGGGGCAATCCCACTGGGGCCTGTACAACGGCAGTCTGAATGCCCTGGAATGGGAAAATTTCGCCCCGATCAAGCGCAGCCGCGAACTGCTGGAACTGCTGACCTGGTGTCATCGCAACGGCGTGATCGACCCTACCACACGCCTGTCGCTGCACCCTGGCAGCAGCGACCTGACCGAGTTCGAACTGTTCAACCTGCTCGGCAGCCTGCAACAGACCCTCGCCCTGCCGCTGGGCAGCGTCAGCGAGGAGCAATTGCTGCGCCCCAGCATCGCCGCCGAAGTGTTGATCCTGGTGAATATCGGCGTGGACCCGCTCAAGCACCACCGCGACCTGAATATCCTGATGACCACCGAGCGCACCGACTCCCTGAGTTACGCCGGGGTCAGGGAAAACCTGGTGCTGACCCTCGATAAGGTCACGCTCAACAGCTGGAACGAAGTGCTGATCAACCGTTACCACGGCCCTCACGCACTGCTCGACTGCGTGCGCGATTACCTCAACCACCTGCCTGTCGGTCGCCCACTGCCGCGGGTGCGGGTGCGCTGCTTCTGCCACAACCGCGCACAGTTTATTGCCCAGCGGGTCGAGGAAGTGCTCAACACCGCCCAGGAACTGTTGCTCGGCAGCCTCAACCATCGTTATCTGGTCCAGGTCCAGCAGCACTATCACGTCCTCGAACTGGTGCAAGGCCAGGTCAAGCATGTCGCCCTGGACAACCTGCCGGCGCTGTTCAACTACCTGAACCAGGACCTGTCTGCCTACAGCCCGCTGTACCTGGACATCCGGGCGATGGAGGAGCACGACCTGGCCCTGGTACTGCCCATGGGCCAGCCTGAATGCGTGCAGGTGTTCTATCGGATCAACGAGACCTACGCCGAACTGTATGTGCTCGACGAGTTCAACGCCCTCTGGCAACAGCGCCTGCCGTTCCACGACGAGCAAAGCCTGCTGGTGCCGCTGCAACGCTTCCTGCAGTCGATTCTCTACCGTCGCGAGGCGTTGATGCCCATGGACACGACACAGCCCGCGGCGGCGCTGGAAACCCTGTACTACCAGTTGCTGCCTTCGGCACCGGGGCGGGCGCGGCGGGTCGAAACCCGGCCGGCGCCACAAACGCCAGTCAACAAACCGTTCTATGACGTCCAGGCGATTGTCGGCAAGGCCGGGACCGATGCGGTCCAGGTCACCTTGTACTGCAATCAGCGGGAATTTTCCGAACTGGAATACGGCGACCAGCTGTTTATCACGGTCGCCCGGGAAATCGTCGGCCAACGCCGGGAAATCGAACGCTACCGCTGCTACATCACCGACCTCGACTTGAGCGCGCTGATCGGTGACGGACAGGGTTCGAGCAATCTCTACCTGCGCTACAAGGCCGAACTGGAAAGCGCACTGAACCTGGCATTGGATCAGGTCTGAGGGCACCCGCGGCGGATGACGGGTATGCGCCTGCGCCCGGTCAGGGGCGCCACGGAGGGCTCAGAGGTGGAAGTCGCCGGCGGCTTCCGGCTGGTATTCCACTTCCAGCAGGTTCAGCTTCAGGGTCTTGCCGCCTGGAGCCGGCCAATCGATATGCTGGCCGACCTGCAAACCGAGCAGCGCGCTGCCCACCGGCGCGAGAATGGAAATCCGCCCTTCATCGGCATTGGCGTCCTGCGGATACACCAGGGTCAGGCGATAATCCTTGCCGCTGACCTCTTCACGGCAGTGCACCCGGGAGTTCATGGTCACGACACCGGCGGACACTTCTTCGTGACCGACCACGCTGTCGGCACGGTCCAGTTCGGCTTGCAACGCGATGACGCCGGGCAGCGTGTCGTCCAGGCTGTCGATCAGGCGCTCCAGACGTTGCACGTCAAGGCGGGTGAGGATGATGGAAGGTGCGGTGCTCATGATCCAGGCAGACTCCTTTTTTCTGCACGATAAAAGCAAAACCCCGCCACGAAAGGCGGGGTTTTCACAGGCCTCGTCAACGCGAGGCGTAGTCCGACACTACCACAGCAGCGTAAATACACAACCCGGGGGAAGACGGCAAAAGTCTGTTCAGGACAGACGTGGGCCTTGTGGGAGCTGGCTTGCCGGCGAGGGCGGTGGTGAATGTGACATCGCAACCGCCAGCAAGCCGGCTCCCACAGGTTTCGCAGGGCTTTCAAGCCCCCATTCCCAGGCCCTCAGGCCTGCGCCTGGCGCTGCCGGGCCTGCTCGCAGATCACCCGGCGACGGGCGTCATCCGCCGAACGCCACTCGCGAATATCCTCGACATGCCGAAAACAGCCGATACAAATTTTCTGCTCGTCCAGCCGGCAAAGACTCACACAAGGCGATGGCACGGCCGAACTGACGTTGCTGTACAACGGCTTGGCGGGGCGTACCGGCGCGGTTTGCTGCGTCACGATCAGATCTCTTCGAAATCCAGGTCGACACCCGCCTGCTCCAGGGTAAAGCGCGCCAGGATCTCGTTGAGCTTCTCTTCGCTCTTCACGCAGAACCAATAGCTGCCGTCTTCATCCTCGCTGGTGCTTTCCTTGTACTCGAAGTGATAACCGCCGGTGGGCTTGGACGTCGCCAGCCAGAGCTGACGCAGAGGCTCCTGGCGACTGAAGATCAACTGGCTGCCGCCTTCGAACTTCACGGTGAGCACACCGCCGGAGTTTTCCAGGTCCACATCCAGGCCACTCTCGTCGAACACATCTTCCAGATTTTGCTGGGTGTTATCGACCAGATCGTGAAAACGGGCTTCAGTCAAACTCATTGCGCGAACCTCGAAAAATGCGTGTCCCTTCAAGCGCCGCAAGATACGAGCGCTCCCGGACGATTGCAAAGCATAACCACGTGGGGCCAAGAGTGACATCAATAATCCACAAACGGTGCCCGGGTGCCGCCGGACGGGCAGCGGCCCGCATAGGCAAGCCGCCGGGTGGCCGGTATACTCCGGCGCAATTAACGCTTTTTCAAAGGATTTCGCCATGAAGCGCCTGATCTCTTCCCTTGCTGCGCTCCTCGCGATCGCTTGCCTCGTCTCCGCCTGTGGTCAAAAAGGTCCGCTGTATCTGCCCGATGACAGCCAGAACCCGGACGACCAGGCCAAGTCCTCGCAAGCCAAAGCGCACCAGCACGACACCTACTAAGGGATCACCATGGAAGCTTTTAACTACCGTGGCGGTGAGCTGTTCGCGGAAGGTGTAGCCTTGTCCGCCATTGCCGAGCGCTTTGGCACGCCAACCTACGTCTATTCCCGCGCCCACATCGAGGCGCAGTACAACGCCTATGCCAACGCCCTCGAAGGCATGCCGCACCTGGTCTGCTTCGCGGTGAAAGCCAACTCCAACCTGGGCGTGCTGAACGTCCTGGCACGCCTCGGTGCCGGTTTCGACATCGTTTCCCGTGGTGAACTGGAACGTGTCCTGGCCGCCGGCGGCAGCGCCGACAAGATCGTCTTCTCCGGCGTCGGCAAGACCCGCGAAGACATGCGTCGCGCTCTGGAAGTCGGCGTGCACTGCTTCAATATCGAGTCCACCGACGAGCTGGAGCGCCTGCAAGTGGTGGCGGCCGAGCTGGGCGTGCGTGCGCCGATCTCGTTGCGGGTCAACCCGGATGTCGATGCCGGCACCCACCCGTACATCTCCACCGGGCTTAAAGAGAACAAGTTCGGCATCGCCATTGCCGATGCCGAAGATGTCTACATCCGCGCCGCACAGCTGCCGAACCTGGAAGTGCTGGGCGTCGATTGCCATATCGGCTCGCAACTGACCACCCTGGAACCCTTCCTCGATGCCCTCGACCGCCTGCTGGCGCTGATCGACCGCCTCGGCGAATGCGGCATCCACCTGCAGCACATCGACCTCGGTGGCGGCGTGGGCGTGCGTTATCGCGACGAAGAGCCGCCACAGGTGGCCGACTACATCAAGGCCGTGCGCGAACGCATCGCCGGTCGCGACCTGGCGCTGATGTTCGAACCGGGCCGCTACATAGTCGCCAATGCCGGCGTGCTGCTGACTCAGGTCGAGTACCTCAAGCACACCGAGCACAAGGATTTCGCCATCGTCGACGCGGCGATGAACGACCTGATCCGCCCGGCCCTGTACCAGGCCTGGATGGACGTCAGCGCCGTGCGTCCGCGCGAAGCCGCCGGGCGGGTCTACGACATCGTCGGGCCGATCTGCGAGACCGGTGACTTCCTCGCCAAGGAACGTCAGCTGACCCTTGAGGAAGGCGACCTGCTGGCCGTGCACTCGGCCGGCGCCTACGGTTTCGTCATGAGTTCCAACTACAACACTCGCGGCCGCGCCGCCGAAGTGCTGGTGGATGGCGAGCAGATGTTCGAAGTGCGTCGTCGCGAGACGGTCGCCGAGTTGTATGCCGGCGAAAGCCTGCTGCCGGAGTAAGACCATGCTGCTGCGTTTTACCAAGATGCACGGCCTGGGCAACGACTTCATGGTCCTCGACCTGGTCAGCCAGCACGCGCACATCCAGCCCAAGCACGCCAAGCAATGGGGTGACCGGCACACCGGCATCGGCTTCGACCAATTGCTGATCGTCGAGGCACCGAGCAATCCGGAAGTGGATTTCCGCTATCGGATCTTCAACTCGGACGGTTCGGAAGTGGAACAGTGCGGCAACGGCGCGCGCTGTTTCGCCCGTTTCGTACTCGACAAACGCCTGACCGCCAAGCGCCTGATCCGCGTCGAAACCAAGAGCGGGATCATCGAGCTGGATGTCCGCCAGGACGGCCAGATCAGCGTGAACATGGGCCCGCCGCGCCTGGCGCCGGCCGAGATTCCGTTCCAGGCCGAGCAACAGGCCACGAGCTACGCCGTGGAGGTCGACGGCCAGAGCGTCGACCTGGCCGCCGTGTCCATGGGCAATCCCCATGCGGTGCTGCGGGTCAGCGACATCAACAGCGCACCGGTGCATGAGTTGGGACCGAAGATCGAACATCACCCGCGCTTTCCGGCCCGGGTCAATGTCGGCTTCCTGCAAGTGATTGACCGCCACCGCGCACAACTGCGAGTCTGGGAGCGTGGCGCCGGGGAAACCCAGGCCTGCGGGACCGGTGCCTGCGCCGCCGCGGTGGCCGCCATCAGCCAGGGTTGGATGGATTCGCCGGTGACCCTCGACCTGCCGGGTGGACGCCTGTCCATCGAATGGGCGGGTGTCGGCGAACCGGTGATGATGACTGGCCCAGCCGTTCGGGTGTATGAAGGACAAGTGCGTCTATAAGCGAGCCAATACCATGACCGACCAGCCTCAGGTTCCAGCCGAACAGCCCAACGAGCCGCCTGCACAGAGCCTTGAGGCGGCGCAGGTCGCCGCCTACCTGGAGGCCAATGCGGATTTCTTCGTCGAACACGAGGAACTGCTGCCGGCGTTGCGTATTCCCCATCGACGCGGCGATACCGTGTCGTTGGTCGAGCGCCAGATGAAGATCCTCCGCGAGCGCAACATCGAAATGCGCCATCGCCTGTCACAACTGATGGATGTGGCCCGGGACAACGATCGACTGTTCGAGAAAACCCGCCGCCTGATCCTCGCGCTGATGGACGCCGCCAGCCTCGACGACCTGGTCATGGCCGTGGAAGACAGCCTGCGCGAGGATTTCCAGGTGCCCTTCGTCAGCCTGATCCTGTTCGGCGACAACGCCATGCCGGTAGGTCGCTGGGTCAGCCATGCCGAAGCCCAGCAAGCCATCGGCGGCCTGCTCTCGGAAGGCAAGAGCATCAGCGGCAGCCTGCGTGAACACGAGCTGGACTTCCTGTTCGGTGAAGAACAACGCAAGCAGATTGGCTCTACCGCGGTGGTCGCCATCAGTCATCAGGGTGTGCATGGCGTCCTCGCCGTGGCCAGCCGTGACCCGCAACACTACAAAAGCTCGGTGGGCACCCTGTTCCTCAGCTATATCGCCGAAGTCATGGGCCGCGTGGTTCCACGCTTCACCCCCGCCCTGCGCTCGGTGCGCTAGCCATGGAACGACAGCTGGACGCCTACTGCGAGCACCTGCGCAGTGAGCGCCAGGTGTCGCCCCACACGCTGCAAGCCTATCGCCGCGACCTGGACAAGGTCCTGGCCTTTTGCGCCAAGGAACAGATCGGCAGTTGGAGCGCCCTGGATATCCAGCGTCTGCGCCGGCTGATCGCCCGCCTGCACCAGCAGGGCCAATCCTCTCGCAGCCTGGCCCGCCTGCTTTCGGCGGTGCGTGGGCTGTATCAATACCTCAACCGCGAAGGCCTGTGCACTCACGACCCGGCCACCGGCCTGGCACCGCCCAAGGGCGAACGGCGCCTGCCCAAGACCCTGGACACCGACCGCGCCCTGCAATTGCTCGACGGCGGGGTGGAGGACGACTTTATCGCTCGTCGCGACCAGGCCATTCTCGAGCTGTTCTACTCCTCGGGCCTGCGCCTGTCGGAGCTGACCGGACTCGATCTGGAGCAGCTGGACCTGGCTGACGGCCTGGTGCAGGTCCACGGCAAAGGCAGCAAGACCCGCGTCCTGCCGATCGGTCGCAAAGCCCGGGAGGCGTTGCAGAACTGGCTGCCGTTGCGCGCCCTGAGCAATCCGCCCGACGACGCCGTGTTTGTCAGCCAGCAAGGCCGTCGCCTCGGGCCCCGGGCCATTCAGTTGCGGGTCAAGGCCGCCGGCGAGCGCGAACTGGGGCAGAACCTGCACCCGCACATGCTCCGGCACTCCTTCGCCAGCCACCTGCTGGAGTCGTCCCAGGACCTACGCGCCGTGCAGGAACTGCTCGGCCACGCGGACATCAAGACCACGCAGATCTACACCCACCTGGACTTCCAGCACCTGGCAACCGTCTATGACAGCGCCCATCCCCGGGCCAAACGCAGCAAGGACAGTGAGCAATGACGATTCAGCTGATCACCTTCGACCTCGACGATACCCTGTGGGATACCGCACCGGTGATCCACAGCGCGGAGAACGTTTTGCGTGAATGGCTGGCCGAACATGCACCAAACCTGGGCGGCGTGCCGGTGGAGCATCTGTGGGCGATTCGCGAACGGGTGTTGCTCCAGGAGCCGACGCTCAAGCACCGCATCAGCGCCTTGCGTCGGCGGGTGCTGTTCCATGCCCTGGAAGAGGCCGGTTACTCGCACGCACAGGCTTCACTGCTGGCGGACGAGAGCTTCGAGGTATTTATCCACGCCCGGCACCAGATCGAGGTGTTCCCGGAGGTCGAGCCAACCCTGCAGGCCCTGGGCCGCTCCTTTGCCCTGGGCGTGGTCACCAATGGCAACGCGGACGTGCGCCGCCTCGGGCTCGCCGACTATTTCCGCTTTGCGCTGTGCGCCGAAGACATCGGCATTGCCAAGCCGGACGCACGGCTGTTCCATGAAGCCCTGGTGCGTGGCGGCAATGTCCCGGCCAGCGCGGCGGTGCATATTGGCGACCACCCTGGGGACGACATAGCCGGTGCCCAGCAGGCCGGCCTGCGGGCGATCTGGTACAACCCGACGGGCAAGGCTTGGGAGGCGCAGCGGCAGCCGGATGCGCAGGTTCGCAGCCTGACCGAGTTGCCAGCGCTGCTGGCCAGTTGGAACACCGCCGACTGAACGCGTGCCCCTGTAGGAGCAAGCCTGCTCGCGCTCACCGGCGCAGCCGGTGCCAAACACCACTGTCCGCCCATGAAAAAGCCCGCAGCGACGGCGGGCTGTTTCAACCAAGCAGAAACCCGGCGCTGAGACTCAGATAGGCCGACTGCCGTATTTGTTGTCCGGCTTCTTGGGCGGATCGGCCACCACATTGGCCTCGACTTCCTGCACCTTGCCGCCACGCGCGAGGAACTCTTCCATGGCCTTGGCCAGGGCATCGCGTTCCTTGTTCTTGGCTTCAACGCTCGGCAGTTCGTCAACCGACACCGCTGCCTTGGCCTTGCCCTTGGCAGTCGGTACCGGCGCGTCACCGCCGTCGTCATCGGCAACGTCTACGTCTTCAGCCGCCGCTTCCAAGCCTTCTTCGGCTTCGTCGTCTTCACCGACCTCGAGGTCGTCGTTTTCCAGATCATCGTCGCTCATGTTCTACCTCATGACTTGCGAAAAGCAGATTAGTTATAGCCCAGCTACGCCGACTGTCGAAGGCCGCCGGAAAAAATTCAACATCCGCTGCATACCAGCGGCTTATGCCCCGTCACCGTAAAGGGTGGCAAGGACTTTACGAGCACCGCCATGATCCCGGTGCTCGCCCAGATAGACACCTTGCCAGCTGCCCAGGGCCAACCGTCCCGCCGTCACCGGCAAAGTCAGCTGACAGCCAAGCAAACTGGCCTTGAAGTGCGCCGGCAGGTCGTCCGCGCCTTCGTCGTTGTGTTCATAATCGGCCTTGACCTGGGGTACCAGCCGGTTGAAAAAACGTTCGAAGTCGCGACGGACCGCCGGATCGGCATTCTCGTTGATGGTCAACGAGGCCGAGGTATGCTGCAGCCACAAATGCAACAGACCGACCTGGCATGCCTGGAGCCCAGGCAAACCGTCGAGCAACTCCTGGGTCACCAAATGAAAACCCCGGGGCCTGGCCCGCAAGGTAATCAGGGTCTGTTGCCACATACAGTTCTCCGCCCTTCGGCGCGCATTCTAGCGCGCTGTGGAAAAAAGCAAAGCGCCTAATACTCTTGCTTTGCTGTAAGCAATCGGCCCTTACAAAAACGCCCTGGGGTTTTGGCCGTAATGCCTTTGGATAAATCCTTTCAGTCCGTTTTCCAATGACAAATTCCAGACAAAAAAATGCCCGGCAAGCCGGGCAATTTTTTTTGCAGCCTTTACACGTTGTAGCCACGCTCGTTGTGTTGCGCCAGGTCCAGGCCCACCGACTCTTCGTCGTCGGTCACGCGCAGCCCCATCACGGCGTCCAGCACCTTGAGGATGATGAAGGTCACGATCGCGGTGTAGATGACGGTGAAGCCGACACCTTTGCACTGAATCCAGACTTGTGCGGCGACATCGGTGGTAGCGGTGTTGAAGCCGCCCATGGACGGTGCGGCGAACACACCGGTCAGGATCGCGCCGAGGATACCGCCGATACCGTGCACACCGAAGGCGTCCAGGGAGTCGTCGTAGCCCAGTTTGCGTTTCAGCGTAGTGGCGCAGAAGAAGCACACCACACCCGCCGCCAGGCCGATGATCAGCGAGCCCATTGGGCCCACAGTGCCAGCAGCCGGAGTAATGGCAACCAGACCGGCAACCACACCCGAAGCGATGCCCAGGGCACTTGGCTTACCGTGGGTCAGCCACTCGGCGAACATCCAGCCCAGCGCAGCGGCGGCGGTAGCGATCTGGGTGACCAGCATCGCCATACCGGCGGTGCCGTTGGCCGCGGAGGCGGAACCGGCGTTGAAGCCGAACCAGCCGACCCACAGCATGGCCGCGCCCATCAGGGTGTAACCAAGGTTGTGTGGCGCCATCGGGGTGGTCGGGAAGCCTTTGCGCTTGCCCAGCACCAGGCAGGCCACGAGACCGGCGACACCGGCGTTGATGTGGACCACGGTGCCGCCGGCGAAGTCGAGCACGCCCCAGTCGCCCAGCAGGGAACCCGGACCGCTCCAGACCATGTGCGCAATCGGCGCATAGACCAGGGTGAACCACACGCCCATGAACACCAGCATCGCGGAGAACTTCATGCGTTCGGCGAAGGCACCGACGACCAGCGCCGGAGTGATGATGGCGAAGGTCATCTGGTAGGTGACGTACACCGCCTCGGGGAACAGCGCCGTCGGCCCGGTGATGCTGGCTGGCGTGATACCGGCGAGGAAGGCCTTGGCCAGGCTACCGACGAAGGAGTTGTAGTTGACGACGTTGGCTTCCATCCCGGTGGTGTCGAACGCCATGCTGTAGCCATAAATGAACCACAGAATGGTGATCAGGCCGGTAATGGCGAAGCACTGCATCATCACGGAAAGAATGTTTTTCGAGCGCACCATGCCGCCGTAGAACAGCGCGAGGCCTGGGATCGTCATGAACAGCACGAGGGCTGTCGAGGTCAGCATCCAGCTGGTATCGCCGGAATTGAGGACTGGAGCTGGTACCGGGTCCGCCGCCATGGCCAAGGCTGGCATTACGAGGGACAACAGGGCTCCTAGCCCTGCGAATTTACGCAGAGTCATATTGTTTTCTCCTGGGGCGTTGGGGTTTGGCGGCTTAGATTGCGTCGGTATCGGTTTCGCCGGTACGGATGCGAATAGCCTGTTCCAGATTGACCACAAAGATCTTGCCGTCACCGATCTTGCCGGTGTTGGCCGCCTTGGTTATCGCCTCGATAACCCGGTCAAGATCCTTGTCGTCAATGGCGACATCAATCTTCACCTTGGGCAGGAAGTCGACCACGTATTCCGCGCCGCGATACAGCTCGGTGTGACCCTTCTGCCGACCGAAGCCTTTGACCTCAGTAACGGTAATGCCCTGCACGCCGATCTCGGACAGCGACTCGCGCACGTCGTCCAACTTGAACGGCTTGATGATGGCAGTGACTAGCTTCATGAAACTCTCTCCCGAATTGGTGGACTTGCCCCAGGAAAACAAACCCGACTCAAGTCTAAGCGCAGTGCCTGGCTTTGTAACGCATCGTCGGTCCACATCTACCGCTCGACGCCAGCTAACCGCTGCTGGCGAAACTTCCCAGCTTCGTCTGCCGCACTGCATTCGTCACAGCGACTGCATCAGTGCATGGGTCACTGGCAACTAAGCAGAAAGCTTGCCAGCTCCGTAAAAACCAATGTTTTCAGTCCCTTGGCCGCCGTGAAGGGTGAAAAAACACGTTGCACCAGAGCCATACGCACAACAACGGTGCGCAGGACGCTAGCGCGATGCGCGAAAACCGTGCACCCGCCCCCATGGAAATCACTATAGACACTGCGTGGTACACTGGCCGGTAATCTGTTTCCGGAACCTTAGCCATGCTTGCGCCCAAAGCTTTCCTCGATGCCCTGAGCGGCCACGCCTCCCGTTTGTTCAGCGGCGAAACACCCCTGCCCCGCCAGGAATTCGAAAGTCAGTTCAAGGTGTTGTTGCAGAGCGGCTTCAGCAAGCTGGACCTGGTCAGCCGGGAGGAGTTCGATAGCCAGATGGTGGTGTTGGCGCGGACCCGTGCGCGGCTGGAGAGCCTGGAGGCGAAGGTGGCGGAGTTGGAGGCGAAGCTGAATCCGCCGGTGGAGTGACGTTTCATTGCCTGCTCCTGCTTTGTGCGGGAGCGGTGGATTGCCATCCGACGCTCACTGAGAGAGTCAGAGTGCGTGGGCTGGGCGAGCCAACAGCCACCCAGCCTTGCTCAGACGACGAAAAGCCTAGGGCTCGAACGACCGTCTCCACTGCCTGACAACGTCAACCGAAGTCATTGGCAGTGCAGAACAGGAACGGTACCCAGTGGATTGATGGCCAAAAACGCAGGCTGCTTATGCTCCGCGGCCGGCAGGTCGATTTTGACAAACTCCACTTGAGAGCCCAGCCCTTTTTTGGCCAAGACGATTCGAATACGTAGCGGGTTGGGAAAACCTGGGATATCGAAAATTTTCATACGTGCCCCATGGCACCTACCTACTGATAGATATATAGTGCGCAGAGCTTTTCGAATCCGTCAAAGACTATCTGCCGATAGAGAGGTGATTTTTCATGGCGACGCCTGACACCCGTGAAACCATCATGGCAACGGCCAGAAAGATGGTGCAGCGATGGGGTTACAACGGCCTGAGCTTTCGCGAACTCGCCAAGGATGTGGGCATTAAAAGCGCCAGCATTCACTACCACTTTCCCAGCAAAGGGGATCTGGGTGCAGCGCTAGCACGCCGCTATACCGAAGACGGCGTTTCTTACCTGCAAGGTTTGCGGGACGCATCTGACGATGTGAGTGTCTGGATGAAGGGTTACACAGATATTTTTCGCATGGCATTAATCAACGACAACCGCATGTGCCTCTGCGGCATTATGGCGGCAGAGTTCGACGACCTCCCTCAAGAGGTTCGGATTGAAGTGGATGGTTTTACCCGCGCAAATGTTGACTGGCTGACGGAGGTGCTCAAGGTGAGCAAACCTCACATCTCAGCAGAAAAGCGAAGAGAACATGCACTGGCGATTTATGCTGCGGTCGAAGGCGCTCAGCTTGTGGCTCGTGGACGCGGGGATATTTCAGTATTCGACAGCGCTGTAGCCACCTATCAGGCGCTGGGTTTATTGCCGGCGTGATTTAGCTCAGGTGCGAAGCGTGGGCCATTGCACAATCGCCATCGCTTTGCCCAGGTTGAGGCGCCGGAGGAGCACCGGCGCTGTGAGCCGCAAATCCACCCAACCGGCATGGCTGTTGGCGATAACCTCTGCGCTGCTCACCCGATTTGACAGGCCCATTCATATATCACTTGACATATGTGTAATTGCACACATAAATTAGGTCATGACTCAATTATCTGGTACCGACCTCTGCTATTGCCTTGCTGTCAGGCGCAGTGCTCGGCATATGACACGCCTGTACGACCGCAATCTGGCGGGCGCCAATATTTCTATTTCGCAGTTTTCTATTTTGGCGAAAGTGCACGAGCGACCTGGCATTTCCATCGCCGAGCTTGCTGAAGCCATGGTGATGGAGAGAACCACCTTGGTCAGGGCACTCAAACCCCTGCAAACGGAGGGCCTTGTTGATAGTCGGGCTGAAGGCCCTAGATCCGCACTCAGTCTGTCGCTCTCGGCAAGTGGTTTGTCCAAGATCAGTGAATGCGAACCTCTTTGGGAGGCGGCACAGAAAGAGTACGAAGCTCAGATCGGCCGTGATCGTGCGGCGTCGATACGGGAGTCTTTGAAGCTTGACGTCGATGGTCGCTAATTTTTTGCACTTATATGTGTAATTACACATATAAAATCAACCGAGGGCTGGCGATGAAAGCTTTTCCGAAAATCCAGAACGGGGTCGATGTCGATCCCGCCGATCGAATCAGCGCTATCGATTTTGTAAACCGAGTGAACTGGTGGTTCGAGACGTGGGACGTAGAAGCGATGGTTGATGCATTCCTACCTGATGCCGTTGCTTACCATTTCCACGGCACCATTAACGGGCACGAGCAAATCCGACACTTTTTTGCTCACGATTACCCGTACCTGATTCCAGGCGTGAGTCGCCACGCCACAAACCACATTGTTGATACGGATGAGGAAGGCGTAGTCGTTCGCTATCAGAACTTGCTGGTGCGCTACGCAACCCCTGAGTCGGCTGCCGTCCTTGGTGCCGGGCAAGCGATAAAAAGCACTGACGATCTCCCGGCAATATGGCTGTACTCACCGATGATGGACCGTCTCCGTCGAACCGCAACAGGCTGGAAAATTTCTGAGCGTTACATCGGAGGCTCCACCGTCAACACGCGCCTTGACCCAACCACTAAGGACGCCAGTGAAATAGCCCCTTACATGCCCAAGCGCCAAGACACCTAAAGCATATCGCCAGAATGACAACGCTGGCCTTTTCAGACTAACCAGGGCTAACCAATGAATATCGCAGGATCTGTTGTTTTCGTAACAGGGGCCAGTCGTGGCTTGGGTTTGGCATTTGCCAAGGCCGCCTTGGCACAAGGTGCTTCCAAGGTTTATGCCGGGGTTCGTGATCCGGACCGCTTCGATGTTCCCGGACTGATACCGATAAAAATCGACGTGACGGACTCGGCGTCTGTGGCACAGGCTGTCGCGCACTGCCCGGATACGACGCTATTGGTCAACAATGCTGGCATCGCTGTTCTGAATGAGGGAGCTTTGGATTCAGGCCTGATCGAGTTGTCTCGACACTTGATGGACACTAACTGTTACGGCATCGTGCGTGTAACTCAGGCGTTTGCTCCCATACTGGCGGCCAATGGCGGGGGCGCCGTAATTAATGTGCTATCGGACGTGACATGGCTGAGCATACCGATGCTGGCTGCTTATGCCGCGTCCAAGTCCGCAGCCTGGAGTGTGACCAACGCACTACGTCTGGGGTTGAAATCGCAAAATACTCACGTATTGGCGTTGCACGTAGGGTTTATCGATACCGATCTTACCAAGGGCTTTGACGTACCCAAGTCGGCTCCTGAAGTCGTGGCTCGTGTCGCTTTCGCAGGGCTGGAATCTGGCGAGTTAGAAGTGTTGGCCGACGAAGGCACTCGTTTTATCAAGTCGACCTTATCGCTTTCTGACGCGGTTTATTTCAATCCTCCATCACCTGTTTAGGTAAGAAAGGGCGCGGTGAAAATCCGATCGCCAGCGTTGATGTTCGAGCCACCGCCAAGGTTGTTAGCCTATAGGCGTACAAAAAACAGATTCCTGTATGCCTATAGGCTGACAACCCCACTGTGAGGGACGGCGCACTAGCCTTGCGCTCTCGCGAAGGCAGGAGCCATGTAGTCTTGCTCACGCTGCGAAAGGCCCAGGGCTTGAGCAACCGTTCGCCATTGGCTAACAGCATCAACGCAGTCGGCGATGATCTCATCCGCGTCCCCCATACCCACCCGAAAAAAACCGGCCACCTCTCTGGCGAGTTCAAGATCCAGGGCGTTGTCGTACTCGGTGATATTGAGCTTCAGACCGTCGCCATCGGGCACGGGATTCAAGTCGTATGCGTTGGACAGACGCCAGCCCTTGCCTGGCTCAAGGATGAAGCCATGATTACGCAAGTGGTCATCCGTGTTCGAAACCAGAATATTGAACACGATGCGCGTCCAGAGCTCCTCCAGATCCCGCTTGGTATCTGAGCCATTTCGCATCAGAACTTCAGCCAGCTCCATATAACTGACACCACTGCCAGCGTCATCACCGTCGACGTGACCGGTGAGCGTCATGGCAGATGCAAAATGGAGGCGGCTGCCGGCCGCGGTCCGGTCGAAGCGCTTGACCATGAAGCAGTGATAGTTGCTCGCATAGCGCTTGGCCATTGCCGAGGCGACGTTCAGACCGCAGGCTTGCGCGAGCGCATTGACCACCAACTCCCACCCACCGACATCGTAGGTGTCTCGCGTAGAGGGGAGCTTGGCGATCCACAAATGCCCGTCATCGTCAGCCACGCTAGCCTTTGGCCGGGCGCCACCAAGTGAACCACCGGGTGCGATCAGCATGCGCAACCATTCCCGGCCATCCGCCGCCCTGTTGTCCGGGTCGAGCTCCAACTCACGGCTGGCGCGCTCAAGAGCGTAAATTTCAACGAAGGGTGGAGCGGCTACATTGTGCTGGTCGTCGAGAAAACCGCCCTCATCATTCAGTCGATACCGAAGGGCGCCAACCCGATAGAGGTCATGGACACCGAGCAGAAAGTCCGACTCACCCAGTCTCTTGTTCGCAGGAGCCAAGCCGTCACGGATATCGCGCTCCAGGCGACGCGTCATAAGCAGTCGGCCCCAGCGATCAGGACAGGAGTCGCCGAATACCCCAAACATGTCGCGGCCACCGCCTGGATACTGGGCTCCAGCGTAGGGGCCAATACTCGGGTCGATCTGAACGGTGCTCAATACGGGATTTTTCAGCGCCAGCGGGTCATTTTCGTACTCGAACTTCTCTAATTGGCGCGTCTTCCGAGCATGCAGCCAGCCGAGACGCTGAGGCTCATCCAGCCCGTCCCAGTCGGCGTAAACCCCAATCATGGTACTCATTGTTTGTCAGCCCTTCGACGAGGCGGGATCAAGGCTGCCAGTGAGTCACCGCTAATTGCGCCGTTGTCGCTTTGGATTACAACCTGGGAGGCCGCAGCCTTCTTGGGAACACGCGCCTTGTGAACCGTGTCTTTCCCCAACGGATCCTGCGGCGTGTTCTTTTGAAGTCTCGGCGCTTCGCCTGGGGCTCGTGCGGAGATCAGTGTTTTTTTCTTGCTCGGAAGAAGACTCACATCTTGCAGGTGACGGCCAAGCTCGTCCTCGCCAGCGAGCTTGGCCAGGTCCTTCTCAAGCCCCAGCACCTGCATGACAGCCAAATAAGCGCCGATGGTGCTGCCGGACGAACCGTGCTCAAGGGCGCGCAGGGTCATCTGGGACATGCCGGCGCGTTCGGCAGCCTGTTTGGCCGTGATTTTGCGCCGCAATCGGGCGAGTTTAAGCCGTTCACCGAGGTCTGCAAGCAGGCGCTCGGTTACCGGTAAAAGCGGTGCAATTTTCTTGGCCATGCTGTTATTCCTTCACTTAAGCGAAGTAAGTGAAGGAATAATAGCACTTAACTAATACCACTCAAGTGCAATTATTTTGGCTACATCGCTACCTAAGTGCAAAATTAATTGCACTCTTGTTCACTCCCTCGGGTGTGCCTCCTTTCTGATCATTTCTCACCTCAGAAATTACCAACGATCCCGGCATGATCCTCCCTGATGAACCAGACAACGAATCGTCTGGACACATAAAAGCCCCAAGGCCCCTCCCCCGCTCAACTAATCTTCCAGAACCGCAGGAAGCGGCCCCTTTGCGTTCAAGGAAAGAGTATGTCCCCGGCCATCGTCCACAGCCGCGCCCAAGTGGGCGTGGAAGCACCCGCCGTCACCGTCGAAACCCATCTGGCCAGCGGCCTTCCGATGCTTACACTGGTTGGACTGCCCGAAACGCACCGTGGTGGAAACGAGCGTCACGCCTGCTTCCATCGTTTTCGTGAGGTTGGGGCCTCCTCGACGCACCGGAGGACTGCACAGAGCCACCGGCACCCGCTTTATGTTCAAGCCATCGCTAAAATTGTTAGCCTATAGGCATACAAGATATCTATTTCTGTACACCTATAGGCTGTCAAACATAATACTTAGTTAGCCTATAGGCTAACAAAAATGCTAAATTGTTAGCCTATAGGCATACATAGATGCCTATTTTGATAGCTTATAGGCTGTCAAAAAGGAGATTTTATGCGTAATTCCTCACTCAGTAACCTGCGCCTGGCCCAGGTGGAGCGGGCCCTCGAGCCCTTCGTAACCCTCAAAGGGAAAACTATCCCTCGTGGTGGCTGGCTGCGCTCGATTCGAGAATCCCTGGGTAGAACTGTGCGCAGTCAGGCTGCTCTGCTCGGCGTGGCGCCCGCTACGCTTCAAAAATCCGAGCAATCGGAGGCAGATGACCGAATTACCCTTGGGCAACTGAGAAAACTGGCCAATGGACTGGACTGCGAGCTTGTCTATGCACTGATACCGAAGAAGCCTTTGCATGACATGGTCGAAGAGCGCGCAGAATCGTTGGCCCGGAAAGAAGTCATGGGGGTTTCGCACATGATGACCCTTGAAGACCAACGGCCGTCCGACTCATTCATCGAGCGCAAGGTAACTGAACGGCGCCAGGAACTCCTGGCTGGAACGTGGGCTCGACTATGGCGGTAGAACTCGAACTGAAACCCGGCCAAACCCCTCTGGATCCTGACGAAGCCGCAGGCCTCAAGCCAAAACACATCAGTACCCAGGGCGAGCTTGACGAGTGGGAAGCGGAAAACTTACTCAAGGCCCGGCAATGGCTGAATCGCCAGAAAAAGCTTGAGGTGCTTAACGAACACTTCTGCCGCGACCTTCACAAGAAGATGTTCAGCGACACATGGGTCTGGGCTGGCACATTTCGTAGAACTGAAAAAAACATCGGCTGTGATCCGATACAGATCTCGATCAAGCTGGATCAGCTTCTAGGTAATGTCGCGTACTGGGTAGAGAACGAGACGTTCACACCTGATGAAATAGCGGCTCGCTTTCATCACCAGCTCGTGTCGATACACCCCTTCCCAAACGGAAATGGCCGGCATGCTCGTTACATGACCGATGCTCTTCTAAGGCAGTGCGGTTGCACTGATTTCTCCTGGGGTAACGGGAATCCGGTTTCGACCAATGAGGTGCGTAATCGCTATATCCAGTCCCTCCGTGACGCCGATGCCGGCGATTACACCCCACTTATGGTCTTCGTACGCAGTTGAGCAACATTGAGCCGCCCTTGGGAGCCACGGACTGGACACAGTGAGCGTGCGGTCCACTGTTGCCATCACTACCAAGAGAAAAAGATTCCAATACAATTTCTTCGCCGCCCTAGCCATTCCACTCCCGGGCGACTGAAACGGTGAAGAACCTAGGTATATGTGGCCCCGTCATGCGGGGCCTACTTGTTTCTGGCGACCTCACTGCCCGACGTTAATCCAGCGTCACGCGTCCACAAAAAGACAACGAATCGTCTGGACACATAAAAGCCCCCAAGCCCTTCCCTCCGTTCAACTAGTCTTCCAGAACCGCAGGAAGCGGCCCCTTCGCGTTCAAGGAAAGAGCATGTCCCTGGCCATCGTCCACAGTCGCGCCCAGGTGGGCGTGGAAGCCCCCGCCGTCACCGTCGAAACCCATCTGGCCAACGGCCTGCCGATGCTGACGCTGGTCGGGCTGCCCGAAACCGCCGTGAAGGAAAGCAAGGACCGGGTCCGCAGTGCGATCCTCAACTCGGCTCTCGACTTTCCGGCACGACGCATCACCCTCAACCTCGCCCCAGCCGACCTGCCCAAGGACGGCGGACGCTTCGACCTGGCAATCGCCCTCGGCATCCTCGCCGCCAGTGTGCAGGTGCCAGCCCTGACCCTGGACAATTTGGAATGCCTGGGCGAACTGGCCTTGTCCGGCGCCATCCGCCCGGTGCAAGGCGTGTTGCCGGCGGCCCTGGCCGCACGTGCCGCCGGGCGCACGCTGGTGGTGCCGCAAGCCAATGCCGAAGAGGCCTCGCTGGCCTCCGGGCTGACGGTGATTGCCGTCGACCATCTGCTGCAACTGGTGGCCCATCTCAACGGGCATGCGCCGATCACACCCTTCGAATCCAATGGCCTGTTGCACCTGAGCAAGCCCTACCCGGACCTGAGCGAAGTACAAGGCCAACTCGCCGCCAAGCGCGCCCTGCTGATCGCCGCCGCCGGAGCACATAACCTGCTGCTCAGCGGCCCGCCTGGCACCGGCAAGACCCTGCTCGCCAGCCGCCTCCCCGGCCTGCTACCGCCGCTGGACGAACAGGAAGCGCTGGAGGTCGCGGCCATCCAGTCGGTTGCCAGCCATGTACCCTTGAGCAGTTGGCCGCAGCGACCGTTTCGCCAACCCCACCATTCCGCGTCGGGCCCGGCGCTGGTGGGTGGTGGCCCTCGACCGCGACCCGGTGAAATTACCCTGGCCCATCACGGCGTGCTGTTCCTCGATGAATTGCCGGAATTCGACCGCAAGGTATTGGAGGTGTTGCGCGAACCACTGGAGAGAGGATGTCTATATCTCACATATTAGTTAATCGCCATAATACTGTATATACATACAGTTTTTTAGGTTATTTGATGACGACTAAATCAGAACGATGCAATGAAGATGTTGTCCTCATTACGCTGCACATGCCCTCTTCATCAGACAACTGTCATCTACGACTTGCTCTTAAATAAATTTTATATTGCATCAAATTGAACTCTGGTTAATCTGTTTAGAACGACCGAAAACGGTGATAAGATTCGATCAACCTCTGCACTGTTTCTTCGACACCGGAAACCTACTCAAGCCCAGACATACTGCGCTACGCCGAAGTATGGGCGATTGATATTATAGTAATATCCAATAGGGTCATAGCAACAGGAGAGACAACCACCATCAAGGACAAAACGAATTGAACAAGCCAAAGATGCAAAAAAGAAAAAACGACATCACCTTCAACCGTAAATTTGAAGGTCTACGAATCAATACCGGGAAATTCAAACAGTTTGGGGTGTACAAGTCGATGCTCCGGCCTATGCTCGGCCAGATCAATGCGCTGCTGACATGCCACTCAAGAGTTTCATTGTTGGTGTTTGAACTGCACCTTAGCGTTACGGATAAAATGTCTGCTGTATCAGCGAACCAAGTGGTCAGTAAATTTTTCAAAAAAATTAAAGAAGACCTCGCAAGCTCTTCTTGGGGAAATCAGAAACACGTCATCCATTGCTGGTCAAGAGAGGTTGGCGAATCCAAGAACGGGCATTACCACTGCATGGTCGGTGTAAGCTCCACGGTTCGAATAGGAACGCTTTACACCCAAACCAGTACAGGCGCATGGGAATTGTTAGAACGCCGCTGGAATAAGCTCTCAGGCGGCTCCCTGAGCGAATCTAGATGCCATGTCGTCAACCGATCAAACCACAAAGAGCTTGATAATGCTTTTTACCATTTAAGCTATATGTGCAAGGTTAGAGACAAACAGTTTGGCACAGGCGAAAACCACAAACGATTTTCACCGTCTAGATTGAAACCCAAAGAAGTGGCAGACCAGCTTTTAATCGCTGACTGCCACCACGACTCACTGGAATACTTCTTTGCCGCTTAGAAGATGATCAATCATCGGTACTTTTAACCAAACTTATATAGTATTAGAGCCGACGTAAAGGTCACAATCACCGATACAAAAGTCCACTTGACTGATGACAAAAAGGTGGACTTACTGGCCATGCCGAATTTGAACCCCAGCCCCCACAACCTCCACTTATTGGCCGTATAAATCACCATCGGTACTACGATAACGGCCAAAATCCAGAATAGGATGCCCGGTTCCTGGTTAGTTTTAGTACCAGCCAATGCGAACCGTACATACCCAGTCAGAATTACAACGAACATCAATGTGATTTTGCTCATAACGCTCCCCCTACAGACAAAACATTCAGATCGACCCACATGAAACTGTCACATCATCCGTACGTTCGTCCGGGTGCCAGACAATTTTCCCCGTCAAATCGGCGGGAATTCGAAAGATTAATTTCGTTCGATAGGTAATTAGTGGGTTCAAAGATTCGGTGTCGGGTCCAAAACCGCTTTCATTTACCATTTCGAACTTATCGAACTTATACACTTTCCCATTTTTACTAACCACCACACTACCAGGGAACATATACTTGCTAGATGTCGACACGTTTTTAAAACTGGCATCGACAATCAGAAACTTAGAACCATTCCAGGTTTTCGGTTCTAAGAATGGGTTTAACGTTCCAACTTTTCCACGTGCTACACAGGAATTCGCAGTAATCTTAAAGCCACCTACAGTTGCTGCATTACCTTTGGGGGTCAGCAGACGTTTCTTGTAGGCTTCCTCTTCATCACGAACACCTTTGGCATAATCTTCTCTATCAGCCTTCTCTGCTGCTAGAAGATTGACGTGTTCCGTGGTTCGATTGAGAAGCCACTGAAAGTAGCTTTTTAATTCCTTATTGGCCTTGGAGCCCACATCAACATAAGCCTCAACGAAATGGCATCTATACGCATTGTTCAGATAGGTTTCATCAACATTCTTTCCTATAGAGAACATGTCTGAAAAGTAACCGAAATCCCTTTCTACGGTGTCTTGTGCAAAATCAAGATTTTCAGGCTTCTTCAACGTTTGCAAGAGCGTAACCAACTCAGCATCGTTCGAGAGGGGCGTATAGTCTTGGCTAATGGAATTTCTCTTTAACATCTTATCAATCAGCTCATCGTAACCAGAATCATCAGCGGGTCGCGACAGCTTTGTGCACTCAGATTTGAGTTTTGCAATGTCTTCTTTGTCATCGGCTAATGCATTGACTGCGGCACACATAAGACCCGTCGAAATCAGTAACATCGAGATAGAACTAAGTTTCATCACTACTCCTTTAGGTGCAGATCGTCAGCCACGACGGCTTTGACCCCATAGTGCCATCACTCGACAAAAATTCATAGTATGCTATGAGGATTTTTCTGGTCCTGTGCCCGACAGTTTCCCTTTGCCGGGAGAATGTCGTGGAAATTGAAGCAGCATTTGGGAAAGCACTGAAAAACAAACGTAAAGACATGGGGCTAACTCAAGAAGAATTAGCACATCAAGCAGAACTTCAGCGAAATTACATCAGCTTTTTAGAGCGCGGAATCTACCAACCCACGATTACGACGATTTTCAAGCTGTCAGCCGCGCTAGGGTGCCGACCAAGTGATCTGGTTTTGGATACAGAAGTATTAACAAATACTCTGACATTACTATCAAGCGAAAGTCAGGCAGACCATTCAAATTACGGCGATGCACAAACGGACCAACCAATAAAAAAGAAATGAGGCTCCGATAAACGAGAGTGTCATCAATCCGGAAACGATTACTCTATTTGGTTGCGGGGTAGGAATCACTTTGATTATTTTTGCGAAACCTTCATCAGATTTCGCATTCACATTAATTTGAGTCCACAGAAGTGGCGGAAAGTACAAATACGAAACGGTAACCTGTTCCTTGGGAACAAGAACTGGGAAAACGATCTCACCCGAACCCTCTGGATTGCGTTCAATCAAATAATTTATTGGTGGAAATACGGTAATATTGATGGGTAGGACTGCATGCGAAAGACGAATTTTTTTGCCGCTTGTCAACCTGCATTTTGGACCACAACGGTATGCGTATGAATCACGATCTGTTGATCGCCTTGAGCAACAAACGAAGATGCACATCCTATATATGAGATTATTGTGGCATTCCAGACACTCCCGAATTATCACCCAATCTTTGCGAACGCTACAACTGCCAATCAAGGATACGGGTAACTGCTGGTCGTTTTCCTCTGAGGAGCGAATAGTGAAGGTGGTTTTCTACCTTGATTTAAATTAACTGCAAAAATTGCCGTTTGGCGATCAAGCTGTTGTCCCACTGAGGATGCACGTTTGACCTCCCGAAAAATTGCCAATTCGGTAGCCAACAAAGCAACAAGCACCCAAGTAAACAACGGGATAATTCCGAAATACCAAGAATAGTTGACACCAAGTAAAACCACGCTACTCGACATAAACCCCAAACAAAAATTTAGAATTAGAGTTGGATGTTTATAAACAAGATCGCTTTTCATTGCTTTTAGTTCATATCGTTGACCAAGAAAATATGAAAGCAATGACAATACAAGACCCTCCATGGTAAACACAGATAGCAACGACTTAATTGGCATAGTGAAAGACAGGGCTAAAGTCGCTACTACCAAAAGAAGCGATACTATGCCGTATCTCATTGTGCCGCCCCTTGGTGGATGAAACAGACATGACGCTACGCACATTAGCGCCACGTATCCGATGACCAAGGATAGAAATGCCAATAAAATAAGGGTTAAAACCGCTACCATAACCTGCATTCCTTATAGTCAAATGACCAGAGTTTTGATCAATACACTAGCAGTGTAATGGCCGGGACGGAAGCCATAGCCGGAAAAGGTCGACGCAGTCAATTGGGTACACCCATGTGACAACAATTCAGTGAATACAGAATGCTTCATAAAATCGTATTCAATAGGGTTGATTTAACAAATGAACACACATACAATCAAAACATCTAGAACCTAATGAATACAGAAAATGAAAAAAATGACAAATGTAGGCTACATCAGGGTTTCATCGGTTGATCAGAACACAGCCCGTCAGTTGGACGGTGTTGAACTGGACCGGGTATTTCAAGACAAGGTGTCAGGTGCCACCACCGACCGTCCCCAACTGCAAGAAATGCTGAAGTTCATCCGCGAGGGCGATACCGTTCACGTCCATTCCATCGACAGGCTGGCCCGGTCGTTAGAGGATCTGCTAAAGCTGGTGAAGGATTTGAACGCCCGGAGGATCGGCGTCCACTTCCACAAGGAGCAGTTGCTGTTCACTGGGGAAGCCAACCCTATGCAAGAACTGATGCTATCGCTACTGGGTAGTGTTGCCCAGTTTGAACGAGCAATGATCAAGGAACGTCAGCGGGAAGGGATTGCAAAAGCTAAGGAATCAGGGAAGTACAAAGGCCGTGCAAAGACTGTGGATGACGCTGCTATACGGGCTGCAATGCAAACTGAAGGTGCATCGTTCCGGAAGGTGGCGAAGGCGTTGGATGTGAGTCTGAGCACCGTTCAAAGGGCTATGAAAGCCTAGGTACAAGGAGTCCTATGCCGCCTGTTATGGCAGGCAGAAAACGGCCGACTGTATACGCTGGACTTGAGCTTGCCTTCCTAGTTACTTCCTGTAAACACCCCTGACATCGCACTCAGGTACGAATGGAGTGCACCCACTGATGTTATAGACACGGGTTTCAAATTTCGGGGCCGGATTACCTTTGACCTTCGCCTTGTCGACAGTGAAAACGACGCTATAGGTTCGGGATTCTGGGAACTCACTTCCCAGGTAATTGTAAGAAAACACATCTCTCACGCCAAGGAAGCTCACTTCAGTTCCAACCGATTTTGACTCCAAGAACCGCCCGAGCTTGTCTTTAATATCGCAGTAGTCGCTGCCGACATGACCGTTGCAGTTGTACGTGCCGACCGTGACTTTTGAGTCGTACAGCGTCGTTAGGAAGTATTTGCCCAGAGTATCTCGTATCTGCATAAGAACTAGCTCTGGTACGCGCCACGTATAGGTAATTTTGATGTCGGCCGTTTTGCTGGTGCTAGACACCACCTCAAGCAAAGGGTTATCTATCTGGAGGTTGTCTCGATACTTGAGGAAGACGTTGTTAGTGAGGTCTTTGATAGCTTCCTGATACTGCTGCTCGACAGTTTTTGCCGCCTTGACCTGATCTTCCAAGGTAGTTGCGCCGACAGTAGCTGTGGCGACGGAAAGGATGGCTGCGGCGAAATATTTCATAGAATCCCAGCTTGCGGTATTGGCTGTAGATAGTTTTCCTCGCTGTTCTGTCAACCCAACAGCAAGAGTTTTAGGTCTTCCTCATAAACGGAATAGCTACGCCATCCAAGCAAATCAAAAATAGCTTTGGCACGAGATTCATACGGAGGTACGAGAGAAAAAGCTCCAGGCAGGGCTGCGTTGAGCGTCGAAAAGACAGTATTCCAACTTGCTTTCTTTGCAGTAGTTTCGTAGTGCATAGCCTGATTTCGACCTTGCCAAACCAAATCACACAAACTGACCCCAGAGATATTCCGCCCTTTATTCGGGTACGTCAAAATGCTGCCGTGAACACTAGACATACCTTGTTGGACAATCTGCAAAATAGAGCCCGCGAGTATGTTTGCTGAACTTTCGAACGTTCCGAGCGCCTGTTTAGTAGCCTCAAGCTTGGACTGCTGTCGAGCGACCCTTTCCACCTCATCAGGTTGAGCATTGGCGGTCGCTATTTTGGCAATTTCCAGATCCTGACACTGTCTCTCCAAACGCTCCAGAAACTGCGCGACTTCCAGATCCTGCGAATTGAGCATTTGAATTACTTGCAGCGACACGTGGCAGGTTAATCTCATATATTCGCCTGCCAGTTCACTTTTGATTTCCAGCGCCGTAGATACTGTCGAAAAATCCGGGCTTTTATTCATAGTAACTCCTTCGTTTTCGCGGACGCGAAAATGGGCGTCCTTTACGTCCTCGACCCAGCACATGACAGGGCTTGAGAAGTATCGTACACGAGAAACAGTGCTTGTTTCGCAAGAGTTTGCGCCGGGGGCTACTGGCTGTAAGTAGGCCATGTGTCGGCCGTCCGCTTTTGGCGGTTCTCTACCGGTCGTCACTGCGGCGCCTGCTGGTCAGGTCGAATGCAAACAAATGGGCGAGTCTCTGCAATACCCATTTAGAATACGTCCATGGGGAAAGAGCATCGGCAGCGAGCACTGGACGCTTGAGAATAGACTTGTTGAAATGCATGAAACCCAGATCAAGCGGTTGAAACGACCACCGACAGTACTAAGGGTTAAATCGCTCCGTGCTGATGAACCAGCTTGGACGGGGCCAGGGGAAGGGGTGACACAGGGGGGACCGACTACGTGCCCTCAGAAAGGGCTAAAGGGGCTAAATGGATCAACTTTATCGGGGTGGTCAAATCAAAAAATAACTGCCAATATTTTTTGCATCCTAGAGGTTTTCTGGTTGCGGAATCATCCATACCAATTAGTAATTTAGCTCCCCTTACATCTGCTCATACAGATCGGCCAGTCTTGGGATCCCAAAATGGGCAAGTGGTTTATGGAGCG
Organism: Pseudomonas sp. GW821-FHT04D07; assembly: GCF_059420225.1. Lineage (NCBI taxonomy): Bacteria > Pseudomonadati > Pseudomonadota > Gammaproteobacteria > Pseudomonadales > Pseudomonadaceae > Pseudomonas > Pseudomonas sp. GW821-FHT04D07. The sequence goes on from NZ_JBWKTH010000002.1 coordinate 268,197, forward strand.
GGAACTTTCTAGAAATGCTAAGAATTTCTTGCTTGTTACGATCTACCCACATGTGAAGGCTTTTAGTAGGTTTATCGTATCGAAATTTAAACACCATCTTCGATGCTTTGAAGAACTGATTCAACTTCAAACGACCTTCTTCAGTGCAAAAGCGGTCAACAACATCTTCGAACGTAGTCAACTTAATATCTGTAATGCTGGAATTCAACTCACCACTAAGCTTATCAACCAATACACTTTGATCATAAATCGCCACCTCTAGCTTTTCCAACATCTTAATTATCGGCATCGGAATTTTGCCATCATAGCCATCAAGCGACCTTTCAATGTTTTCATATTTTTCTTTTAAACCAGCCAAAACTTCAGACGCCTCGGCCAAGTTACTTCCAAACATTTCCTGTGAGCTTTTATCATCAGACAGAAAAGAACTAAACTCATCCCCAAAACCAGCCATGCCGGTCTGGCGCTCCGACAGTGCAATCGGATCCATTTTAAGTTTTCTGACGACTAGCCCACTAAAAGTTCCACTAGGCTTTGGATCTGCCCACTTTATTTGTGGCTTTCCATTTGTCTCAAAATCATAACGTATAACACCGGGCGACACCTTCGACTGTATTACCTGCATACCATGTAGAAGCATGCCAAAAGCCAAATCAAATCTAAATCGTTGATCGCACTGACCCTTTAACTCTTTTCGAGTGTGACAATTGAAATAAGGATACATTATACCCTTCTGATTGGTTTGCTTCTCAAACACCATTGTCGCACCGCAATCAGCACATTTTATTACATGCCTGAAAATGTTGGTACTGCCAATAGTTGAATTGCCATAATGCTTTTTATCTTGGCGACTTCTCATCGCACTAACAGCTTCATTGAACGCAGTTTGGCTAACTATTTTTGGATAGTAATCCTCGATATATTCGACAAACACTTTCTTTCTCTGTTCATCGCGCTTCTGGGACATCAACATACCCAAGGGATACTTGTTCTCCATCATCATCGAGACTTGGCGACTGGTCCATTTTCGTTTCGAACTTAGATTCACACGCCTAGTTGTATTTGACACCCCCATTGTTTTCAACAATTCGAATATCAAACGTATCTCTGATGCCTCGTCCTCAAGAATGACAAACTGCTCAGTTTCAACATCATAACGAAACCCATACGGTGGGTTGTGAGCATTAAACTTTACACCTTCTACCGTCGCTGCCAACTTGGCTTTGTTCCAAGCAGATTTCCGCCGCTTAGATTTTATCTCAGACTCTTCATTTGCCCTCTTAGCAATCAAACTAATCATGATTAAAGTTTCAAAATCACGATCAGGATCATCATACGAGTAGCATCGAGAATCAATGGTCGTATAAATTTTAACACCCGACTTTAGAATACCTTGCAACAATTCCACGCCATCGAGCACGCGCTGCCGCGTAATTCTATCGATGGACTCTACTACCAAGTAATCACCACGCCGAATAACCTTACGATCTATCCGAGACAATACTTCTTTAAACTTTCCTCTATTTGCATTATCCCCACGAAAAGATGAAACGCCTTCATCAATGATGATTTCAACAACTTCTACGCCAGTTTCCTTCGTGAACGCTTTCAACGGACTGATTTGCCTGTCCACGGAATCACCTAACGACTGAATAGTAGAAGAGTATCGAACGTAAGCGTAGGCGTTTGGCATGCAGATAACTCAGGCTTCAAAATTATGTGAGTATGCTAACACCCTTGGAGTCCGGCCATATCGTGATTTCCCGGGCCCGCGACCGGGTGCGCTTCCCGGCACGCTTCCAACTGGTAGCGGCGATGAATCCCTGCCCCTGTGGATATCTTGGCGATCCCAGTGGACGTTGCCGCTGTACCCCGGAACAGATCCAGCGCTACAGCAACAAACTCTCCGGCCCGCTGCTGGACCGCATCGACCTGCACCTGACAGTGGCCCGAGAAGCCACGGCGCTCAGCCCCAGCCAGCAAGATGGCGACAACACCGCCCAGGCCGCCGCCCGAGTCGCCGAAGCCCGGCAACGCCAGCAACAGCGTCAAGGCTGTGCCAATGCATTTCTCGATTTACCGGCACTGCGCGCGCACTGCAAGTTATCCACAGGCGATGAAAAATGGTTGGAGACGGCCTGTGAACGACTGACACTTTCGCTGCGGGCAGCCCATCGGTTGCTCAAGGTGGCGCGCACTTTGGCCGATCTGGAACAGGTGGAACATATCGAGCGTGAACACTTGGCCGAAGCGCTTCAGTACCGTCCAGTGTCCCAATAGGCAGGACGTCACTTGAACCAGGCCGGGCCGAAACATTGCGTTATCGGCCGGCCCATCCCCAAAGGGTTATTCCTTGCTCAAATCCACCAATGGCGTGCCCCGCACCTCCGTCTTGCGTCCATCCTGAATCTGCGTCACCCGCTGCACCGCCTTATCCACAGCCGCTTTGTCCGCCAGCAGGCTGTAACTGATCTGAAACTGGCGTTTCTGCCCGGCCTCGATAGTCGGCACCAGCCCCAGCGGACGCTGGTAATGGCGGTTATAGGAGAAGCTGGTCCCCGGCTCCAGCCCGGTGACATAACCCTGGCCCTGGGTATCGGTGTTTTTCCACAGGGAGAACACCGGCAGTTGCTGGGTATTGAACCCGAGCGAAACCCCGAGACTGCCGGCCTTGTTGTGCAACACCGCCAGGGTGTCGCCCTTGGCATCGGCATACGGCACGACGTTGTAGACGGTCTCGTCATAGTCCTTGGTCGGCGCGCGATAGGTCTGCCAGTCCGCCAGGTCGCCCTTGGCCTTGTCGTTGAACGGCGAGACCTGCTTCACCGGCGCCACGAAACGCGCGCCCTGCTCCAGGAACGGGGTGCTGAAGTTGCTGTGGTACAGCGCCTGGTATTCCTTGGGATAGTCGCCGTTGTTGGTCAGCGTGTCGTTGAGCGCAAAGCTCACGCTGCCAGGCACCGTCAACAGCTCGGTGACCACCGAGAAGTCGACTTTCTTGAACGCCTGCTCCTTCAGCTCACCCTGCAAACGAATGGCATAAGGTGGCTTCTCGTCGATATGCAGCGAGACCTTGCTGGCCGGAATATTCGCCGCCCGCCCGTGCAAGGTCAGCAGTTCACCGTTATCGAGCCCCGGATGCCCGACCCACTCATAGCCGCAACGCACCACCAACTCGTTGAAACCCTCCAGCCAGCCCAAGCCACCACGGCCATTGAGCTCGATAAAGGCCGGATTGACCACTTCCTTAACGGGCGAGTCCCAGCCCAGGCGCACATCGCCCACGGACGCGTGCAGGACGTTCATGCCGCGCGTCGGGACCACTGAGAGTTTCATCGTGCCGTTATCGATGTCGACGATGCTGACCCCTTCCTGGCGACCACCGTGCAAGGTGCGCATCGTGATGGAGAAAGGCTTGGCGGTCTTGATCCCCAGTTGTTGACTGGTGATCTGCCGGTTCTGCGCGGGCGTGTCGCTGTCGAGCAGCACGTAGTCCCAGGCCATGGCGTGGGAAGCAGCGGTCAGGGCGGTAACGCCGAAGAGCAAGCGGAGAGAAGTCATGGGCTGTCCTTATTGGAGTTGTTCGACTTTTATAGCGCTGATGAAACGTTTCAGCAAGTCAGCCAAACAAATATCCGTCAGCTCGAGGACCGCCTGTACTCCCCCGTATTTCAGCGTCTGCGACGAGGCGCCGCCTCAGCGAAACTGATCCACCTCCTGACGCAGCTCCGTCGCCAGGGTCTCCAGCTCCCGGGCCGTGACCGCCAGATTGGACACCACCTCGCGTTGCTCGCTGTTGGCCAGGGCAATGCCCTGCAGGTTGCCGCTGAGCCGGGTCGCGGTGCTGCTCTGTTCCTGGGTTGCGGTGGTGATAACGGCGAACTGCTGCCCGGCCGAACGGCTCTGCTCGTCAATCTGCGCCAAGGCCGAAGCCACGTTGGCATTGCGCGACAGACCTTCCTGCATCAGCCGATTGCCCTCTTCCATGGTGTTGATGGCGTGATCGGTCTGTTGCTGGATGCTCTGGATCATCCCGGAGATTTGCTCGGTGGCCTCACGGGTACGCCCCGCCAGGCTACGCACCTCATCCGCCACCACGGCAAAGCCGCGGCCCTGCTCACCGGCACGGGCGGCTTCGATGGCCGCGTTCAGCGCCAACAGATTGGTCTGATCGGCAATCGAGGTGATCACCCCGACAATCCCGCCGATCTCCTCGGAGCGTTGCCCCAGGGCGTTGATCACCTGCGCCGTGCTGCCGAGGGAACCGGCGATCTGTTCCAGGGACGTCGAGGCCTCCTCCATGGCGGTGCGCCCGATGCGCGTCTGCCGGGCATTCTCCTGGGCCAGCCGCTCAGTATTGCCCATGTTGTCGGCGATATTCAGCGAGGTGGCACTGAACTGCTTCACGGCACCGGCCATGCTGCTGATCTCGCCGGATTGCTGTTCGATCCCTTCATAGGCACCGCCGGACAAGCCGGTAAGTACATGGGCACGGCTGCTGACCTCGGCAGCCGCCTTGCGGATGTGTTCGACCATCGATGACAGCGCCTGCCCCATCTGGTTGAAGCTGTCGGCCAACTGGCCAATCTCGTCATGACTGGACAGGTTCAGACGTACGCTCAAATCCCCGGCCCCCAGGGCTTGCGCCTGGCGCACCAAGTCGCCCAAGGGGCGCAACTTGCTGCGCAGCAGCCAGATCGCCGCGCCGACCGCCAGCAGCATGGCCAGCAGGCTGCCAATCACCAGTCGAATGCCGACACTCCAGGTCACGGCGCGGATCTCGGCCTTGGGCATGCTCGCCACTACGGTCCACGGCCCCCCTTCAAAGGTCACCGCCACGCTGTAGAAATCCTCGCTTTTGTCACTCCAGAAGCGCCCATGGCCCGGTTGCCGGACCAGATCGACGACCACCGGGATTGCCGGTGCAAGATCCGTCACCCCGGCAGGCGGCACCAGCCAATGCTTCTGCTCATCGAGCAAGGCCAGGGAACCGGTCGTGCCGATGCGAAAGCGCTTGAGGTTGTCGAACTGCGCATTCTGCGCATCGGTGTAGTCGAAACCGACGAACAGCACAGCGATCACCTTACCGTCGGCATCGCGCACCGGGGTGTACTGGGTCATGTAGGAGCGGTCGAACAGCAGTGCCCGCCCGACGTACGCCTGGCCCGCCAGCAAACGCTGGTAGGCCGGATGCTGGTGATCGAGCAAGGTGCCGATGGCGCGACTGCCGTCCTGCTTGGTCAGAGAGGTGCTGACCCGGACGAAATCTTCACCGCTACGCACGAATAGAGTCGCGACACCCGCGGACATCTGCTTGAACGTGTCCACTTCGGTGAAATTGTTGTTCAGCAGCTCAGTGCCCAGGTACAGGCCCGGAGCTTGCACGCTGCCCACAGCGATCATTTGCTCGGGGCGCACGCTCAGGCCACTGCTGAAACGCTTTTCGAACAGCCCGCTCAGGCGCTGGGTACTTTCGCGCAAGGTGCCGTGGAAGGTGTTCAACTGGTCGGCCAGCAGGCGCGCCTCGCTGGCCAGGTGTTCCTCGCGGGTGTCGAGGTTGGCCGAGTCCAGCGAACGCAGGGCAAACACGGTGCTACCACTGATCACCAGCGCCAGGATAACGGCGAGTGCCAACCCCAGCTGCGAGGCTATACGGGCACGAGGTCGAGACATGATGAGGCTCCTGGGCGGGCGGCGAATCCTGTGGGTACTGTCAGGCCGCGCGGAAACATTTCCAATGAACAAGGCATGAGCGAACCGCTTGGGACGGCGGTTCCATGTCGGTAGATTCGGCGGCGCCAGCGAATACTTGAGTCATTTGAACGGATATCAGTGGCCGCCAAAAACAGCGTATCAGCCCAGGCGCTCGACATCGGGCAAGACCATGGCCGCGACCTCGCCCTGAAGAAAATCGCTGAGCCGCCGCAGGCGCTCGCCGCCCGGCCGGGTTTTCGGCCAGACCAGGTAATATTGCTCACCACTATCGACGGCGGTCGGCCACGGCAAACTCAAACGTCCCTGGGCCACGTCCTCGGCCACCATCAGCAGGTCCCCCATAGACACCCCGTAACCCCGCGCCGCGGCAATCATGCCCAGCTCCAGGGTATCGAACAGCTGGCCGCCCTTGAGGGAGATCCGTTCGGACAGGCCCATGCGCTCCAGCCAACTGCGCCAGTCTCGCCGATCGGGCGTCGGGTGCAACAGCTCGACGCTGGCCAGACGCTCGGCATCCCAAGGCTGCTCATTGAGCAGCGTAGGTGCTCCCACCGGAATCAACCACTCGGAAAACAGGTAACTGGCCTCCCAGTCAGGCGGGAAATGGCCGTTGCTGAGCAACACCGCACAATCAAATGGCTCCTGGTTGAAGTCCACGCTGTCGACATCCATCCAGGCACTGGTGAGCTGCACCTCATTGCCTTCCTGCAAATGCCGGAAACGGCTCAGCCGCGCCAGCAGCCAGCGCATGGTCAGGGTCGACGGCGCTTTCATGCGCAGGATGTCGTCTTCAGCGCGCAAGGTATTGCAAGCCCGCTCCAGGGCGCCGAAGCCCTCGCGGATCCCCGGCAGCAGCAAGCGCGCGGACTCGGTCAGTTGCAGATTGCGCCCGTTACGCTGAAACAGCCGGCAGGCAAAGTGCTCTTCGAGCGTACGAATATGCCGGCTGACCGCACTTTGGGTAATGGACAGCTCCTCCGCCGCCCGGGTGAACGAGCTGTGGCGGGCCGCCGCTTCGAAAGCGCGCAAGGCATACAGGGGGGGCAGACGACGAGACATGGGGAGCGCTCCGATAACGCAATGCGGCAACCCTAGCAGAAACCTCCTTGCATGAGTTTTTATCATGCGAGCAATCGGTTTTATCCCTTTGTGCAAATGCCTGGGAACCCTGAGAATCAACGGTTCTCACTGCCTTCCACCTGTCGAGCCTGATGATCATGAAGCATTCAGCACGCACCGAACTCCGGGCCATCCTGCGGCTGTCCGGGCCGCTGATCGCCTCGCAGTTGGCGCATATGCTGATGGTATTGACCGACACCCTGATGATGGCCCGACTCAGCCCCGAGGCCTTGGCCGGTGGCGGCCTGGGCGCGGCGAGTTATTCGTTCGTGTCGATTTTCTGCATTGGCGTGATCGCGGCCGTCGGCACCCTGGTCTCCATTCGCCAGGGCGCCGGCGATATCGAAGGCGCGACCCGGCTGACCCAGGCCGGGCTGTGGCTGGCCTGGGCCATGGCCCTGGTGGCCGGCCTGCTGTTGTGGAACCTCAAGCCGCTGCTGCTGATGTTCGGCCAGACCCCCACCAACGTGCACGCCGCCACGCAGTTCCTGACGGTGCTGCCGTTCGCCCTGCCCGGCTACCTGAGCTTCATGGCCCTGCGCGGGTTCACCAGCGCCCTGGGCCGCGCGACCCCGGTGATGGTGATCAGCCTGTGCGGCACCGTGGCCAACTTTGCCCTCAACTATGCCCTGATCACCGGGATGTTCGGCCTGCCCAAGCTGGGCCTGGTGGGGATCGGCCTGGTCACGGCGCTGGTCGCCAGCTGCATGGCCCTGGCGCTGGCCTGGCATATCAAGCGGCACCCGGCGTACCGCCACTACCCCTTGCTGCGGGGCCTGTCGCGGCCCAATTGGCAGTATCTGCGCGAACTCTGGCGCCTGGGTCTGCCGATTGGCGGTACCTATGCCGTGGAGGTCGGGCTGTTCGCCTTTGCCGCGCTGTGCATGGGCACCATGGGCAGTACGCAACTGGCCGCGCACCAGATCGCCCTGCAGATCGTCTCGGCGGCCTTTATGGTGCCGGCGGGGATCTCCTACGCCATCACCCTGCGCATCGGTCTGCACTACGGCGCCGGGCAACTGCTGGACGCGCGCCTGGCCGGAAGGGTCGGCATCGCTTTCGGGGCGGCCGCCATGCTGGCCTTTGCCGCGCTGTTCTGGCTGGCGCCGAACCCACTGGTGGGACTGTTCCTGGATCGCAACGACCCGGCGTTCCAACCGGTTATCGAACTGGCCGTCAGGCTGCTGGCGGTGGCCGCCTGGTTCGAGCTGTTCGATGGCACCCAGACCATCGCCATGGGCGCGATCCGGGGCCTGAAAGACGCCAAGACCACCTTCCTCGTCGGTCTCGCCTGCTACTGGCTGATCGGCGCCCCGGCGGCATGGTTGCTGGCGTTCGACTTCAATGGCGGGGCAACCGGTGTCTGGTGGGGCCTGGCGCTGGGCCTGGCTTGCGCGGCAGTAAGCCTGACGCTGGCGTTTGAATGGCGGATGAAGCGGATGCTCGGACGCCATTCGGCACAAAGCCCACAACGCAGCGTCATGGATGCCGCCTGAGTCGACAGACCGCATCCCGCGGCGTCAAACCACCTCCTGCGCCACTGGCTGAGCGGCACCAAAGGTCAGGTACTCCACCAGCTCCGCCAGCGGCAACGGCTTGCTGATCAGGTAACCCTGGGCCTGGTCGCAGCCGAACTCGCGCAGCAAGGCCAGTTGCTCCGGGGTTTCAACCCCTTCGGCCACCACCTCCAGATGAAGGTTGTGGGCCAGGTTGACCATGGCATGCACCAGCTTGCGGTTTTCCTCACGCAACTCCATGCCACCGACAAAACTCTTGTCCACCTTGAGCAAGGCGATCGGCAGACTGTTGAGGTGCACGAAGGAAGAAAACCCGGTGCCGAAGTCATCCAGGGAAAAACGCACCCCCAACCGCCCCAGGGCATCCATGGTCTGCTTGACCAGGTCGCTACGACGCATCACCGCAGTTTCGGTGAGCTCGAACTCCAGCCACTGCGCCTCAACGCCGCGCTCGGCAATCAGCCGGCTCAAGGTCGGGAGCAACTGGCTGTCCTGGAACTGCCGGAACGACAGGTTGACCGCCATGTGCAGCGGCGCCAGCCCCAGCGCGCGCAAGGCCTGCATATCCCGCAGCGCCCGGGAAATCACCCAGTAGCCCAACGGCACGATCAGGCCGCTTTGCTCGGCCAGGGGTACGAACTCGCTGGGCGGCAACAACCCGCGCTCGCCATGCCGCCAGCGCACCAGGGCCTCGAGGCCGACGATCTGGCCGCTGCCCAGGTCCAGGCGCGGCTGGTAATGCAGTTCCAGTTCGTCACGGCGCAGGGCCCGGCGTAGCTCGCTTTCCAGGTCGGCGAGGCTACGGGCGTTACGATTGATCCGCTCATTGAAGGTATGAAAGGTGCAGCCCTGGGTACTCTTGGCCTGCTGCATGGCGATATGCGCATGCCACATCAGTGGATCGGCACCGGCATTGGCACGGGTATGGGCGATGCCCAGGCTGCAACCGATCAACAGGCTCTCACCGTCGACCCAGTAAGGTTCGGCCATGGCCTCGACAATCCGTTCGGCCACACTCTCGGCGCGCTGGGGTGCACGACGGGTGTCGATCAGCAGGGCGAATTCGTCGCTGCCCAGGCGCGCCAACTGGTCACCCGCCTCAAGCTGGCTCTTGAGCCGCGCCACCACCTGCAGGATCAGCCGGTCGCCGGCCTGGTGACCCAGGGCGTCGTTGGCATGGCGGAAATTGTCCAGGTCCAGGTGCCCGAGGGCCAGGCCGCGCCCTTCGTTCTCGGCCAGCCGCGCCGCCAGCAGGGTCTGGAAGCCCTGGCGATTGGCGATGCCGGTCAGCGGGTCCTGCTCGGCCAGGCGCTGCAAGGTGTTTTCCAGTACGCCGCGCTCACGCACATGGCGCAGACAGCGACGCAAGGTCGGCGTATCGAGTCCCTGGCGAACCAGCCAGTCGCTGACCCCCAGGGGTGCGATCAACGGTTCTTCTTCCAACAACAGGATGGTTGGCAGGTTGCAGCGTCCCGGCGCCGGCTGCAAGTTCGGCACCGTCAACAACAGCGCCGTGCGGTCGGCCTCGAACAGGCGGCTGACCACCTCCCAGGACGGCGCATGGATCAGCACGGCCGAGTCTCCCAGAGGAGCCAGACACTCGCGCAACAAGGCCGCCCACTCAGGCTCATCGGCCAGTAGCAGCAAACGCAAGGGTTCGACAGACGTAGGCAAGCTGACTCCCTAGACTCTGCAAAAAACGTTGACGATCAACATTGCGACACGCTCGGGAGACTTAAGTAGGATTGATTATCAAGTGCTTTTTTGTGTAACACAATTCTGAACAATAGCCGGGAATATGCTGCGCATCCTGCGGCAAAGTAACAAAACCGGCAAATTTAGATAGCGGCGCACGTCACAGTGTCGGAGAGTCGCGGCAGAATCCGTTCAGCCTGTTAAAATGCCCGCCCTTTTCGCAACAGACTCCTGACGCCGTCATGTCCCGACTCAATCCCCGGCAGCAAGAAGCCGTGAACTACGTCGGCGGCCCTCTTTTGGTGCTCGCCGGCGCCGGCTCCGGCAAGACCAGCGTGATCACCCGCAAGATCGCCCACCTGATCCAGAACTGCGGCATCCGCGCCCAATACATCGTCGCCATGACCTTCACCAACAAGGCCGCGCGAGAAATGAAGGAGCGCGTCGGTACCCTGCTCAAGGGCGGCGAAGGCCGTGGCCTGACGGTATCGACCTTCCACAACCTGGGGCTCAACATCATCCGCAAGGAGCATGCGCGGCTGGGCTACAAGCCGGGCTTCTCGATCTTCGACGAGGCCGACGTCAAGGCCTTGATGACCGACATCATGCAGAAGGAATACTCGGGCGACGACGGCGTCGACGAGATCAAGAACATGATCGGCTCGTGGAAAAACGACCTGATCCTGCCGCCCCAAGCCCTGGAGAATGCGCGTAATCCCAAGGAGCAGACCGCGGCCATCGTCTACACCCACTACCAGCGCACGCTCAAGGCGTTCAACGCGGTGGACTTCGACGACCTGATCCTGCTGCCGGTAAAGCTGTTCGAGGAACATGCCGACATCCTGGAAAAGTGGCAGAACAAGGTCCGTTACCTGCTGGTGGACGAATACCAGGACACCAACGCCAGCCAGTACCTGCTGGTGAAAATGCTCATCGGCACGCGCAACCAGTTCACCGTGGTGGGTGACGACGACCAGTCGATCTACGCCTGGCGCGGTGCGCGGCCGGAAAACCTGATGCTGCTCAAGGACGACTACCCGTCCCTGAAAGTGGTGATGCTGGAGCAGAACTACCGCTCCACCAGCCGGATCCTGCGCTGCGCCAACGTACTGATCTCGAACAACCCGCACGAATTCGAAAAGCAACTGTGGAGCGAAATGGGTCACGGTGATGAGATCCGTGTCATCCGTTGCCGTAACGAGGATGCCGAGGCCGAACGCGTGGCCATGGAGATTCTCAGCCTGCACCTGCGCACCGACCGGCCCTACAGTGATTTCGCCATCCTCTACCGGGGCAACTACCAGGCCAAGCTGATCGAGCTGAAGCTGCAGCACCACCAGATTCCCTATCGGCTGTCGGGGGGCAACAGCTTTTTCGGGCGCCAGGAAGTCAAGGATCTGATGGCCTACTTCCGCCTGATCGTCAACCCGGACGACGACAACGCCTTCCTGCGGGTGATCAACGTGCCACGCCGGGAGATCGGCTCGACCACCCTGGAAAAGCTCGGCAACTACGCCACCGAACGCAAGATCTCGATGTACGCCGCCACCGACGAAATCGGTCTGGGCGAACACCTCGACAGCCGCTTCACCGACCGCCTGGCGCGCTTCAAGCGCTTTATGGACCGGGTGCGTGAGCAGTGCGCTGGCGAAGATCCGATTGCCGCCCTGCGCAGTATGGTCATGGACATCGACTACGAGAACTGGCTGCGTACCAACAGCTCCAGCGACAAGGCCGCGGACTACCGGATGGGTAACGTCTGGTTCCTGATCGAAGCGCTGAAGAACACCCTGGAAAAAGACGAAGACGGCGATATGACCGTCGAGGACGCCATCGGCAAGCTGGTGCTGCGTGACATGCTCGAACGCCAGCAGGAAGAAGAGGACGGCGCCGAAGGCGTGCAAATGATGACCCTGCATGCGTCCAAGGGGCTGGAATTCCCCTACGTGTTCATCATGGGCATGGAGGAGGAAATCCTCCCGCACCGCTCCAGCATCGAGGCCGACACCATCGAGGAAGAACGGCGCCTGGCCTATGTCGGCATTACCCGAGCCCGTCAGACCCTGGCCTTCACCTTTGCCGCCAAGCGCAAGCAGTACGGCGAGGTCATCGACTGTGCGCCGAGCCGTTTCCTCGATGAACTGCCACCGGACGACCTGGCCTGGGAAGGTAACGACGACACGCCGACCGAAGTCAAAGCCGTACGCGGCAATTCGGCGCTGGCGGATATACGCGCGATGTTAAAGCGCTAGAATTGCGCATTTTTTAATCTATCTTCAGCGCAAAGGCGCTATTCGAGGACGTTCCGTGGAAGCACTGCACAAGAAAATTCGCGAAGAAGGCATCGTGCTTTCCGATCAGGTACTGAAGGTCGACGCCTTCCTGAACCACCAGATCGACCCGCAGTTGATGAAACTGATCGGTGACGAATTCGCCACACTGTTCGCCGACTCGGGCATTACCAAGATCGTCACCATCGAAGCCTCGGGGATTGCCCCGGCGATCATGACCGGGCTGAACCTCGGCGTGCCGGTGATTTTCGCCCGCAAGCACCAGTCCCTGACCCTGACGGAAAACCTGCTGTCGGCGACGGTGTACTCCTTCACCAAGCAGGTTGAAAGCACCGTGGCGATTTCCCCGCGCCACCTGACCAGCAGTGATCGCGTGCTGATCATCGATGACTTCCTGGCCAACGGCAAAGCGTCCCAGGCGCTGATCTCGATCATCAAGCAGGCCGGCGCGACCGTGGCGGGCCTGGGTATCGTCATCGAGAAATCCTTCCAGGGCGGCCGGGCCGAACTGGACGCGCAGGGTTATCGCGTGGAATCGCTGGCCCGGGTGAAGTCCCTGGCCGGCGGTGTTGTGAGCTTTATCGAATAAGGCCACACCTCAACACCACCATTGCCCCTGACTTGCAACAACGGTCAACACGGAAACTGTAGGGGCTGGCTTGTCGGGACGCCGCAGCGCAGCGATGAAGCCCTTGAGCCTTGCGGCGCCTATCCGGACGCCATCGCCAGCAAGCTGGCGCCTACAAGGGTGTGTCGTACCCGATTTCGCGGAGCTTCAGTCAGGCAGCGTCTCCTGCAACCCCGCCAGCAGAAACCGCTGAAAAAGCTCCTCCTTCAACCCCTCCGGGTGGGTCAGGCGCATGCGCTCCAGATGCACGGCAAAGGCCGCCGGCTCGGGGGCATCCAGCGCCGCCTTGCCCAGCTCAAGCATCTCGGTGAGCTTGAATTTGCTTTTGAGCCAGTTCAGCGCCCGCAGCAGATCCCGCTCTTCCGCGCTGAAATCACTGCCCAGCGGATACTCCGGAAACAAATGCGGATGCCGTGTCCGAATCGCCTGCAAGCGCTGCGGACGATTATCGGTAAAACGCGGGTCGAGACGGAAATCCCCCGGCAGCTTGCCAGCCTGTTGCGCCTGTTCGATCAACCCCGACTGAAAGCGTGAATCGGCGATATTCAGCAGCGCTTCGATCACCTCGGCGTCGGTCTTGCCGCGCAGGTCGGCCATACCGTACTCGGTCACCACGATATCGCGCAGGTGCCGGGGGATGGTGCAATGCCCATACTCCCAGACGATATTCGAACTGACCTCACCGCCCGCCTCGCGCCAACTGCGCAAGATCAGGATCGACCGCGCGCCCTCCAGCGCATGACCCTGGGCCACGAAGTTGTACTGCCCGCCGACCCCGCTGAGCACCCGCCCGTCTTCGAGCTGGTCCGCCACACCCGCCCCCAGCAGGGTCATGGTGAAGGCACTGTTGATAAACCGCGCGTCGAGGCGCTGCAGGCGCTTGAGTTCTTCCTCGCCAAACAGTTCGTTGATGTAGCTGATGGCGGTCATATTGAATTCGCCCAGCTGGTCCCGGGACAGCTCGTGCAGGCGCTGATAGAAACTGCGCGGCCCGAGAAAGAAACCGCCATGCACCATGATGCCACCGGTTTGCACGACACCGGCATTGGCCTGGCGTTGCCGCTCAAGGTCGGCATGGACCTTGCGCCGCACGATGCCCGCGTCCACCAGGACCAGCAGGCCGTTGACGAACATCTCGCTGCAACCGTAAAGCCCCTTGGCAAAAGCTTCGATACCGCCTTCCTTGTCGAGCAAGGCTTTCCAGGGCGACAGATCGATATCCGCCAGCAACGCTTGGTAACCCTCGTTGTCCGCCTGACGGGCCAGCAACGCGGCGGTCAAGGCGTCGCCCATGGCACCAATGCCGATCTGCAAGGTGCCGCCATCGCGCACCAGGGTGCTGGCGTGCAGGCCGATAAAATGATCCTGGGTATCCACCGGCATGTTCGGGGTGGAGAACAGGGTGCTGCCTTCCGGCTCGTCGATCAGCAGGTCAAAGGCGTCACGGCTGATCTCCGAATCCCCAGGCATGTACGGTAAGTGGCTGTGAACCTGCGCCAGCATCAGGATGGTTTCTCCGCCAGCGCGGCGTCGGGCGATCATCGGCAGCAGGTCGAGGGTGATGTCCGGGTTGCAGCTCAGGCTCAGGTACCCGGGATGTTCCGGGGCCTCGGCCACCAGTTGCGCGATCAGGTTCAGGCCGGCGGCGTTGATGTCGCGGGCAGCATGGCTGTAGTTGCTGCTGACGTAATCCTGCTGGGCTTGCGTGCTGTGCAACAGGCTGCCGGGTTGCATGAAGAACTGCCGGACGTGGATATTCGGCGGCAGGCTGTCCCGACGCAGGTCGGCGAGGAAATCCAGTTCGAGGTAATCACCGAACACCCGCTCGACAAAGGGTTCGAGAAAACGCCGTTGCAAGCCGTCACCCAGGGCCGGGCGGCCGAGGCTCAAAGCGGTGTAGATCGTCAGCCGACGCTCCGGCAATTGCCTGATGCGCTGGTAGAGCGCATTGATAAACCGATTGGGTTTGCCCAGGCCCAGGGGGCTGGCCATGTGAATATGCGCCGGCAGTCGCGCCAACACCTCATCGACCGCACGCTCGATAGAACAGCACTGCACCATCGGACCCTCCTCGCCTTTCCATGAATTGAGGTTGGACCGAGCTTGCCGGGAATTTGCTGAAAATGACAGCCCGAGCCTGCGGGCATCATGCTGTCCCCATTCCTCGCGTCGAAACACCGCCCTTGCAGGAGCCGGCTTGCCGGCGATGGCGTCCGTGAATGCAGCACCTGACTCAAGGGCCTCATCGCCGGCAAGCCGGCTCCCACAGGTCCCGCGTTCACCAAAAGCAAAAAAGCCGCTCGTAAGCGGCTTTTTCAGAGAAGATCGGTCTTATTTCAGCCCGGACATTTTCTCGATTGCACCTTTGAGCTCGTCATCGGAGCAGTCGGCGCAGGTGCCTTTTGGCGGCATCGCGTTAAGACCGGTGATGGCCTTGGCCAGCAGGCCACTGAGGCCACCCTGGTGATCCGCGCGGTCTTTCCAGGCCGCGGCATCACCGATTTTCGGCGAACCCAGCAGGCCGGTGCCATGGCAAGCGTTGCAATGCTTGGCGATCACTTCATCCGGTGTCTTGGCTCCGCCGCCACCGCCCACGGTAGCGGCCACTTCCATCCCCTTGCACTCTGCGCCCTGGATACACACCTTGCCCACCGGCTCCAGACGCTTGGCGATATCGTCATTGATTGTCGTTGCCTGAGCGCTGACGGCCCACAGGGCGACTACGGTTGCTGGTACGGCCAGCATTTTCATAATTGGATTCACGCGTACACCCTCAATGGTGGCTAATCACGCCGCGAACCACGGTTTCGCAGGCGGGCGTGAGTATAGCGGTTCGACTGTCCCTGCGAAACAACCCCTAGAGTTACAGGGGTATTAACCCATGGCCAATCAATACTGCCGGGCGCCTTGAAATCCCTGACCTGGCGCCTCTCGCTGTTAAAAGTTCGCCGGTGTCGCTGCGCTGATTAGTCGCGCTGGAGTATCGAACGGATTGCGGAAGCGATGCGGCTTGGTGCTTTCAAAATAGTAGCTGTCGCCCGCCTCGAGAACGAAAGTTTCTGCACCAACCACCAGTTCCAGTCGTCCTTCCAACAAAATGCCCGTCTCCTCACCTTCGTGGGTGAGCATTTCCGCTCCGGTATCGGCACCCGGAGGATAGATCTCGTTGAGGAAGGCGATGGCACGACTGGGATGGGCACGCCCGACCAGCTTCATGGTCACGGCGCCATCGGAGATATCGATCAGCTCGTTGGCCTTGTAGACGATCTGGGTCGGTTTTTCCTGGAGGATTTCCTCGGAAAAGAACTCGACCATGGACATGGGAATGCCGCCAAGCACCTTTCTCAGCGAACTGATCGAAGGGCTGACACTGTTTTTTTCAATCATTGAAATGGTGCTATTGGTGACGCCCGCGCGTTTGGCGAGTTCACGCTGAGACAGACCTTTCAGTTTACGGATGGATTGCAGTCGTTCACCGACGTCCAATACGGCAGTCTCCCAGGGATTCAGGCGATGTTGTAATTGAGCGATATCATGGCATAGCGTTCAGTATTTACAACACTCGAGCCCGAATCCGACTCGGTGGGACGACCTGTGGCGCGGCGCGGCTGCCCCCTAGCTCCCGGTGTAGAGCCGTGGTACCCGGCGCAGGTTGCAAAAAATCTGATAGGGAATGGTCTGGGCCCGGACCGCAACCTCGCTGGCCAGGACGTTTTTGCCCCACAACTCCACCGTCGAACCCAGCCCGGCCTGGGGCACATCGGTCAGATCGATGCACAACATGTCCATCGATACCCGCCCCAGCAACTGGCTGCGCTGGCCTGCCACCAGCACCGGCGTGCCGGTCGGCGCATGCCGCGGATAGCCGTCGGCATAACCCATGGCAACCACGCCGACCCGCGTCGGCCTGGACGTCACGAACAGGCCACCGTAGCCCACCGGCTCTCCCGCTGGCAGCTCGCGCACACTGATGACTTTCGACTCCAGGGTCATGACCGGCTGCAAGCGCGCGGCCAGCGGGTTTTCTTCTTCGAAGGGTGTCGAGCCGAACAGCAGGATGCCGGGACGTACCCAGTCGCTGGGAATCTGCGGCCAACCGAGCAGCGCCGGAGAGTTGCGCAGGCTGACCTCGGCCGACAAACCCTGGCACGCGGCGTCGAAGATCGCCACCTGTTCGGCGCTGCGCTGGCTACCCAGTTCGTCGGCGCGGGCGAAGTGGCTCATCAGCACGATCTTCGCCACCTTGCCGCTCGCCTGCAGGCGCTGGTAAGCCGCCTGGTAGTCCGCGGGCTCCAGTCCCACCCGGTGCATGCCCGAGTCGAGCTTGAGCCAGACGTTGATCGGCTTGGCCAGCACTGCCTGCTCGATGGCTTCCAACTGCCACAGCGCATGCACCACGCACCAGAAATCGTGCTCGACGATCAAGGCCAGTTCGTCGGCCTCGAAAAAGCCTTCCAGCAACAGGATCGGCGCGCGAATACCCGCGGCCCGTAACTCGAGCGCTTCCTCGATACAGGCCACGGCGAAACCATCGGCCTCGGCCTCCAGGGCCTGGGCACAGCGCACCGCGCCATGACCGTAGGCATCGGCCTTGATCACCGCAAGGGCTCGGGCGCCCGACACTTCACGGGCCAATTGGTAGTTGTGACGCAGGGCTTGGAGGTCGATCAGGGCACGGGCAGGACGCATGGCGGCAAACTTCTGGACAGTCAAGGGAGGGAATAAAAAACCGGTGCGAACGGCAATCAAACCACCACGCACCGGGAGAGGGATCGCACTTAAGGCAGAGCGGCCACAACCGACAGCTCGACCAGGATTTGCGCTTCGCACAGCTTCGCTTCAACCGTGGCACGGGCCGGCGCGACGCCTTTTGGCAGCCACTTGTCCCAGACCGAATTCATGCCGGCGAAGTCCGCATCGATGTCTTTCAGGTAAATCGTCACCGACAACAACCTGCTCTTGTCGGTACCCGCCAGATCCAGCAAACGCTCGATATTGCCAAGGGCTTCACGGGTCTGGGTTTCAATCCCGGCGCTCATGTCGTCACCGACCTGCCCTGCCAGATACACGGTACCGCTGTGCACAACGATCTGGCTCATGCGTTCATTGGTGAGCTGGCGCTGGATTGCCATGTTTTGCAGTCTCCTGGGGCATTTTGCCGTAACGGGAAATATCGAGGCCTTCGGCACTGATCTGCGGTTTTTTCTTCGCCATCAGGTCAGCCAACAGGCGACCGGAGCCACAAGCCATGGTCCAGCCGAGCGTACCGTGACCGGTGTTCAGGAACAGATTGCGGAAGGCGGTTGCCCCCACGATCGGCGTGCCATCCGGTGTAGTCGGACGCAAACCGGTCCAGAAGCTGGCTTGCTCGAGGTCGCCGCCCTGAGGATAAAGATCGCCGACGATCATCTCCAGCGTTTCGCGCCGTTTCGGATTCAGCGACAGGTCAAAACCGGCGATTTCCGCCATGCCACCGACACGGATGCGGTTGTCGAAACGGGTGATCGCGACCTTGTAGGTCTCGTCAAGGATAGTCGAAGTCGGGGCCATGGCCGGGTTGGTGATCGGCACGGTCAGCGAATAGCCCTTGAGCGGGTAGACCGGTGCCTTGATCCCCAGCGGCTTGAGCAACTGCGGCGAATAACTGCCCAGCGCGAGCACGTAGCGGTCGGCGGTTTCCAGCTTGCCGTCGATCCACACGCCGTTGATGCGCTCGCCCGCATGGTCGAGCCGTTGAATGTCCTGGCCGAAGCGGAACTCCACACCCAGCTTGACGGCCATTTCGGCCAGGCGGCTGGTGAACATCTGGCAGTCGCCGGTCTGGTCGTTCGGCAGGCGCAGGGCCCCGGCGAGGATATCGGTGACGCTGGCCAGGGCCGGTTCGACCCGGGCAATGCCGGCACGGTCGAGCAATTCGTAAGGCACGCCGGACTCTTTCAGCACCGCGATATCTTTCGCCGCGCCATCGAGTTGCGCCTGGGTGCGGAACAGCTGGGTGGTGCCCAGGCTGCGGCCTTCGTAGGCAATTCCGGTTTCGGCGCGCAGTTCGTCGAGGCAGTCACGGCTGTACTCGGACAGGCGGACCATGCGCTCCTTGTTCACGGCATAGCGGCTGGCGGTGCAGTTACGCAGCATCTGCGCCATCCACAGGTACTGGTCGATATCGGCGGTGGCCTTGATCGCCAGCGGCGCATGGCGCTGCAGCAACCACTTGATGGCCTTGAGCGGCACGCCCGGGGCGGCCCAGGGCGAGGCATAGCCGGGCGAGACCTGGCCGGCGTTGGCGAAACTGGTTTCCATGGCGGCGGCCGGCTGACGGTCGACCACCACCACCTCGAAACCAGCCCGGGCCAGATAATAAGCACTGGTGGTACCAATGACACCGCTACCCAATACCAGAACTCGCATGTGTCTATCCCTCAATCCGCGGCCAGCCGCCGGTGTTTAATGTTCAAAATCAAGATGCGCGCAGTGTAAAAAACAATAGCCAGTGCTTTTCACTATATAAGTGCCTATATTTGGCGAGAATTCTCGGCACTATCGCTTTTGACGGAGGGGCATTCCCTAATGAGAACCAACCATCAGACCAAGCGCGAGCTGGACAAAATCGACCGCAACATCCTGCGCATCCTGCAGGCCGACGGGCGCATCTCGTTCACCGAGCTTGGCGAAAAGGTCGGCCTGTCCACCACGCCCTGTACCGAACGGGTGCGCCGGCTGGAACGCGAAGGCATCATCATGGGCTACAACGCCCGGTTGAACCCGCAGCACCTCAAGGGCAGCCTGCTGGTGTTCGTCGAGATCAGCCTCGACTACAAATCGGGCGACACCTTCGAAGAGTTCCGACGTGCCGTGCTGAAGTTGCCGCATGTGCTGGAATGCCACCTGGTGTCGGGGGACTTCGACTACCTGGTGAAAGCGCGGATTTCCGAGATGGCCTCCTACCGCAAATTGCTCGGCGACATCCTGCTCAAGCTGCCCCATGTGCGGGAATCCAAGAGCTATATCGTGATGGAAGAAGTGAAAGAGAGCCTGAACCTGCCGATTCCGGATTGACGCTAGACCAGTACCTGCCGGGTACTGGCAATGTACTCGTGCACCTGTTGTTCGGCCCGTGGATGAATCATCTCCACGGGACGTCGGCCATTGGGGCATGGCAGCGTCGGCGTCGTCCCGAACAAACGACAGATCAGCGGGCGCTCGTCATACACCGTGCAACCGTTCGGCCCCAGGTGCACGCAATTGAGTTCGTCCAGCGCAGCTTCCTGCTCGGCGGCGGTCTTGCGCGGCAGGCGGGCCATCTCCGCGGAAGAGGTGGTCACCGGCCCACAGCAGTCGTGGCAGCCCGGCACGCATTCGAAAGACGGGATTTGCTGGCGCAGAAAGCGGATTTTCTGACTGTTGCAGCTCATCGAATAACGACCGGAAAGAAGAATGAACGCGGATTTTGCCTGAAAAGGCCGCGCCCGGCAGCAAACCTGTGCATCTGAAGAAACGCGATCGCCCCTTTGGCGTCGGCTTGCCGGCGATGGGGCCCGTCAGTCTTGCATCGCCTGATCGGCCGCCATCGCCAGCAAGCTGGCGCCTATACGTTTCGTGCTAGGAGCGCCAGAACGGTTTCAAACCCTCCTCCCGCGCCTGCTCCGGGCTCAATCCTATATCGCGCAGTTCCTCGGATGTGAGTCCAAGCAAGGCCTTGCGGGTACGCAGGCGATGCCAGGCCAGACCCATGGAACCGAAGGCCGGGGGGCAGCGGCGGGCGGAGAACGCCTTGACTACCCGCTCGTGCTCGATCACCAGTTCCTGACTGTGCAACACCAGACGCACATCGCTCATGCCGTTCATTACCTCTACTCCTTTGTTACCCGGTTGCCATGAGTACACAGGATGGGTGAACGGCCAAAACCATTACAGATTCAATCAATTTTTATTAACTCAATACAGATCTCGCCAAAGCGTGACTGAATCCTGTATTTTCACCTTATCTGTACCGGCCACTGCTTTCCACCTCACCCGAGAACTGCGCCATGACTCTCTACATCAACCTCGCCGAATTGCTTGGAACCCGCATAGAACAAGGCTTCTATCGCCCCGGCGATCGCCTGCCTTCTGTACGGGCGCTGAGTGTGGAGCACGGTGTCAGTCTGAGTACGGTGCAGCAGGCCTACCGGGTCCTGGAAGACAGCGGGCTGGCCCAACCGAAACCCAAGTCCGGCTATTTCGTGCCCGTAGGCCGCGAACTGCCAGCCTTGCCAGTGGTGGGGCGTCCGGCGCAGCGTCCCGTGGATATTTCACAGTGGGAGCAGGTGCTCGAACTGATCCGCTCTGTCCCCCGCGAGGACACCGTACAGTTGGGTCGCGGCATGCCGGACATCGACAGCCCGACCCTGAAACCGCTGCTGCGCAGCCTGGCGCAAATCAGCCGCCGCCAGGACATGCGCGGCCTGTCCTACGACAATATCCACGGCAACCTCGGGCTGCGCGAGCAGGTGGCGCGACTGCTGCTCGACTCGGGCTGCCAGCTCGGTCCCAACGACCTGGTGATCACCACCGGCTGCCACGAGGCCCTGTCCACCAGCATCCGCTCCATCTGCGAGCCGGGGGATATCGTCGCGGTGGACTCCCCGAGCTTCCACGGCGCCATGCAGACCCTCAAGGGGCTGGGCATGAAGGCCCTGGAAATCCCCACCGACCCACTCACCGGCATCAGCCTCGACGCCCTCGAACTGGCCCTGGAACAGTGGCCGATCAAGGCCATACAGTTGACCCCCAACTGCAACAATCCGCTGGGCTACATCATGCCGGAGTCACGCAAGCGGGCCCTGCTGACCCTGGCCCAGCGCTTTGACGTGGCGATTATCGAGGACGATGTGTATGGCGAACTGGCCTACACCTACCCCCGTCCGCGCACCATCAAGTCCTTCGATGAAGACGGCCGCGTGCTGCTCTGCAGTTCTTTCTCCAAGACCCTCGCCCCGGGCCTGCGCATCGGCTGGGTGGCACCTGGTCGTTACCTCGAGCGAGTGCTGCACATGAAGTACATCAGCACCGGCTCCACCGCCCCGCAGCCTCAGCTGGCCATCGCCGACTTCCTGAAAAACGGCCACTTCGAGCCGCACCTGCGCCGCATGCGCAGCCAATACCAGCGCAATCGCGACCTGATGATCGACTGGATCAGTCGCTACTTTCCCGCTGGCACCCGGGCCAGCCGCCCCCAGGGCAGCTTCATGCTCTGGGTCGAACTGCCCGAGGGCTTCGATGCCTTGCGCCTGAACCGCGCACTGCAGGACCAGGGCGTGCAGATCGCGGTGGGTAGTATCTTTTCGGCCTCAGGCAAATACCGTAACTGCCTGCGCATGAACTACGCTGCCAAGCCGACAGCGCTGATCGAAGAGGCCGTGCGCAAAGTCGGCGCGGCCGCGATCAAATTACTGGCACAAAACGAGAGCAGTATCGATTGACCCTGACCCGCCAGACAGCGTCCATATGCCGACACCTGCCATGACCTGGGGCGATGCCCATTGAAAGCCTGTTTGCTGCTCATTGCCGTGCTGTTGAGCGGATGCGCCTCCCTGGCGGTCCCACGGTTTCCCAGCCAGGCCCTGCCAGCGAGTGACTCGGCCTTTGGCCGTTCGATCCAGGCCCAGGCCGCGCCCTGGCAGGGACGCTCGGGCTTTCGCCTGCTGGCCAATGGCAGCGAGGCGTTCAGGGCCCGGGCCGAACTGATCCGCAATGCTCAGGTCAGCCTGGATCTGCAGTACTACATCGTCCACGACGGTCTGAGCACCCGCATGCTGGTGGATGAGTTGCTCAAGGCCGCCGATCGCGGCGTACGGGTGCGCATCCTGCTGGACGATACCGCCAGCGACGGGCTCGACGCGGTCATCGGCACGCTGGTCGCGCATCCGAATATCCAGATTCGCCTGTTCAACCCGCTGAACCTCGGCCGCGGCACCCGTGCCACCCGCACCCTGGGCCGCTTGTTCAACCTGTCGCAGCAACACCGACGGATGCACAACAAGCTGTGGCTGGCCGACAACAGCGCGGCCATCGTCGGCGGGCGCAACCTGGGGGACGAATATTTCGGCGCCGAGCCGGACCTGAACTTCACCGATATCGACCTGCTCGGTTTCGGGCCCGTGGCCGAACAGCTCGGACACAGCTTCGACCAGTACTGGAACAGTACCCTGAGCGCGCCCATCGGCGACTTCCTCTCCAGCTCGCCGTCCGCGGTGGAACTGGCCAAGGCCCGGCGGCGACTCGAGGACTCGCTGGGCAGCTATCGCCAGCACAATACCGTCCTGTACCTGAGACTCCGGGCCTACAAGAGCGAACCGCACATGGACCTCTGGCGCCACGAACTGATCTGGGCCTGGAACCAGGCGCTGTGGGACGCGCCCAGCAAGGTCCTGGCCAGGAACGAGCCAGATCCACGACTGTTGCTGACGACCCAGTTGGCACCGGAACTGCGGAACGTTCATACCGAACTGATGATGATTTGCGCCTACTTCGTGCCCGGTCAGCCAGGGCTGGTCTACCTGACCGGGCAGGCCGACGCCGGGGTCTCGGTCAGCCTGCTGACCAACTCACTGGAGGCCACCGACGTACCGGCCGTGCACGGCGGTTATGCCCCCTACCGCAAGGCCTTGCTGGCACACGGCGTGAAACTCTTCGAACTGCGGCGCCAGCCCGGAGAGCGTGGCGGCAGCGGACCGCATCTGTTTCATAGCGCGTCCTACAAGGGTTCGGACTCCAGCCTGCACAGCAAGGCGATGATTTTCGACCGACAGAAGTCCTTTATCGGCTCCTTCAACTTTGACCCGCGTTCGGTGCTGTGGAACACCGAAGTCGGCGTCCTGGTGGACAGCCCGGAGCTGGCGGAACAGGTTCGGGCCCTGGCCTTGCGCGGGATGGCCCCGGCCCTGAGCTACCAGCCGTATCTGGAGCAGGGGCAGATTGTCTGGCTCACCGAAGATAACGGCCAGCTCCACAAGCTGCGGCACGAGCCGGGCAACTGGTGGCGTCGGTTCAACGCCTGGTTTGCCAACCATATCGGGCTGGAGCGCATGCTCTGAAGGCTCATAGCGTCCGCGTCGCCACTACCTGATACACACGGTCATGGGTAGGAGCAAGCTTGCTCGCGATCAGCCGGCAGGCTGATGTTTCATCGGTGCCCGGGAGCCCGTCATCGCGAGCAAGCTTGCTCCTACAGGGGCGTAGCCGGCTGTGTCGTGCCGAAGGCCCCTTGGCGCAACACCAACACCAGCAAGCCCAAGGCCCCTGCGGCCATGAACAACGGCAAGGCATGCCCGCTGACCCACTGGCTGCCCGCTCCCGCCACCAACGGCCCGATCAGACAGCCGATGCCCCACAGCTGCGCCACATGGGCGTTGGCCCGCACCAGCGCGTCGTCGCGATAACGCTCGCCGATCAGGATCAACGACAAGGTAAACAACCCGCCCGCACTGGCCCCGAACAACACCCATAACGGCCAGATCAGCAAGGTATCGATCAACCACGGCACCGCCAGGCTCGACAGCATCAGCGCCAGGGCACAACCGCTGAATAGCGCGCGCCGGGACACGCGGTCGGCCAAGGCGCCAATCGGCAACTGCAGCAGGGCATCGCCCACCACCACGGTGCTGACCATGGCCAGGGCAATATCCGCCGTGAAGCCCTGACGCAGGCAGTAAACCGGCAGCAACGTCAGAATCATCGCCTCGAAGGCGGCAAACAGCGAAATGGCCCAGGCAATGGCCGGCAACCCCCGGCAGAAGCCCAGCAAGTCCATCAGGGTCACGCGACTGGACTCCGAGGTGGGCGCCCCGCTGCGCCCCAGCAACAAGAACGGCGCAGCCACCAGCAAGCCCACGCCGACCCAGAAACCGTAATCACCCTCGGTGCCCACGGCAGCCAGCAGCAACGGACCGGACAGTTGGCTCAGCGCATAGGTGCTGCCATACAGGGCCACCAGACGCCCGCGCCATTGCTCGACCACCAGTTGATTGATCCAGCTTTCGCCGAGAATGAAGACAATGGTCAGGATCACCCCGATCATCAGCCGCAGCACCAGCCACACCGGGTAGCTGGGCAACAGCGCCAGCAGACCGATGGACAAGGCCCCGGCCCACAGGCAAAGAGCCATAAGCCGGGCGCTGCCGAAGCGTGCCGCCAGATGACTGGAGACGCTGGCCCCCAGCAACACACCGATAGCCGGCATCGCCGCCATCACACCAATGGCGAAGGCACCATAACCCCAACTTTCCAGCCGCAGAGACACCAATGGCATGCTCACGCCGAGTGCCAGGCCGACGCTGAGTACCGAAGCCAGGACGGCGAAATAAGTCGCCCAACGCATGTTCCACTCTCCTGTGGACAGTTTTTGTTCAAGACGACACAGCCGGACTTCCTTGCGGAGAGTCCGGCTGTGTTTTTTGGGCTGCCCGATCACGGACACAAAATCCTTGATCGAACGCCGACCTGTAGAAGCTGGCTTGCCAGCGATGAGGCCCTCAGGCCTTGCATTGCCCTTACAGACGCCATCGCCGGCAAGCCGGCTCCCACAAGTTTCGCTGCGGTCTCAAGATCTGGGGCCTCACAGCTTGATCCAGGTCGCCTTCAACTCGGTGTACTTGTCGAACGCATGCAGCGACTTGTCACGGCCGTTACCCGACTGCTTGAAGCCACCGAACGGCGCGGTCATGTCGCCGCCATCGTACTGGTTCACCCACACGCTGCCGGCCCGCAGGGCCTTGGCGGTCAGGTGCGCCTTGGAGATATTCGCGGTCCAGACCGCCGCCGCCAGGCCATACGGCGTGTCGTTGGCAATGTTGATCGCCTCTTCCACGCTGTCGAAGGTGATGACCGACAGCACCGGGCCGAAGATTTCTTCCTGGGCGATCTTCATCGCGTTGCTCACGCCGTCAAAGATGGTCGGTTCGACGTAGGTCCCACCGGTTTCCTGCAGCGTCCGCTTGCCACCGGCCACCAGCTTGGCGCCATCGGCATGACCAGACTCGATGTACGACAGCACGGTGTTCATCTGCTGGGTATCCACCAGGGCACCGACATTGGTGTCCGGATCCAGCGGGTTGCCCGGTTTCCAGGCCTTCAGCGCTTCGATCACCAGCGGCAGGAAGCGCTCCTTGATCGAACGTTCCACCAGCAGGCGCGAACCGGCGGTGCAGACTTCGCCCTGGTTGAAGGCGATGGCGCTGGCCGCGGATTCGGCGGCGGCCTGCAGGTCAGGTGCGTCGGCAAAGACGATATTCGGGCTCTTGCCACCGGCTTCGAGCCAGACGCGCTTCATGTTCGACTCACCGGAGTAGATCATCAGTTGCTTGGCGATCTTGGTCGAGCCGGTGAACACCAGGGTGTCGACATCCATGTGCAGGGCCAGGGCCTTGCCGACGGTGTGACCGTAACCGGGCAGCACGTTCAGCACGCCCGCCGGAATACCGGCTTCAACCGCCAGGGCAGCGATGCGGATAGCCGTCAGCGGGGATTTTTCCGATGGTTTGAGGATCACCGAGTTACCCGTGGACAGCGCCGGCCCGAGCTTCCAGCAGGCCATCATCAGGGGGAAGTTCCACGGCACGATGGCCGCGACCACGCCCACTGGCTCACGGGTCACCAGGCCCAACTGATCATGCGGAGTGGCGGCCACTTCGTCATAGATCTTGTCGATGGCCTCACCGCTCCAACTCAGGGCCTGGGCCGCGCCGGGCACGTCGATATGCAGCGAATCGCTGATCGGCTTGCCCATGTCGAGGGTTTCCAGCAGGGCCAGTTCCTCGGCGTTGACCTTCAGCAATGCGGCGAAACGAATCATCGCCGACTTGCGCTTGGCCGGGGCCAGGCGCGACCAGACACCGGAATTGAAGGTCGCCCGGGCACTTTCGACGGCGCGCTGGGCATCTGCCGCATCGCAGCTGGCGACGCGGGTCAGCAGGCGGCCATCGACCGGGCTGATGCACTCGAATGTCTCATTCGAGACCGCGGCGGTGTATTCACCATGGATGTAGGCGCGGCCTTCAATCTTCAGCTCACGGGCACGTTGTTCCCAGTCAGCACGAGTCAGGGTGGTCATTCGAGTGTCCTCCTCTTATTGAAATACGGGCGCCGTGCGCTCTTGCACCAGCACCGTTCGGAATTCTGCCCAACGAGCCCCGATTTGGGCCCATGGCACCCACCACCCTAAACCAGCGGCACCTGAAGTTTCAATATATTTGACACAAGGTCGCCAAACGGCGTTGCCATGTTCGTTTTAATAAACATAGACTCGGTGCTTCCGTCCCAAGGCCCGTCACCGCAGAGGAAGAGCACCATGAATATCCAGGATATCGTCGATTTCAGCGAAGCCACCCCCGCGCCGGAACGCTTTCGCCCGGCAGCGGAGAAAGTGTTCAAGGGCGATCCCGAGCAGACTATCTACAACCACTATGGCAGCCCCTGCGGGCAGATGAATGCCGGCGTCTGGGAAGGCGCGGTGGGCCAGTGGACGGTGAACTACAGCGAGCATGAATACTGCGAAATCGTCCAGGGCGTCTCGGTACTGCGCGACGCCGAGGGCAACGCCAAGACCTTGCGCGTCGGCGATCGTTTTGTGATTCCGGCGGGCTTCAAGGGCACCTGGGAAGTGCTGGAACACTGCCGCAAGATCTATGTGGTGTTCGAGCAGAAGACCTGATCAGACCTGGACGCACCAGGAGCGCTCGCTGTCGACAGCCCTCGCCGGGGAGGGAATATCCACATCGATGCCGTCACGCCTGACGCGAAGACGGCCGTGGGCACTGCCCTGGAAATCAGCCTCGGTCAAAGCCAGCAGCCAATAGAGATCCTCCCGACCGCAGCTGCTCTTGACCTGCGTCGCCACCGTCGCCGCACGGAAGCCGATGTGCCCACCCTTGAGCGTAAACAGCGCATCAACCCCGGTTTCGACGGTCTCCGGCATCCCGGCAAGACGGAAGGAGTGGACGCTACCGAAACTGCCTTTCATTGCCGTACCCGGCACCAGCAGATGTCGGCTTGCCGGATCGTGGAAGCGCTGGAGGAACGGTTCGAGCACCTTGGCCGCCTGACCGTTCACCCCAGCCAGGGACTCCCGGAGACGCCGGCCCAACGGCTCATCAGGCGAATCACCGAGTGGCAAGACCGGCCCCAGCAGCAGCCCCAGGGGGGTTTCCCCCTGCGCGACACGGGGCAACCAGTCCAACCGCTGACGATCGAGCAGGTATCCGGCCAGAAGGCCCAGTGTGTAGCTCTCATGATCGACCGCCAGGTAGTCGGCACGCCCCAGTGGGATCAACTGCCTCAACAACCGCGCCTCCCACTCTGGACTGCGGGGCTCAAGCCCCATTGCCAGCAACTGCGCGATCGACTCCACATAACGCGCGCTCCCTTCGGAGCGATCGGTATCGCGGATACGCTCAACCTCATCGGCGAACTCGTTCAGCCAGCGGCGATACCAGTAACTGGCGCGGCCCAACGCATCGGGCTCACCACGAGTCGCGGCCAGCAAATGGCGAATGACCCGGTTGCGGTACAAACGCGGCTCGACGACCGCCGGGTACAAGGTGCTGCGCTCCGACAGCGGGCCGTGCACCCAATCGTCTTCAGCGTAGAAATGAAAGGCTTCGTGGGTCGCCAGGTCGAACAGCTCCGGCACCGCTTCCGGGTGCTTGAGCCGCTGAAGTTCGGCATCAGGCAGGTCTCGCCCCAGGCCGATAAAGACCGCCGGACGGCCCTGCCACTCGATCTTTTCAAAGCGCCGGTAGTCGAAGGGCAGCCCCAGGGCCTCAACAGCGGGCATGTCGAGTTCATGCCCACCCCGGGCATTCATCAGCCATGCCCGCTGTCCGTCGCTGACCAGCAACTGGACATCGGCAAACACCCGGGTCGTCTGGAACATTTTCGCCAGCAGCGGCCAGGCCACGAGCGTCGCCTCGGTCATGCGTCGCACATAGGCCTCGGTACTGGCCCGGTCCGCGGCCTGAACCGCGATACTGCCCGCCGCCAATACCACCAACAGCAGGACTCCACACATTCTCGCCATCATCATTGAGCGCTCTCCACATCCGCATCCTTTCGGTGTTCACCCCAGTCTAGGAAAGGTGCAACGGGAAAAATGTAGGAATCAGGCACACAACAGGCGGGAGCTGGCCGAAAAAAGGCGAAAAAAAACCCCGAACAAGTCGGGGCTTTTCTCGAAAAACAAAATCAATTACTTGATTTTGCCTTCCTTGTAGATCACGTGCTTACGAACAACCGGATCATATTTCTTGATCTCGATTTTGTCCGGAGTAGTGCGCTTGTTCTTGTCAGTCGTGTAGAAATGACCAGTACCGGCGCTCGAGATCAAACGAATCAATTCACGCATGATTTAGCTCCCTTATACCTTGCCATCGCGACGAAGTTCGGCCAGCACGACATCAATGCCGCGCTTGTCGATGATACGCATGCCCTTGGCGGATACGCGCAGACGCACAAAACGCTTCTCGGACTCGACCCAGAAGCGGTGATGCTGCAGGTTCGGCAGGAAACGACGACGGGTTTTGTTGTTTGCGTGGGAAATGTTATTCCCAGTCACCGGACCCTTACCGGTAACTTGACAGACTCTAGACATGCCTCAGCCCTCTAAAACCACATGCCCAACCCGGCATGGGTTGGCCGCTTAATCTCTCAGTCATTTGGCGCCAGGCGCCGCGTTTCTTTAAGGGTCTTACCGGCTACACCTACAAGCGAAGGAACCGGGCCCCTAGAAAAGAGCGCTGCTTTATACCAGAAAGACTCAGGCGCAACAACATCAAGTGCGATTAAAACCTCGGTGGTGCAGCGCAAATGACTGGCCAGGACGCCAGCAACGCGGGCTGGCGCCCTGAAAGGCCGCTCGTCGCACAATACCGCTCGCCGGCCCAAAAGGCCCGCAACCGTGCGGTGAAAATACCGGGGGAAGCAGGCAAACTGAAAAACTCGATAAAAACGGGATAGTCAATTACCGTCCATACCTCTAGGGTAGGACTTTTCCAGACTGCACTCGCAGATGGGACAACGACCTGCAAAGGATACTGAATATGCGTCTCGCTGCCCTACCGCTATTGCTCGTCCCCTTCCTCGGGTTGTCGGCCCAGGCCGCCAGCTCCCTGAGCGTCTGCACCGAAGCCAGCCCCGAGGGGTTCGACGTGGTGCAGTATAACTCGCTGACCACTACCAACGCCTCGGCCGACGTGCTGATGAACCGCCTGGTGGACTTCGACACCACCAGCGGCAAGCTGGTGCCCAGCCTCGCGGACAGTTGGAGCGTGTCCGACGACGGCCTGATCTACGAGTTCAAACTGCATCCAGGGGTGAAATTCCACCACACCGACTATTTCAAACCGACCCGCGACCTGACCGCCGCCGATGTGCGCTTCAGTTTCGAACGCATGCTCGACCCGGCCAACCCGTGGCACCAGATCGCCCAGAGCGGCTTCCCCCACGCCCAGTCGCTGCAACTGCCGAGCCTGATCAAACGGATCGAGGCCAGCGATCCGCTGACCGTGCGTTTCACCCTCGATCATCCCGACTCGACCTTCCTCGCCGCACTGAGCATGGGCTTCGCCTCGATCTATTCGGAGGAATACGCCGACAAGCTGATGACCGCGGGCACCCCGGAAAAACTTAACAGCCAGCCCATCGGCACCGGCCCGTTCGTGTTCGGCCGTTTCCAGAAAGACGCCTCGATCCGCTATAGCGCCAACCCGGACTACTTTGCCGGCAAGCCGGCGGTCGACAGCCTGGTCTTCGCCATCACCCCGGATGCCAACGTCCGCCTGCAGAAGCTGCGGCGCAATGAATGCCAGATCGCGCTCTCGCCCAAGCCCCTGGATGTCGTGGCCGCCAGCAAGGAACCGACACTCAAGGTGGAAAGAACCGCGGCCTTCATGACCGCGTTCGTCGCCATCAACAGCCAGCATCCGCCGCTGGACAAGCCGGAAGTACGCCAAGCCATCAACCTTGCCGTCGACAAGACCAGCTACCTCAAG
This sequence comes from Pseudomonas sp. GW821-FHT04D07, assembly GCF_059420225.1. Lineage (NCBI taxonomy): Bacteria > Pseudomonadati > Pseudomonadota > Gammaproteobacteria > Pseudomonadales > Pseudomonadaceae > Pseudomonas > Pseudomonas sp. GW821-FHT04D07. The sequence goes on from NZ_JBWKTH010000002.1 coordinate 299,185, forward strand.
GCCGTGTTCGAACAAACCGCCGAGGCCGCCAACGGCCCCTATCCGCCCAACACCTGGAGTTACGCCAAGGACTTGCCCGGCTACGCTCACGACCCGGAAAAAGCCAAGGCCCTGCTGGCCAAGGCCGGACTCAAGGACGGCTTCCAGACCACCATCTGGACGCGCCCGTCGGGCAGCCTGCTCAACCCCAACCCGAGTCTCGGCGCCCAGTTGCTACAAGCCGACCTCGCCGAAGTCGGCATCCAGGCGCAGATCCGTGTGATCGAATGGGGCGAACTGATCCGGCGGGCCAAGGCCGGCGAACATGACCTGCTGTTCATGGGCTGGGCCGGTGACAACGGTGACCCGGACAACTTCCTGACCCCGCAATTCTCCTGCGCGGCGGTGAAATCGGGCACCAACTTCGCCCGCTACTGCGACGCGGGCCTGGACAAACTGATCGGCGCCGGCAAGACCACCAGCGAGCAAGGGGTGCGCAGCAAGCTGTACGAGCAGGCCCAGACGCAGATCCAGCAACAGGCGTTGTGGGTACCGCTGGCGCACCCGACGGCCTTCGCCTTGCTGCGCAAGAGCGTCCAGGGCTATGAAGTGAGCCCGTTTGGGCGGCAGGATTTCTCCAAGGTCAGCATCAAACCCTGACCGAGACAACATTATGGCAGCGGGCACGGCCCCTACAAAAGATCGCGGTGTTAGCTCGATCCCGTTACATCCAGCCGCGCTCCATCATCGACAACGGCTCGCCCTCGCCGACGATAAAGTGATCGAGCACCCGCACATCGACGAATTCCAGTGCCGTTTTCAGCCGCTTGGTCAGCACATGATCGGCCTGGCTGGGCTCGGCAACCCCCGAAGGGTGGTTGTGACAGAGGATCAACGCCGCCGCGTTGTGTGCCAGCGCCCGCTTGACCACCTGCCGCGGATAGACGCTGGTGTTGTCGATGGAGCCATGAAACAGCGACTCGAACGCCAGCACCCGGTGTTTGCTGTCGAGAAACAGGCAGGCGAACACCTCATGGGGCTCATGGCGCAACATCGCCTTGAGGTAATCGCGCACCGCCCGTGGGCTTTCCAGCACCGAGTCACGGCGCAGGCGCTCGGCCAGATGCCGACGGGCCATCTCCAGCACCGCCTGCAATTGCGCAAACTTGGCCGGCCCCAGGCCCAACTGGCGAGCAAACGTCTGCTGGTCGGACTCCAGTAACTTGCGCAGGCTGCCGAACCGACTCAACAAGTGCCGGGCCAGGTCCACCGCGCTCTTGCCGGAAACCCCGGTACGCAGAAAGATCGCCAGCAACTCGGCGTCCGACAGGCTCGCCGCGCCCTGCTCCAGCAACTTCTCCCGCGGCCGCTCCGCCGCCGGCCAATCACGAATACTCATTACACCTCCCTGTCCTTGTGGCGCCGCTGTTCCCTGGCGGTCGCTGTGTTATCTTAGCCCATCATTTTTACCCCTGATCTGGCCTGGGGAGGCGTCGTCGGGGGGTAGCCATCACCGGACTAAAAGGCAGGTCTATGCAGCGGCTGTATCGGAAACGCATCGTTCTCGGCGTCGGCGGCGGCATTGCTGCCTACAAGAGCGCCGACCTGGTTCGCCGACTCCTCGACCAGGGCGCCGAAGTGCGCGTGGTCATGACCCGTGGCGGCAGCGAGTTCATCACCCCCCTGACCATGCAGGCGCTGTCCGGGCATCCGGTGCACCTGGACCTGCTCGACCCGGCCGCTGAAGCCGCCATGGGCCATATCGAGCTGGCGAAATGGGCCGACCTGGTGTTGATCGCCCCAGCCACCGCCGACCTGATCGCGCGCCTGGCCCAGGGCATCGCCAATGACCTGCTGACCACCCTGGTGCTCGCCACCGACGCCACCGTGGCCATCGCCCCGGCGATGAACCAGGCCATGTGGCGCGACCCGGCCACCCAGGCCAACACCCAATTGCTGCAAAGCCGTGGCCTCAAAGTCTTCGGCCCGGCCTCCGGCAGCCAGGCCTGCGGCGACGTCGGCCTGGGGCGCATGCTCGAAGCCACGGACCTGGCGCAGTGCGCCGCCGATTGCTTCCAGCACCTGGCCATGACCGGTAAACACGTGCTGATCACCGCCGGCCCGACCCAGGAAAACATCGACCCGGTACGCTACATCACCAACCACAGCTCCGGAAAAATGGGTTTCGCCCTGGCCGAAGCCGCGGTCGAAGCCGGTGCCCGGGTGACCCTGATCACCGGCCCGGTGCACCTGCCGACCCCGGACCGGGTGACCCGCATCGACGTGGTCAGCGCCCGCGACATGCTCGCCGCCTGCGAAGCCGCCATGCCCTGCGACCTGTTTATCGCCTCGGCCGCAGTCGCGGACTACCGCCCGGAAGTCGTTGCCCCGCAAAAACTCAAGAAAGACCCTACGAACGGCGACGGCCTGCTGCTGCAGATGGTGCGTAACCCGGACATCCTGGCCACTATCGCCAGCCGCCCCGATCGCCCGTTCAGCGTCGGTTTCGCCGCCGAAACCGAACACCTGCTCGACTATGCCGCACGCAAGCTCAAGGACAAGAACCTCGACCTGATCGTCGCCAATGACGTGGCCAACCCGAGCATTGGCTTCAACAGCGAGGAAAACGCCTGCAGCGTGATCGACCGCGAGCTCCACGCGACACTCTTCGCCCAGACCAGCAAGGGCAAAATTGCCCGCCAGCTGGTGTCCTTTATCGCCGAACGACTGAACCAGGTTTAATTTTCATGCACGCTTTGCAAGCCAAGATCCTCGACCCACGCATCGGCGGCGAATTCCCGCTGCCGCAGTACGCCACCCCCGGCTCCGCCGGCCTCGACCTGCGTGCCATGCTCCAGCAGGACACCGTACTGGAGCCGGGCCAGACCTTGCTGATCCCCACCGGCCTGTCGGTGTACATCGGCGATCCGGGCCTCGCCGCCCTGATCCTGCCGCGCTCCGGCCTGGGCCACAAACACGGCATCGTGCTGGGCAACCTGGTGGGCCTGATCGATTCCGACTACCAGGGCGAACTGATGGTGTCTTGCTGGAACCGTGGCCAGACCGCCTTCAACATTGTTGTCGGTGAGCGTATTGCCCAACTGGTGCTGGTGCCTGTGGTCCAGGCGCACTTCGAACTGGTCGAAACCTTCGACGAAAGCCAGCGCGGTGCCGGTGGCTTCGGGCATTCAGGCAGCCATTGACCTAAGCTGATCCAGGCCCGGTGCGAACGGTGCGCGTTGAATTTCAGGATGATCCTCGCGGAGGCAGTATTTGAAAGGCTTCAAGCGCAGTGCACAGACCGCCGGCGGGCATGAGAGCAACGGCCATCCGCCTCCAAGCAACGTCACCAAGCCGCTGTTACCGGGCTTGCAGCTTGCCCTGGGCGGGCTGGCCCTGGCCGTTGTGCTGCTGTGGTTTGGCGTGGTCGCGCCGTGGAACCAGACGCTGCGCGGCAGCCTGACGCAGTATCCCGGCGCCGTGGTGGCCGCGGGCCTGAGCCAGGCGACCAGCGACCTGATCGCGCAGACCGAGGCGGCGGCCCTTGATCCTTCGCTGCTCAAGGCCTTGCAAAGCCAGAACGCCGACCAGATCAGGGCCGCGGAAGCCGGCCTGCGCTTCGCCAACGGCCTGGTGGACACCCAACTCTACCTGCCCGGCCAGGCCCAACCGACCCATGACCGCGACGCACCGCTGAATTTTTCCGCCCTGGACCTGATCACCCGCGCCGAGCGAGGTGCCCACCCGGCACCGGAAGCCTACAAGATCGGCCAACGCTGGCTGGTCTATAGCGTGGCCTCGCTCAAGGCCCCGGCCAACAGCCAAAGCGGCGGCACCCTGCTGCAGGTCTTCGACCTGCAACGACTGCTCCAGCCCTTCAGCACCTGGCACCCGGAAACCGGCGAGCTGCGCCTGACGCAAAGCGTCCTCGGCAGCCCGGAACAAGTGTTGGACCTGCGCGGAACGGCGGTAGCGGACGACAGCGTGGCCTTTAGCACCGGCAACCCCAACTGGGTACTGAGATTTAGCCCCGGCCCCTTGCTCAAGCAGTCCTACCCCCTGAGCGCCTACGCATTGACGGCCCTCGCCGCCTTGCTCGCCCTCGGCGGCACCCTGCTGGGCATCTACCTGCCGCACAAACGCCTGCAAAGCCGCCTCGATGGCGATGCCCGACAGCTGGAGCAACTGTTTCGCGAACTCTCCGGCGGGAAAGCCGTCAAAGCCTTCAGCTTGAGCCTGCCGCCCCTCAATGGACTGGCTCAGGAACTGGCGCGCTTTTCCTTGCGCAATAGTCACCCCGAACCAGCCGGCAGTGATCCAGACATTGCGATCCGCGGCACCGCAGCGCCGATCCAGGCCGCGACGCCAAGTACTGTCTGGGCCGATCCGCTGTTCCAAGATAGCGACATTCTCGATATCGATATTCTCGACGAACACCAGGATTTCCTGGGAACGGAGCCCCCCCACAGCATGAACAGCATCGCACCTGCCATCCCGAGCTTCCCTGACAGCATCTTCCGCGCCTACGACATCCGCGGCACGATTCCGGAGACCCTGAACGGCGAAACCGCCTACTGGATCGGCCGTGCCATCGGCGCCCAGAGCCTGGCCCAGGGCGAACCCAACGTGTCGGTCGGCCGTGACGGGCGCTTGTCCGGGCCGGAGCTGGTCCAGCAGTTGATCCAGGGTCTGCACGACAGCGGCTGCCACGTCAGCGATGTCGGCCTGGTGCCGACCCCGGCGCTGTACTACGCCGCCAACGTGCTGACCGGCAAGTCCGGGGTAATGCTCACCGGTAGCCACAACCCGTCGAACTACAACGGCTTCAAGATCGTCATCGCCGGCGATACCCTGGCCAACGAGCAAATCCAGGCCCTGCACACCCGCCTCAAGAGCAATGACCTGAGCAGCGGCAAGGGCAGTGTCGAGAAAGTCGACATCCTCACCCCGTACTTCGAGCAGATCTGCAACGACATCGTGCTGGCGAAGAAGCTCAAGGTCGTGGTCGACTGCGGCAACGGTGCCGCCGGGGTCATCGCCCCCAAGCTGATCGAAGCCCTGGGCTGCGAAGTGATCTCGCTGTTCGAAGAGGTCGACGGGCACTTCCCCAATCACCACCCGGACCCGGGCAAACCCGAGAACCTGGTGGACCTGATCGCCAAGGTCAAGGAAAGCCATGCCGACCTGGGCCTGGCCTTCGACGGCGACGGCGACCGCGTCGGCGTGGTGACCAACACCGGCAATATCGTCTTTCCCGACCGCCTGCTGATGCTGTTCGCCAAGGACGTGGTGGCGCGCAACCCGGGTGCGGATATCATTTTCGACGTCAAATGCACTCGCCGCCTGACCCCTTTGATCCGCGAATATGGCGGTCGTCCGGTGATGTGGAAAACCGGCCACTCGCTGATCAAGAAAAAAATGAAGGAAAGCGGCGCGCTGCTCGCCGGCGAAATGAGCGGTCACATCTTCTTCAAGGAGCGCTGGTTCGGTTTCGACGACGGCATCTACAGCGCCGCGCGCCTGCTGGAGATCCTCAGCCAGGAGAAATCCACGGCCGAGGAGCTGTTCGCGACCTTCCCGAACGATATTTCCACGCCGGAAATCAATATCAATGTGACCGACGAGGGCAAATTCAGCATCATTGATGCACTGCAACGCGACGCCGACTGGGGCGACGCCAACCTGACCACCATCGACGGTGTGCGGGTCGACTATCCCCAGGGCTGGGGCCTGGTCCGCGCCTCCAACACCACGCCGGTGCTGGTGCTGCGCTTCGAGGCCGACAGCGAAGCCGAATTGCAGCGCATCAAGGACGTGTTCCACGCCCAATTGAAACGTGTTGCACCTGACCTCCAACTACCGTTCTGACCTTTGGACGGTGTAAAAGCGTAGCCTTTGCACCATCCGACCACTTGTTCCACCGGAGCCCTGAATGACCCTCGAACGCGATGCCGCTGCCAATACCGCCAAGGTTCTTTCCGAAGCGTTGCCTTACATCCGCCGATACGTCGGCAAGACGCTGGTGATCAAGTACGGCGGCAACGCCATGGAAAGCGAAGAGCTGAAAACCGGTTTTGCCCGCGACATCGTGTTGATGAAAGCGGTGGGGATCAACCCGGTGGTGGTCCACGGCGGTGGCCCGCAGATCGGTGACCTGCTCAAGCGCCTGTCCATCGAGAGCCACTTTATCGACGGTATGCGCGTGACCGACGCCCAGACCATGGACGTGGTGGAGATGGTTCTCGGCGGGCAGGTGAACAAGAGCATCGTCAACCTGATCAACCGTCACGGCGGCAGCGCCATCGGCCTGACCGGCAAGGACGCCGAGCTGATCCGCGCGAAAAAGCTCACCGTGACCCGCCAGACCCCGGAAATGACCCAGCCGGAAATCATCGACATCGGCCAGGTCGGCGAAGTGGTCGGGATCAACACCGATCTGCTGAACCTGCTGGTCAAGGGCGACTTCATCCCGGTGATCGCGCCGATCGGCGTCGGCGCCAACGGCGAGTCCTACAACATCAACGCCGACCTGGTGGCGGGCAAGATCGCCGAGGCCCTGAAGGCCGAGAAGTTGATGCTGCTGACCAACATTGCCGGTCTGATGGACAAGGAAGGCAAGGTCCTGACCGGCCTGAGCACCACCCAGGTCGACGATCTGATTGCCGACGGCACCATCTACGGTGGCATGCTGCCGAAGATTCGTTGTGCGCTGGAAGCGGTACAGGGTGGGGTCGGTAGCTCGCTGATCATCGACGGTCGCGTGCCGAATGCGGTGCTGCTGGAGATCTTCACCGATACCGGCATGGGCACTCTGATCAGCAATCGCAAGCGTCACTGATCAAACCGAAACACAGACTGGAAAACACAACACCCCCTGTAGGAGCTGGCTTGCCAGCGATAAGGCCCGCAAGATCTCTGCAAGACTCAAGGGCCTCATCGCCGGCAAGCCGGCTCCCACAGTGATCGCGTCAGCCGTTGTTACGAGCGAAGGGCAAGACCGTATTTAAAGGCTCACGCTGACCACGCCTCAGCGCGTCAACTGCTCAACCCGCGCCCGATCCACCGCGAAATCCTGCTGCGCCTGGACCCGTGCCGCCTGGTAGCGGGCAATATCCGCCCTCATCCGCGCCTGTTCATCCCGCAGCCCCGCGAGTTGCCCCAGCAACTGCGGCGCCACCTCGTGCCCCGCCCGCTCCTGCTCCGCCGCCTGGCCTTGCAAGCTGGCCTGCTGTGCCAGCAAGGCCTGGAGATTGGTCTGGATGCTCGCGATCATCGCGTCCAGCTCGGCGAGCTTTCGGGCCTGGGCCTTGTCGACCTCACCCACGCTGGAGTAACGCTGCAACAGCTGCGCATTGGCATCGGCCTGGGCTTTCTGCGCCTGCAGGCGCGCCAACTCCTCGGCCGTCGGCGCCGGCGCGATCGTCTGCACCACCCGCCCCCGCGAATTCAGCACCTGATAACCCTTGCCCGCGTACTCCGGAGGCACCTGGCGGTCGAGCACGGTGACGCCCTTGCCGTCCACATAGCGATACAGCAGCACGCCGGACGCATCCTCGGCCTGCGCGGCAAAAGACACACAGAGCATCAGAGGCAACCACCAAGACCCGCGGCGCAAGAGAGGTCAGATCCCGTATTGCGCGCGATAAGCCTCAACCGCAGGCAGATGCTGCTTGAGTTGCTCATCGTCGGCGAGGAACTGCAGGACCTGGGTCAGGGAGACAATGCTGACCACCGGAATCGCGAAGTCACGCTCGACTTCCTGGATCGCCGACAGCTCGCCATTGCCGCGTTCCTGGCGGTTGAGCGCGATCAGCACGCCGGCAGGCTTGGCGCCCTGGGCCTGGATGATCTGCATCACCTCGCGGATCGCGGTGCCGGCGGTGATCACGTCATCGATGATCAGCACATCGCCAGCCAATGGCGCGCCGACCAGGCTGCCGCCTTCGCCGTGGGCCTTGGCTTCCTTGCGGTTGAAGCACCAGGGCAGATCCAGCCCGTGATGCTCGGCCAGAGCCACGGCGGTGGTCGCTGCCAGGGGGATGCCTTTGTAGGCCGGACCGAACAGCACGTCAAACGCAATACCGCTCTCGACGATCGCCGCGGCATAGAAACGCCCCAGCTGGGCCAGGGCCGAACCGCTGTTGAACAGGCCGGCATTGAAGAAGTAAGGGCTGGTCCGCCCGGACTTCAGAGTGAACTCACCGAAGCGCAAAACCCCGCGATCGATGGCAAAACGAATGAAATCGCGTTGATACGCCTGCATGAAAAAAGCCCCAAATACCACGGATTTAGCTAATTAGGTAGACCTTGGGGTATCATACACGCACGTGATTTTTGGGGCCATTTATGCGGATCATCAGTGTGAACGTCAATGGTATTCAGGCCGCAGTCGAGCGTGGTTTGCTCAGTTGGCTGCAAGCTCAGAATGCCGACGTCATCTGCCTGCAGGACACCCGCGCCTCCGCCTTTGAACTGGACGACCCAGCCTTCCAACTGGATGGCTACTTCCTTTATGCCTGCGATGCCGAAGTCCCCGCCCAAGGTGGCGTGGCCTTGTATTCGCGGTTGCAACCGAAGGCTGTCATCAGCGGTCTCGGTTTCGAGACGGCAGACCGCTACGGGCGCTACCTGCAAGCCGATTTCGACAAGGTCAGCATCGCGACCTTGCTGCTTCCCTCGGGGCAGAACGGCGATGAAGACTTGAACCAGAAGTTCAAGCTTATGGACGACTTCGCCCGCTATCTGGATAAACAGCGGCGCAAACGGCGCGAATACATCTACTGTGGCTCGCTGTACGTCGCGCAACAGAAGCTGGATATCAAGAACTGGCGTGACAGCCAGCAATCCCCGGGCTTCCTGGCGCCGGAACGGGCCTGGATGGACGAGATTGTCGGCAACATGGGTTATGTCGATGCCCTGCGCGAAGTCAGCCGCGAAGGCGACCAGTACAGCTGGTGGCCGGATAACGAACAGGCCGAGATGCTCAACCTCGGCTGGCGTTTCGACTATCAGCTGCTGACCCCGGGCCTGCGCCGCTTCGTCCGTAGCGCACGGCTGCCGCGCCAGCCGCGTTTCTCGCAGCACGCGCCGCTGATCGTCGACTACGACTGGACGCTGACTATCTAAAGCGTCTTTTCGCAGTGACAAAAAAGCCGACTTCACGTCGGCTTTTTTGCGTGTCGGCGCCAGGCGCTACTTGACCGGCCGCCAGGTGAAGGGATAGCGGTAAGCTACACCCTCATTGGCCTTGACCCCGGCAATGATGGTCAACACCACCGCCGCGATCACCAGCAAGCCGAACAGCGGAATGCCAATCAGGACAAACATCAGCGGGATACAGACCATCGCCGCCACCGCCACGGTGATCTGGAAATTCAGCGCTTCCTTGCCCTGGGCATCGATAAAGGGGTCCTGTTCGCGCTTCATCTGCCACAGAATCAGCGGCCCGATCAGGCTGCCGAACGGAAACCAGTAGCCGAGAAACGCCGACAAATGACAGAACATCGCCCATTGCCTGACCTCCTGGCTCGGGGTGGTTACGGGTAGCTGGTCGTCATTCATCGCGCGCTCCTTATGCTGAAAACGGTTCGAATCCTCAGTCGGCCAAGGCGGCGTTCTGCAATTCGAAGATTTCGTTCATGCCTTTCTGCGCCAACGCCAGCATCGCGTTCAGGTCTTCAGGCTGGAACGGCGCGCCTTCGGCCGTGCCCTGGACTTCGATGAAACCACCGGTGCTGGTCATGACCACGTTCAGGTCGGTCTCGGCCGCCGAGTCTTCCAGGTAGTCCAGGTCAAGCACCGGCTCGCCCTGATACATGCCCACCGATACTGCTGCGATCATCTGCTTGAGCGGGCTACCGCCTTTCAGGCCGCCACGCTTCTTGATCACCGCCAGGGCATCGACCAGCGCGACCATGGCACCCGTGATGGACGCGGTGCGGGTGCCGCCGTCGGCCTGGATCACATCGCAGTCGACATACAGGGTCACGTCGCCCAGCTTGGACATATCCAGCGCGGCACGCAGCGAACGGCCGATCAGGCGCTGGATCTCCAGGGTGCGGCCGCCTTGCTTGCCACGACTGGCTTCACGCTGGTTACGCTCGCCGGTGGCGCGCGGCAGCATGCCGTACTCGGCAGTCAACCAACCCTGGCCCTGACCCTTGAGGAAACGCGGGACACCGTTCTCGACGCTGACCGTGCAGATCACTTTGGTATCACCGAACTCGACCAGTACGGATCCCTCGGCGTGTTTGGTGTAGTTGCGGGTGATGCGGATCGAGCGGAGCTGATCGGCAGCGCGACCACTTGGACGTTTCATCTGGGAATACCTGTACGAGGACGGAAATCTACCGAGCATTATAGAGGCCCGGGACTGTGCTGGGCACCTCTAAATACCTCACACCACCAACCCCTCTGTAGGAGCGAGCTTGCTCGCAAGGGTGGCACAGGCACCGAGGGGCATCAGGCGCACCGCGTTATCGTTAACGCCCATCGCGAGCAAGCTCGCTCCTACAGGTGTTTGGGGGCAACGGCCGCACTGCGCTACAATCCTGCGCCTTTGCTGCCTGTCGGCTTTAATTCATTCATCGGTCTTGCCCGCCCACGCGGCGGCAAACCTGAATCGCGAGGTACTTCCATGGTCCACAGCATGACCGCCTTCGCCCGTGTCGAAAGCGCCGTCAGCCAGGGCACCCTGAGCTGGGAACTGCGCTCGGTCAACAGCCGCTACCTGGAACCCCACCTGCGCTTGCCGGAATCGTTCCGCGACCTCGAAGGCGCGGTTCGCGAAGCCCTGCGCCAGGGCCTGTCCCGCGGCAAGCTGGAATGCACCCTGCGCTTCACCGAGGAAACCACCGGCAAGGCCCTGCAGATTGACCGCGAGCGTGCCACCCAACTGATCGCCGCCGCCGAAACCGTCGCCGCCCTGATCAAGCAGCCCGCCGCGCTGAACCCGCTGGAAGTCCTCGCCTGGCCCGGCGTGCTGGTGGCCGACGCCAGCGACCCGCAGGCCCTGAACAATGAAGCCCTGGCCCTGTTCAACCTGGGCCTCAAGGAACTCAAGAACGGCCGCCAGCGCGAAGGCGCGGAGTTGGCCCGCTTGATCGTCGAGCGCCTGGACGCCATCGAGGGCGACGTCGCGACCCTGCGCGAACAGGTCCCGCAGATGCTCGCCAGCCAGCGCCAGAAAGTCCTCGACCGCTTCGCCGACATGAAGGCCGAGCTGGATCCGACCCGCCTGGAGCAGGAAATGCTCCTGCTGGCGCAGAAAAGCGACGTGGCCGAAGAACTCGACCGCCTCGCCACCCATATCATCGAAGTCCGCCGGGTCCTCAAGTCCGGCGGCGCGGCCGGCCGACGCCTGGACTTCCTGATGCAGGAACTCAACCGCGAAGCCAACACCCTAGGCTCCAAGGCCTTCGACCCGCGCAGCACCCAGGCGGCGGTCAACCTCAAGGTGTTGATCGAGCAAATGCGCGAACAAGTACAGAACATCGAGTAAGGCTAACCCGACATGACCCACAGCACTGGCACCCTCTACATCATTTCCGCACCGTCGGGCGCGGGCAAGACCAGCCTGGTCAAGGCCCTGATCGATGCCGAACCGCAGATCCGCGTCTCGGTCTCGCACACCACCCGCGCCATGCGCCCGGGTGAAGCCAACGGCGTGAACTACCACTTCGTCGACCGCGCCGAGTTCGTGCGTATGGTCGAGCACGGCGATTTCCTCGAACAGGCCGAAGTCTTCGGCAACCTCTACGGCACCTCCCAGAGCCACCTGCAGCAGACCCTGGACGAAGGCCACGACCTGATCCTGGAAATCGACTGGCAGGGCGCCGAGCAAGTGCGCCGGCAAATGCCCGCGGCTCGCTCCATCTTTATCCTGCCGCCGAGCCAGCAAGCCCTGCGCCAGCGCCTGACCAACCGTGGCCAGGACAGCGACGCGATCATCGAAGGGCGGATGCGCGAAGCGGTCAGCGAAATGAGCCACTACGTCGAGTACGATTTCCTGATCATCAACGACGATTTTGCCCACGCACTGGACGATCTGAAGGCGATTTTCCGCGCCAATCGCTTGCAACAGCTGCCCCAGCAACAACATTTCACTCAGCTATTGAGTGAATTGCTGGCATAAGCAACACTTCCCAAAAGCGCCGCGAGGGCTTTACATTGGTACTCGTAGCGCGTTGGCAAGCCGGCTGGGAAAATCAGCGCTTCCCTAAACGCTGGTGATTTTTTAAACTGTTCAGTCCGCTCGCCCATCCGGGTAGCGTGATTACCGCATTTGCTACGAGGAACACCATGGCCCGCGTAACCGTTGAAGACTGCCTAGAACATGTGGCTAACCGTTTTGAGCTGGTCATGCTCTCCACCAAGCGTGCTCGTCAACTGGCGACCGGCGGCAAAGAGCCGAAGCTGGCGTGGGAAAATGACAAACCAACCGTAATGGCGCTGCGGGAAATCGCCGAAGGCTACGTGACGTACGAGTTCATCGCTGAACAGGATATCGTCCATGAAGACCCGGTCTTCGCCGCCTTCGAGGACGAGTCCAACGAGGCCGTCTAAGCCTATGCCTGGTCGACGGAGCACGGCGCAGGGTACAAGGCTTCGGTCGGGGGAAACCTCATGCCGAGCATAGACGCCCTCGCCGATCGCTTATCGACCTACCTCGGCGCCGACCAGGTCAACCTGGTCCGCCGGGCGTACTTTTACGCCGAACAAGCCCATGACGGTCAACGCCGTCGCAGCGGCGAAGCCTACGTCACGCATCCGCTGGCGGTGGCCAATATTCTTGCCGACATGCACATGGACCATCAGAGCCTGATGGCCGCCATGCTCCATGACGTGATCGAAGACACCGGTATCGCCAAGGAAGCGCTGCAAGCGCAGTTCGGTGAAACCGTGGCCGAACTGGTCGACGGGGTCAGCAAACTGACCCAGATGAATTTCGAGACCAAGGCCGAAGCCCAGGCGGAAAACTTCCAGAAAATGGCCATGGCCATGGCCCGCGACATTCGCGTGATCCTGGTCAAGCTGGCCGACCGCCTGCACAACATGCGCACCCTCGAAGTGCTGTCCGGCGAAAAGCGCCGGCGCATCGCCAAGGAAACCCTCGAGATCTATGCGCCCATCGCCAACCGGCTGGGCATGCATGCAATCCGCATCGAATTCGAAGACCTCGGCTTCAAGGCCATGCACCCGATGCGTTCCGCGCGGATCTACCAGGCGGTCAAACGCGCCCGGGGCAACCGCAAGGAAATCGTCAACAAGATCGAAGAGTCCCTGAGCCACTGCCTGGCCGTCGATGAAATCCAGGGCGAGGTCAGCGGACGGCAGAAGCACCTGTACGGTATCTACACCAAGATGCGCGGCAAGCGCCGGGCTTTCAACGAGATCATGGACGTCTACGCGTTCCGGATCATCGTCGACAAGGTCGACACCTGCTATCGGGTCCTCGGTGCGGTACATAACTTGTACAAACCCCTGCCCGGGCGCTTCAAGGACTACATCGCGATTCCCAAGGCCAACGGCTACCAGTCGCTGCACACCACGCTGTTCGGCATGCACGGCGTGCCGATCGAGATCCAGATTCGCACCCGCGAAATGGAAGAGATGGCCAACAACGGCATCGCCGCCCACTGGCTGTACAAGTCCAGCGGCGACGAGCAGCCCAAGGGCACCCATGCCCGGGCCCGCCAGTGGGTCAAGGGCGTGCTGGAAATGCAGCAACGGGCCGGCAACTCCCTGGAATTCATCGAAAGCGTGAAGATCGACCTGTTCCCGGACGAGGTCTATGTGTTCACGCCCAAGGGCCGGATCATGGAGCTGCCAAAAGGCTCCACGGCGGTGGACTTTGCCTACGCGGTGCACACCGACGTCGGCAACAGCTGCATTGCCTGCCGGATCAATCGCCGTCTCGCACCTCTGTCCGAACCGCTGCAAAGCGGCTCCACGGTCGAGATCGTCAGCGCCCCCGGCGCGCGCCCGAACCCGGCCTGGCTGAACTTCGTGGTCACCGGCAAGGCGCGTACGCATATCCGCCACGCCCTGAAACTGCAACGCCGCTCCGAATCCATCAGCCTGGGCGAGCGCCTGCTGAACAAGGTGCTCAACGGTTTCGACAGCGCCCTGGAGAAGATCCCGGGCGAGCGCGTGCAAGCCATGCTTCACGAATACCGCCTGGAACTGATCGAAGACCTGCTGGAAGACATCGGCCTGGGCAATCGCATGGCCTATGTGGTCGCCCGCCGCCTGCTCGGCGAAGGCGAACAACTGCCCAGCCCCGAAGGCCCGCTGGCGATCCGCGGCACCGAAGGCCTGGTGCTCAGCTACGCCAAGTGCTGCACGCCGATCCCGGGCGACCCGATTGTCGGCCACCTGTCCGCCGGCAAAGGCATGGTGGTGCACCTGGACAACTGCCGCAATATCAGCGAAATCCGCCACAATCCGGAAAAATGCATCCAGCTCTCCTGGGCCAAGGATGTCACCGGCGAATTCAACGTCGAGCTGCGCGTCGAGCTGGAACACCAGCGCGGCCTGATCGCCCTGCTGGCCAGCAGCGTCAATGCCGCCGATGGCAATATCGAGAAAATCAGCATGGACGAACGCGATGGTCGTATCAGCGTGGTCCAACTGGTGGTCAGCGTGCACGACCGCGTGCACCTGGCCCGCGTGATCAAGAAACTGCGCGCCCTGACCGGGGTGATCCGTATCACCCGCATGCGCGCATAGCTCACTTATATAGCCTGTCCACGTAGCCGCCCATTACAAGGAACCTGTTCATGAGCAAGACCGTTATCAGCAGCGACAAAGCCCCAGCCGCCATCGGCACCTACTCCCAGGCGATCAAGGCCGGCAATACCGTCTACATGTCCGGCCAGATTCCCCTGGACCCGAAGACCATGGAACTGGTGGAGGGCTTCGAAGCCCAGACCGTGCAGGTCTTCGAAAACCTCAAGGCCGTGGCCGAAGCAGCGGGCGGGTCGTTCAAGGACATCGTCAAGCTGAACATCTTCCTCACCGACCTGAGCCACTTCGCCAAGGTCAACGAGATCATGGGCAAGTACTTCCAACAGCCCTACCCGGCCCGCGCCGCCATCGGCGTTGCCGCCCTGCCACGCGGCTCGCAAGTCGAGATGGACGCGATCCTGGTCCTCGAGTAACTGCCAGCCACGCCGCCCTCGAACAACCCCGCACTGCCTGGTGCCGCTTCTTGCGCTGCACCAGCTTCGTCTGCAAAGGATTCCACCATGCGCAAAGCGCTTGCCTTCTCGGTGTTTGCCCTCCTGCTTGGCGGCTGCGCCAGCGACCCCGCCAAATACGACATCAGCGGCACCTGGATCAACCAGGTCGCCATCGATGCCGCCGTTAAAAAGGGCAGCTTGCGCGAAGCCCTGGAAACCTATGGGCCGAACCTGGAATGGAGCATCGACACCCGTAACGGCCAGGCCCGCTACAGCAACGGTTTCGAGCGCCCCGAGGGTCATGTACGCGCGGACGGCAAGCAATGGCATGTCGATTTCTATGGCAGCGCCGGTACTGCACTGACCCGCGACGGCAAGGAACTGATCCAGGGCGCCAGCGATTCGGAGCCTGAACAGCCGTTCGTGCGCGCCGAAACCGAACTACCGGCCAACGCCCCGGTGGGCGCCAGCTTCGAACAGGCCTTGTACGCAGCCTACATGGGTGGCGACTGGAAGATCAGCAACGGCCCGGGCGAAGGCGGCCAGGTGAAATTCCTCGCGGACGGACGCCTCGAAGGCCTGCCCGGCGCCGACCGCTATGCACTGTGCCTGGCTGGCGATTGCGCCTCCATGAGCGGTGAGAACGACAGCATCTGGTTGCAGCAAGGCAGCAAGGGCGCCGCCTGGATCTTCGTGCGCAAGGGCAAGCAACTGGAAATCTTCCAGGCGCTGAACTCGGCCCAGCCCGATGAACAGCCGCAGCTCAACCCGGGCCCTCGCCAGTGGTTGCTGGAGAAATAATCCTACGCGCCGTGCCGCACACCCTGTGGGAGCCGGCTTGCCGGCGATGAGGCCCTTGAGCCTTGCATCGGCCTTACGGCCGCCATCGCCGGCAAGCCGGCTCCTACACGGGCGGGTTTCGCTTCAACTAGCAACGGCCTTCAAGAATCGCCGCATAGCCCTCGCGGAAACTCGGATAACGCGGCGCCCAACCCAGGGCCCGCGCCCGTGCATTGCTGCAGCGCTTGCTGCCGGTGCGGCGCACGCTGGCATCCTCCGCCCACTCGGTCACCCCCAAGTACTCGCGCAGCCAGCCCACCACCTCGGCCAACGGCGCCGGCGCATCATCAACACCGATGTAGCAGTCCTCCAGTGCCTTCCCGGCATGATCAGCCTCCAACAGGAACGCCAACAACCCGGCCGCATCGTCGACGTGAATCCGATTGCCATATAAAGGCGGCTCGACCGCCACCCGATAACCGCGCCGGACCTGGGTCAACAACCACTCGCGACCCGGACCGTAGATGCCGGTCAGGCGCACCCGGGTCGCCGGAATGCCGCTGTCCAACGCTACCTGCTCGGCCTCCAGCATCAAACGCCCGGAATAGCCGTCGGCTTCGGTCGGTGCCGTCTCGTCGACCCACTCGCCCGCCTGCTGTACATACACACTGCTGCTGGATACGAACAGCAGGCGTCGCGGCTGCTGGCCCGACTGCCTGAGCCAACTCAATACATGCCGCAAACCATCGACGTAGGCTGCTCGATAACCGGCCTCATCGTGCTCGGTCGCGGCGGCGCAATACACCAGGTAATCCAGCGGGCCGTCCGGCCAGGTAGCGGGTCGTTGCTCGACGAACAGATCAGCCGCCACCCCCAGGACACCCTCCGGCAAACGCGCGACCGAACGGCGCAGGCCATGTACCCGCCAACCTTGAGCGAGCAACTGCGTCGCCAGGCGGCTACCGACATCGCCGCAACCGGCAATCAGAACAGAAGGAGCAGACATCACGGATCTCCAGGAAAAAAGCCACGAACCAGCGCTGGAAATTGACCAGCAATTAGCAATGGAAGAAAAAAAGAGAAGCTATTGCTTTTGTTAACAAGAAGTATTTGCAATAATGCACAACCCAATGTTCTCGGCCCCACGAGGCCTGGAAGGACAAGACCCTCTTCATATCTTCTCTCAGGTCCGGCCAGCATGACACGCAATAAACGCCTCGCTTCGTCACCCCTGCCCCACAGCTCATCGCGCGCCTGGCGCTCGACAGCGGTCTTGCTGCTCAGCCTGGTGCTGGCGCCGACCGTGACATTCGCCGATGAAGCAGCAGCGCACGCCCCAGCGGCGGCTGTCGCCCCGACCCCGGTCGATCATGCCGCACCTGTCGCCACCCCAACCGCCATGACTCCGCTCCAGGCCGAGAATGCCACAGCGAGCGACGCTACGGATGCCGACGCCCTGCCGGCCGAAGACAACAGCCTGGGCATGGCCCACGACCTGTCCCCTTGGGGCATGTACAAGAACGCCGACATCATCGTCAAGATCGTGATGATCGGCCTGGCCATCGCCTCGATCATCACCTGGACCCTCTGGATTGCCAAAGGCTTCGAACTGCTGGGCGCCAAGCGTCGCCTGCGCCGTGAGACGCTCGCCCTGAAAAAGGCCCGCACCCTCAAGGAAGCCAGCGACACCGCCAACCAGCAGGGCACCCTTGCCCACCTGCTGGTGCATGACGCCCTGGAAGAAATTCGCCTGTCGGTCAACTGCCGCGAGAAAGAAGGCATCAAGGAGCGTGTCAGCTTCCGCCTCGAGCGCCTGGTCGCCGCCTGCGGTCGCAATATGAGCAGCGGCACCGGCGTGCTCGCCACCATCGGTTCCACCGCGCCCTTCGTCGGCCTGTTCGGTACCGTGTGGGGCATCATGAACAGCTTCATCGGTATCGCCAAGACCCAGACCACCAACCTTGCCGTGGTCGCCCCGGGGATCGCCGAAGCCCTGCTGGCCACCGCCCTGGGCCTGGTCGCGGCCATCCCGGCCGTGGTGATCTACAACGTCTTCGCCCGCTCCATCGCCGGTTACAAGGCCCAGGTCTCCGACGCTTCGGCCCAGGTCCTGCTGCTGGTCAGCCGCGACCTCGACCACCTGCCGCCCGAGCGCTCCACGCAAACGCCGCATATGGTGAAAGTGGGGTAATCAGCCATGGGCCTGCATTTGAACGAAGGCGGCGACGATCTCGCCGAAAACCACGAAATCAACGTCACGCCGTTTATCGACGTGATGCTGGTACTGCTGATCATCTTCATGGTCGCCGCACCCCTGGCCACCGTCGACATCAAGGTCGACCTGCCCGCCTCCAGCGCCAAGCCGGCACCGCGACCGGAAAAGCCGGTGTTCCTCAGCGTCAAGGCCGACCAGCGTCTGTTTCTCGGTGAAGACGAAGTCAAGGCCGAGGCCCTGGGCCCGACCCTCGACGCCCGGACCCACGGCAAGAAGGACACGACCATTTTCTTCCAGGCCGATAAAGGCGTGGATTACGGCGACCTGATGCGCGTGATGGATGCCCTGCGCGCCGCCGGTTACCTGAAGGTCGGCCTGGTCGGGCTCGAGACGGCAGCCAAGCAATGACCAATACCCGCCAAAAGCTGACGCGTTACGGCGCCAGCCTGGGCTTGGTGCTGGGCATTCATGCGCTGGCGATCATCGCCACGCTGAACTGGTCGGTGTCCAAGCCCATCGAGCTGCCACCCCAGGCGATGATGGTCGAACTGGCGCCACTGCCCCCAGCCCCGCCGCCGCCAGCACCGCCCAAGGTGCTCACCCCGCCACCGCCGCCCGCGCCCGTGGAAGAGTTGCCGTTGCCCAAGCTGGCCGAAGCACCGAAACCGACGATTTCGGTGCCCAAGCCGGTCAAGCCGAAACCCAAGCCACAGCCGCCCAAGCCGCAGGTGAAACCGGAGCCGGTGAAGGAAAAACCGACCGAAGAGAAACCCGCCGACACGCCGCCAACCCAGGCGCCAGCGGAAAAATCCGCGGCGCCGGCGCCAGGCCCTGCGCCCCAGCAGGTCGCCGCGAAAGCCAGTTGGGAAGGCACCTTGCTAGCCCACCTGGGCAAGTACAAGAAGTACCCGCCGGCGGCGCAATCACGCGGCAAGGAAGGTCTGAACCGTCTGCGCTTCGTGGTCGATGCCGAAGGCAAGGTGCTTTCGTATGAGTTGGTGGGCCGTTCGGGCAACGCTGATCTGGACCGGGCCACCCTGGAAATGATCCGTCGCGCCCAACCGCTGCCCAAGCCGCCGGCCGATATGCTGACCAACGGCAGCATCGAGATCGTCGCGCCGTTCGTCTACTCCATCGACAAGCGCTCCCGCTAGGCGCCTGTAAACAGGCGGGAACCGCACAACAGCAGGCCTGGCGCCTGGTGGGAGCAGGGTTGCTGTGGGAGCGGAGCTTGCCCACGAAGCTTTTAGCGGTCTTGACGGCCTCTTCGCGGGCAAGCTCCACTCCCACAAAAGCTCCGCCCTCCACAGTTTCGCGTCCTATCACCCGCACAAAAACCCACTAAAACCGACATGAACGACAATCGTCGTTCTTCCTGCGTCTGATAACGTGCGTCTATCGATTGCAGCCGTTATGCTTGGCCCGGCAACCTCATGGACGCTCGCTATGACTCTTACAGAACTACGCTATATCGTCACTCTTGCCCAGGAACAACACTTTGGCCACGCGGCCGAGCGTTGTCACGTCAGTCAGCCGACCCTGTCGGTAGGCGTGAAAAAGCTCGAGGACGAACTCGGTGTGCTGATTTTCGAGCGCAGCAAGAGTGCCGTGCGCCTGACCCCCGTCGGCGAAACCATCGTTGCCCAGGCGCAGAAGGTCCTTGAACAGGCCCAAGGCATCCGTGAACTGGCCCAGGCCGGGAAAAACCAGCTGACCGCCCCGCTGAAAGTCGGCGCGATCTACACCGTCGGCCCCTACCTGTTCCCGCACCTGATCCCGCAACTGCACCGGGTCGCCCCGCAGATGCCGTTGTACATCGAGGAAAATTTCACCCACGTGCTGCGCGACAAGCTGCGCAACGGCGAACTGGACGCGGTGATCATCGCCCTGCCGTTCAATGAAGCCGACGTGCTGACCCTACCGCTCTACGACGAGCCGTTCTACGTATTGATGCCGGCCTCGCACCCCTGGACCAAGAAGGAAACCATCGACAGCGCCCTGCTCAACGACAAGAGCCTGCTGCTGCTGGGCGAAGGCCACTGCTTCCGCGACCAGGTCCTCGAAGCCTGTCCGACCCTGGGCAAGGGCGGCGACGCCGCCAAGCACACCACGGTTGAGTCCAGTTCCCTGGAAACCATCCGCCACATGGTCGCCTCTGGCCTGGGCATTTCGGTCCTGCCGCTGTCGGCGGTGGACAGCCATCACTACGCCGCTGGCGTGATCGAAGTGCGTCCGCTGACGCCACCGGTGCCGTTCCGCACCGTGGCCATCGCCTGGCGCGCCAGCTTCCCGCGGCCCAAGGCGATTGAAATCCTCGCTGACTCGATCCGCCTGTGCTCGGTGGTCAAACCTCCCGTAGCGAGCTGATCGACGTGGCTGAACTGTCGCAAGTGTCGGTCACGGCGCTCAAGGGCGTCGGCGCGGCCATGGCCGAGAAGCTGGCCAAGGTCGGCCTGGAGAATATCCAGGACGTGCTGTTCCACCTGCCCCTGCGCTACCAGGACCGCACGCGCGTGGTGCCCATCGGTGCCTTGCGCCCGGGCCAGGACGCGGTGATCGAAGGCGTGGTCAGCGGCGCCGACGTGGTCATGGGCAAGCGCCGCAGCCTGTTGGTGCGCCTCAACGACGGCACCGGCAGCCTGAGCCTGCGCTTCTACCATTTCAGCACCGCGCAAAAGGACGGCCTCAAGCGTGGCACCCACCTGCGCTGCTATGGCGAAGCCCGCCCCGGCGCCTCCGGCCTGGAAATCTACCACCCGGAATACCGCGCCATCAGCGGCGACGAACCGCCGCCGGTGGACAGCACCCTGACGCCGATCTACCCGCTGACCGAAGGTCTGACCCAGCAACGCCTGCGTCAGCTCTGCCTGCAAAGCCTGGCAATGCTCGGCCCGCGCAGCCTGCCGGACTGGCTGCCGCAGGAACTGGCCCGCGACTACCAGTTGGCACCGCTGGACGAAGCCATCCGCTACCTGCACCAGCCGCCCGCGGATGCCGACGTCGATGAACTCGCCCTCGGCCATCACTGGGCCCAACACCGCCTGGCTTTCGAAGAATTGCTGACGCATCAGTTGTCCCAGCAACGCCTGCGCGAAAGCCTGCGAGCCCTGCGCGCACCGGCCCTGCCGAGAGCGCAACGGCTGCCCGGGCAGTTTCTCGCCAACCTCGGTTTCCCGCCGACCGGCGCCCAGCAACGGGTCGGCAACGAAGTGGCCTACGACCTCAGCCAGCCGGAACCAATGCTGCGCCTGATCCAGGGCGATGTTGGCGCCGGCAAGACCGTGGTCGCCGCCCTGGCCGCCTTGCAGGCCCTGGAAGCCGGTTACCAGGTGGCCCTGATGGCGCCGACCGAGATCCTCGCCGAACAGCACTTCCTCAACTTCCAGCGCTGGCTGGCACCGCTGGGCATCGAAACTGCCTGGCTGGCCGGCAAGCTCAAGGGCAAGGCCCGCGTCGCCGCCCTGGAGCAGATCAGCAGCGGTACGCCGATGGTGGTCGGCACCCACGCGCTGTTCCAGGACGAAGTGCAGTTCAAGAACCTGGCCCTGGCGATCATCGACGAACAGCACCGCTTTGGCGTCCAGCAGCGCCTGGCGCTACGCCAGAAAGGCGTCGGCGGGCGGATGTGCCCGCACCAGTTGATCATGACTGCCACGCCCATCCCACGGACGCTGGCCATGAGCGCCTATGCCGACCTCGATACCTCGATCCTCGACGAACTGCCGCCAGGCCGCACGCCGGTGAACACCGTGCTGGTGACCGACAGTCGGCGTTTCGAAGTGGTGGAGCGGGTGCGGGCCGCCTGCGCCGAAGGCCGCCAGGCCTATTGGGTCTGCACCTTGATCGAAGAGTCCGAAGAGCTCACCTGCCAGGCCGCCGAAACCACCTTCGAAGAGCTCACCGCGGCCCTCGGTGAATTGCGCGTCGGATTGATCCACGGCCGCATGAAACCGGCGGAAAAGGCGGCGGTGATGGCCGAATTCAAGGCCGGCGCCCTGCAACTGCTGGTGGCGACCACGGTGATCGAGGTCGGCGTCGACGTACCCAACGCCAGCCTGATGATCATCGAGAACCCCGAACGCCTGGGCCTGGCGCAACTGCACCAACTGCGTGGCCGGGTCGGTCGCGGTAGCGCCGCCAGCCACTGCGTGCTGCTCTACCATCCGCCGCTGTCACAGATCGGGCGCCAACGCCTGGGTATCATGCGCGAGACCAACGACGGCTTCATCATCGCCGAGAAGGATCTGGAGCTGCGCGGCCCCGGGGAAATGCTCGGCACTCGCCAGACCGGGCTCCTGCAATTCAAGGTCGCCGACCTGATGCGCGACGCCGACCTGCTGCCAGCGGTCCGCGATGCCGCGCAAGCCCTGATGACACGCTGGCCGCAGCATGTCAGCCCGCTCCTGGAGCGCTGGCTGCGCCACGGCCAGCAATACGGCCAAGTGTGATAGACCTCACAGTTTATGGACCATTAGGGCGGCCAAGCTGGTTATACTGGGGAAATTGTAGGAACCCGGATACAGACCATGACAGAAGTTGCCTTCATCGATGCAACCCCGCACACCCCGTCTGTGGTCCGGCTGCTGCTCGACAAGCTCGCCATCCGCTATAGCGAGGTCCCGGACCACCTTGGTCTGCCGGCCGCGCGCAAGGTCCAGGCCGTGCTGCTCGACGATGCAGTCGGCGCACTCATGGTCCTGTTTCCCCAGGACCAACTGCTCGATCTCAATCGCCTGACCGAATTGACCGGCCGGCGCCTGACAGCGGTGCCCACCGAACGCATGGAGCGCATGCTCGGCAAACACAACCTGCACCTGCTGCCGGGCCTGCCTGGACTGACCAGCTCACCGTGCCTGTACGAAGAGCAGTTGCTGCGTGAACCGAACCTGCTGATCGACTCTGGCGAAGCCGGGCTGCTGCTGGAAATCTCCAGCGACGACTTCAAGAGCATGCTGAGCAAGGCCAGCGCCGCCAGTTTCGGCGAGTCCGTGGCCGATATCCGCCCCAACCTCGACCGCCCGCACGATGACCGCGAGGAAATCACCCAGGCCGTGCAAGCCTTCACCGCGCGGAGGATCCAGCAGCGTCTGGAAGCGACCATCGAGATTCCGCCACTGGCGGAAACCGCGCAAAAGATCATCAAGCTGCGGGTCGACCCCGACGCGACCATCGACGACATCACCGGCGTGGTCGAAACCGACCCGTCGCTGGCGGCCCAGGTGGTGAGTTGGGCGGCTTCACCCTACTACGCCTCGCCGGGCAAGATCCGTTCGGTGGAAGACGCGATTGTCCGCGTGCTCGGTTTCGATCTGGTGATCAACCTGGCGCTGGGCCTGGCCCTGGGCAAGACCCTGAGCCTGCCCAAGGACCACCCGCAACACAGCACGCCTTACTGGCAGCAATCGATCTACACCGCCGCGGTGATCGAAGGCCTGACCCGTGCCATGCCGCGCGCCCAACGCCCGGAAGCCGGCCTGACCTACCTGGCCGGGTTGCTGCACAACTTCGGCTACCTGCTGCTGGCCCATGTTTTCCCGCCGCATTTCTCGCTGATCTGCCGACACCTGGAGGTCAACCCGCACCTGTGCCACAGCTATATCGAGCAGCATTTGCTGGGCATCAGCCGCGAGCAGATCGGGGCCTGGCTGATGCGCTATTGGGATATGCCGGAGGAACTGTCCACCGCGCTGCGCTTCCAGCATGACCCGGGCTACGACGGCGACTATGCCGCCTATCCGAACCTGGTGTGCCTGGCCGTGCGCCTGCTGCGCAGCCGCAATATCGGCTCGGGCCCCGACGAAGAAATTCCGGATGCCTTGCTTGAGCGCCTGGGACTGACCCGCGACAAGGCCGATGATGTGGTGAACAAGGTGCTGGAAGCCGAAGTGCTGTTGCGCGAACTGGCTTCGCAGTTCAGCCAGGGCTAAAGCGGCGCCTGGAACACCGCTATCGCCGGCAAGCCGGCTCCTACAGTGTCCGGGGCGTCTACACAATCTGTGATCGACGCTGAACCTGTGGGAGCTGGCTTGCCAGCGATGGCGCCCGCACAGCCAGCGCAAAACCTGAAGACCTCATCGCCGGCAAGCCGGCTCCCACAAGGTTGCGCAAGACACCTGCAGCTCAGGCCTTCTTCCGCGGCTTGAGGTACTTCATCAAGCCCTGGAACCAGATCACCAGCGCCGGATTACCCTTGATCTGGATCGACTTGTCCTGAATCCCCGTCATGAACGCCAGTTGCTTGTTCTTCGCCTGCAACGTGGCGAAGCCATAGGCGGCGTCCTTGAAGGCGATGGCAAACGCCGGCTCCGGATACACCCCGGACTGGCTGCTGATGCGCTGATCCTTGACGATAAAGTGACGGGCGACCTTGCCGTCGAGCGTCTGCAGTTGGAACACCAGGCCCTTGTCGGCCAATTGCTGCTGGAAGGCGGGGTTTTTACGGCTGGCCCGGGCCATCAACAGACCCAGTGCCCAGAGAAGAAAACGAAATTTCATGCACACAGCCTCGGCAGAAAAGATAAACAGCCGGCGCAGTGTAGCGCGTTACTTGAAGAACGCCACCGATCTCCCGTTTTACCCGGGAGATCGACTGGCGTTTAACGCTTATACCGACAAATTGTCAGACGATCCGTCCATCACGCGTTCGGGCAAGGAACCGGTGCCCAATCGCCCAGGTCCGGGTTCTTGCACATGCTGTTGACCTGGGACTGACCGCTGGTGGCCACGTCCTGGCTCGCGGCTTTCTTGGCATTGGCGTCCTGCAGGGTCTTCTCGGTGGCCACGGCTTCTTTCGGCACGGTCGGTAGCACCGGCTTCTTCGCCACTTTCACCTTCTTGCCCTTGGTGGTGGTCGGCGCGACAACCGGGTTGGTGTCGGCGGTCGCCACGGTGACCACGTCGGTACGCTGTACGCCGACCTGCTGCAGGTCCTTCTCGTAAGCCTGGGTGTAGTTGTTCAGGTCTTCGGAGGCGCGCCCGTTCACGGCGACGATCAGGTCATTGGACTCTTTCAGGCCCGAGACGATTTCCGCCAGGCGCTTGCGGCCTTCGGCGTCGCCGATGGTCTTGGCCTTGCGCGCCGAGACCAGGTTGGCGAACTCACGCTGGTAGCAGCTCTGCGAGGCCTTGGCGTAGGCCGTGTTGCGATCCATGTCGGCGGCGCTTTTGTTGATGTCCTGGGCATAGGAGCCGATGCGCTGGTTGTCATCGGTGATCTGCTTCTGTTTCTCGGTGTAGTAGCCCGCCGCACCACCCACCAACGCGCCGCCAGCCGCGCCGATGGCCGCATTGCGCCCGCGCTTGGCGGAGTCGTCGCCGGTCAGCGCGCCAAGGGCCGCACCGCCCAACGCACCAAGCACCGCGCCAGTGGCGACGGACTTGGTCATGTCCGAGTCAGTGGCGCGCAGGTGCTGCACCGGCTCGTAGCAGGTCGGGTAGTACTCGACCTTGGTGGTCGCGCCGACTTTCGAGGTCGGCGAAGTGGCGCAACCGCCCATCAGCACGGTGCTGAATCCGGCGGCAACCCACAACGCGGCACGGCACTTGGAGGTCGAAACAAGGGGTTTGCTGGAGAAGATCATGTTCATGTTCCCTTTTTTGGTTTGACTTGCCCGGTACGGCACCCTGCCGTCCGAGTCCCCTCTACACTCGCCGGATACCGACCGCTCATGACTGCTGGGCGGTCGACGCGAGTAACGCTTTCAAGATCGCCGCCGGATCGGCCCGCTGTTGCTTGCGGTAATCCCCGACATGACGAACGAACAAGGTGGCCCGTGCGACCAGGCTATTGCCGAGCACGGGTTTGCGATTGAGTTCTTCCTTGACCCGCTGGAACTGCGCCTGGATCACCGCATCGGTGTAGCGCGTGGCCGTGGCCAGGTTGTCGATATAGATCGCCACCGCGCCATCCAGCGCACTGCTGCCGTTCTCGATGGCCACGGCGAACAGCTTGGCGGCGGTCTCGTCCTTGGCATCCACGGCCTGCTGGCGGCTCTTCTTCAGATTGGTCAGGCGAATGTTGTAGTTATTCACGGTCTCGGCCACCAGGGCCGCCGACTGGATCAGGTTGCCGGCGGCTTCTTCACGCTGGCGGGCGATCAACGAGACGTTGCGCTTGAGCTCTTCGTTGACCAGCCCCAACTCGGCCTGCAGCTTCGGATCGGTGCTGGCGGAAATGATCCCATCCAGGCGCTTGGTCGGGTCCTGGGCATCGTCGATGGCGTCGGTCAGGGACGCCAGTCGGCCTTCCTGCTGCCATTGGCTGAACAGTTCCTTGTAGCGCGAACGCGGCGCCGAAAGCGCGCCGACGGCCACGCGGAAACCGGTGGTCTCGTTGCTCTGCTCGGTACCATCGGCGGCGAACAACGGATACTCGCGGCGCATGCCGGTAAACAGCGTGCCTTCACCTTCCAGGTAGTTGCCGCCCTTGACCACGAAACCGCCATAGGTGCCCTGACGGCGTCCGGCATGCACCAGCTGGAACGACTCCTGGACCATTTGCGCGGCGTTGCCGATCACGTCGAACATCCCGATGGGGTTGGGCAACTTGGTGCCAATCGGCATCAGCCGTGCCGCCTGACCGGTGCCGCCGGCCACCTGGTTGAACACCGCGTAGTCGGACAGCGGCCCATCGCTGTCGCTACCCGCTACCCGCCGGGGGAACAAGCGCCCTTCCAGGTCCTGGCGACTGACCGCCTGGGCACCACGGGCCGCGAACTCCCACTCGACCTCGGTAGGCAGGCGGACAAAACCCAAACCGCCGTCCTCGGCCGCCGAGCCACGGCCGCTGACCGGCAGCAGGTCACGGTGATACTTCATCAACCAGGCGCTGTAGACCGCCGAGAAACGCTCGGCGTCGAAACGCGACACCTTGACCTTGGGCAAGCGCCCGGCCACACCGCTCGGTGCATCGCAGGCCGGCGCCGGTTCGCCGCTGGCCAGGGCGGGGGCCTGGGCCATCACCAGGGCGTACTGGCGCGCCGTCACCGGGTACTTGCCGATGAAATAGAACATCGGTTTGAGCGGCGAGTCGGCATCGGTCTTCGGCAAGGTCGGGGCAATCGATTTCTGCCAGGCGCCGGGCAGGTCCTTGAGGGTGAACTGACCGTTGATAAAGTCGCGGCGATAGCCGGAAATAAACGACTGCTTGTAGCCCGGTTCGTCCTCGCTGAACGGATAGCCAAGGCTGATCTCACGGTCGTCGAGGGTACCGCGCGCCAACACATAGACCGCGCGAAAGACCAGCTCGCCCTCGCAGGGCAGCGGCAGGCTGATGTCATCGGCCAGGGGCTTGGGGTTGTCGAGCTTTTCGCTGTCCTCATCGGCCCGCGCCCAGGAACCCAGGCACAGGGAAGCGACGAGAACCGCCAGGGCCGCGCTGCGCAACTTATACATCTCTGATTCCTTCCGAAGCTTCTATCCGCGCCACGCGCCAGCCCCCCAGGGCGGCAGCCAGAGCACAGACCGCCAACACGCTGAAAAGTGCCAGCAGGTAATGCGGCAACAGCAGGTGGCTGGCGTACTCGCCGGCCGCCTGCACGAATAAACGGTTCAGGCCCCACTCCGCCGCGCTGTAGAGCACACCGCTCAACAACGCCGCCAGCAGGCCGCTGTACAGCGCTTGCAGGACCACAAACAGCAACAGCGCGGCAGTGCCGAGACCGAGCAAGCGCAACACCGACAACTCGCGGCGCTTGCGCTCGACCGCCGCCAGGGCACCGGCGAAGATCGCCGCGAAGGCCCCCACCAGCGCCAGGCTGGCGATCACCCAGAACACGATGGACAAGTTGCGACTCAGCGACTGCACCTGGGCGATGGCCTGGGCCTGGGTCGAAACCAGCAGGTTGCGCTCGGCAAAATAACGCCGCAGCGGCTCGACATCGGTCAGCCCGCGGGCATACAGGCGAAACCCCGGATAGACCCGCTGCGCGGCGGTGCCCGCCGGCTCGCCGGCCCAGCCGAGCACCGGCACGCCACGGCCATCGCGATAATCCTCGGCGGCCTCCAGCAGGCCCAAAGGGGCGAACAACGCATCACGTTCGAACGCTTCCAGCGGCAGCACCGCCTGCACCTGGATCTGCGTGTGGCGGCTTTCCAGGCGACCGGCCACTTGCCGGCCGAAAGACACCTGCAACCAATCGCCGGCCTTCACCCCGAGCTTCTCCGCCGCCGTCTGGCTGAGCAGCATCGCCGCCAGGCCCACTGGCGCGGGCACGCTGCCAAGCAATGGATCGCCATCGGCGGTGGGCAACATTTCTACGTTGACCACCGGGTCCTGGGCGCTGCTTGACAGGTCGGCGGTCGCGGCGATCTGCCGGGTCCGCGGCAGGGCAAAGGCGACATCCTCACGCCGCCCCAGCCCGGCGATAAACGCCGCACTGAAGCGCCCGCCGCCAAGGGGAATGATCTCGCGCACCGTCGGGTCACGCTCCAGGCGTTCGGTGAGGCTGCTGACCAGGCCGAACTTGAGGCCGAACAGCACCAGCAACGGCGCGATCACCGCCACCAGCGCCAACACCGCGCAAGCCGACAGCCGCCAGTCGACGCGATAATCCTGCCAGGCCAGGCTGGCGACCAGGACAGCGCGGGTCATGGCGTCACCTCCAGGGTCGCGGTGACGCCGCCATCGCCATCGCGCCGGCAGGCGATGCGCAACACCGGCACACCCAGTTCGCGCACCAGGGCTTCGTCGTGGGTCGCAATCACGCAACAGGCGCCCTGCTCCCGGGCTTGGTTCAACAGCAATTGCATGACCCGCCCGGCATTCAGCGGATCAAGGGCGGCGGTCGGTTCATCGGCCAGCAGCAGCCGTGGCCCATGGGCCAGCGCCCGGGCACAACTGACCCGCTGGCGCTGGCCGACGGAAAGCGCCTGGGGCTTCTTGTCCAACTGATCGGCGATCTCCAGCTGCTCGGCGAGCCGCTGGACGCTGCCGTCCTCCTTCAGGCCCAACAGTCGACGCGACAAGGCGATATTCCCGCGCACATCGAGAAAGCCGAGCAGGCCGCCGGTCTGCAGCACATAGCCGAGCTGCTGGCTGCGCAGGGTCGCCAGGCGCTCGTGCTGGCCCTGGCGCCAAAGCGCGGCGATATCCTGCGCCCCCGCCGAATCGTCGAAAACAAACAACCCGGCCCGGTCCGGCGCCAAGACCAGCGCCAACAGATCGAGCAAGGTGCTTTTGCCACAACCGCTAGGCCCGACCACCGCCCATTGCGCGCCGGGTACCAGGCTCAGACGCGGCACCTCCAGGCTGTAGCGCTGGGCGCCCTCGCCCCGCGTCTTGCGCACCTCGCGCAGACTGATCATCACGGCAACGTCGACAAAGGCACGCGGTACAGCGCGTCACCCGGCTCGGCATCGCCGAACCGGACCCAGTTGGCCACATCGTTGTGGAAGGTTTCGTAGAGGCGGATCTTCGAGTCCAGTTCGTCGATAAAGTCTTCCTGCTCGGCCACGCTCAGCGACAGCCAGAGGTCCTGGGTCATGTTCAGCGACTTGCTGCGGTACGGCAGGCCTTCCAGGTACTCGCCGAGAATGCCGCCGTCGGCCAGGTTGCCGCCCTTGCGCAAGGCCTGCGGATCGCGGCTCATGTAGGCACTGGCGCTGGCGATTTCCTGGAAGAAATCCTTGGGCGAGGTCTGGGTCTTGCGCGCCGCCTCGACGATCAGTTTCAGCGACTGTTGCAGCTCGTTGAGCTGCAGCTTGGTCAGCATCACGCAGACCTGGAACGCCGGCAGCGCCGGGTTGGTCAGGTCGCGGTCGGCGGTCCAGGCGCTGACCAGTTGCGGCGCCTGGCTGGCGGCCTTGTGGCCAAGGAAATCCATGTGCATCGCATAACCGATGGCCGCCGTTTTGTCCGCCAGGCTCGGCGACGCTGCCAACAGCGGCACGGCCTGGGTCTGGTTGCTGCGCACCTGGTGCACCAGGTTGGCGAACACCGAGCCGATCTCGCCGACCCGCTCGCCCAGCTTGTGCACGTCGCCGCCCTGGACCGGGATATACAGGTCGCCGATCTGCGGGTTGGCATCGGCGGTCAGGGTCCGGTACTGCTGCTCGGCGAAGGCATGGTTCTTCTTCCCGGCATCGCTGCGCAGGTGCAGCGCATAGATCTTGATCTGCTTGCCCAGCGCGGCCTGGCGGATCTCCGCTTCGTTCATCTTGGTGCTGCTGTAGGGGTCGTTCTTGCGCAACGAACCGGCATCGGTGACCAGCAGGATCAGCCGGCCGCCGTAGCCCGACCAGTCCATGCCGTCGACCGCCTGCATGACCCCGGCGAAGGAGTCCTCGTTGAACGAATGACTGGAGATCGTCGACGCTTTCACATCCCGCGCCAACTCCAGGAAGCGCTCCGGGTCGCGGCCTTGGTCGAGGGTCACCAGGGTCTTGGTCAGGTACTGCAGGCCCGGGGTTTTCTGGATATTGTTGCGAAAGCCGATCAGGCCGAAGCTCACGCTGTCCAACTCGCCACGCTGGGCAATCTGGCTTTGCAGCTCGTGGACCACGTCGCGGACCTGATCGATATACGGCTGCATCGACTCCGTGGTGTCCACCACCAGCACGATGGCCGTGCGGAATGTGTCGGCCGCAACGGCCGGGGCGCCACCGTTGCCGAGGGCTTTCGGCGTGCTGCCGGGGTCGATGGAGGCGACATTGAGCAACTGAACCGACTGGCCGTTTTCATCCAGGCTTTCGCGCGAATCGAAAATCGGCAGCAGGTAGAACTGGTTCTGTGGTACCGCGCTGGCCGCCGGTTCCAGGGCCAGGACACGCTGGTCGTCCTGCGGATTTTTCTGCGCATTGAGCAGCAGATTTTTCGCCGCCGAAGGGTTGGCCAGCAACTTGTCGATATCGGCGGCATCACGCAGGAACATCACCGGCGCGCGCCCGGAACGTTCGGTGAATTTCAGGACCAGGCTCTGTTTCCAGTCGCTGACCGCGTCCTGCGGCAACCAGCCTTCACTGCGCCCGTCGCTGGCCGCGCCGACCCGCAGCCAGGTGCTGCCATCGACGGTCTTGCGCTGGTACACGTAGAGCACCGAGAACGCCGGCAGTGGCTTGTCCGACCTGGCCCCCGGCTCGCTGGCAAAACTCGCCCCGGGCTTGCTCAGGACCCGCTGGAACAGGGTTTTCTTGCCGGCCATCAACAAGGGGCGCAGGCCGCCGTCGAGATCTGCCGCCACGGACTGGGTCACGTTGGGCGGCTGGGCCGGCGGCGGGTTGGAAGCCGGTGGTGGATTCGATACCAACGGCGTTTTTGCCGGAGGCTGCGCCGCCGTGCTCGGCGTCGCGGGATGACTGTCACGCCCCAACCACCAGTAACCGGCGCCCGCCAAACCAAGGGCGGCAGCCACCGCCACGGCGACCAGCGTCAGCACCGGGCCGCGCCGTTGTCCGGACTCGGCGGAATGGTCGAGCACCGGCGTTGCAGCGGGTCGTGGAGTCGGCGCAGGTGTCGGGGCCGCAGTGGGAATCTCGATCGACACTGGTGTCAGCCCGCCCAGATCGCCGGCCGCAGTCGGGGTCCGCGACACAATCGCCAATGGCTGGACCAGGGTCGCGTCGAGGTTGTCCGCCGGCAGGTTATCCAGCGCCCGCAGCAAGGCCGCCGCATCGGCGAAACGCTCCGCCGGGTCCTTGGCCAGCAACTGGCGCAGGATCTCCTGGTAGCGCCCATGCTGGAGCGGCAACTCCGGCATTGGCTCGGTCAGGTGCGCCAGGGCCGTGGACAGCGCGTCGGTGCCGATATAAGGCAACTTGCCGACCAGGATTTCATAGAGCACCACCCCTAGCGCATACAGGTCGGAACGCCCGTCGAGATCCTGCCCCCGGGCCTGCTCCGGGCTCATATAGCTTGGCGTGCCCACGGCAAACCCGGCCTGGGTGAACTGGGTGCGGTCATCCAGTGACTTGGCGATACCGAAGTCCGAGAGCACCGCCGCGCCGTCGGCGCGAAACAGGATGTTGGCCGGTTTCACATCGCGGTGCACCAGCCCGAGGGCATGGGCATAGCCCAGGGCCGAAGCGATCTGGCGGACATACACCAGGCCCTGCTCCGGGTTCAACCCGGCCGCGATCCGCTCTTTGAGCGTACCGTTGGGCAGGTACTCCATGGCCATGTAGTAGAGCTCGCCGACATTGCCGATGTCGTGGATGGTCACCGTGTTCGGATGTGACAGCCGCGCCAGGGTCCGGCCTTCGCGCAGGAAACGCTCGCAGAAGGTCGAGTCGGCGGCCAGCGCGGCCGCCATCACTTTCAGCGCCACCTTGCGCTCCAGCGACCGTTGGGTCGCCAGGTAGACGGTTGCCATGGCGCCTTCGCCAATCTCCTCGCCTATATCGAATCCGGGAATCAGAATTTCCATGGTGTCGGGGGTCTTCAGATGGCTTTGACGACAATCGCCGTGATGTTGTCGGGGGCGCCCCGGGTCAGGCCCAGGTGCACCAGGCTGCGGACCACGTCGTAGGGGTCGGCATGCACCAGTACATCGCGGATCTCGGCGTCTTCGGCGGTCTTGTTCAGGCCGTCGCTGCATAACAGATAGGTGTCGCCGGGCAGTACCTGAAACGGCACCATCGACAGCTCCAGTTGCGCTTCCACGCCAATCGCCCGGGTGACGATATTCGCCCGTGGGTGCACCCGTGCCTCGGCCTCGCTGAGCAGGCCACTGTCCTGCAGGTCCTGGACGTAGCTGTGATCGCGGGAAACGCCCTCCAACTGACCGTCACGCAGGCGATACAGGCGACTGTCGCCGGCCCACAGGCAAACGCCCTCGCTCCCGCGTACCGCCAACAGCACCACGGTACTGCCCATCATCGCCACGCCGCGGTTGGCGGTTTCCTCGCGCACGGCAGCGTTGACCTCGGCCAGCCGCGTACGCAAGGCCGAGGTGTAGACCGCCAGGGAGTCCGAAGGTGGGATGCGGCGCAGGGTGTCGACAATCAGGCTACTGACATAGTCCCCCGCCGCGTGCCCGCCCATGCCGTCGGCCACTACCCAGAGCCCGGCGCCGGGCAATTCCAGGAAGGCGTCTTCGTTGATCTGGCGGACCATGCCGACATGGCTGTAGCTGGCCGACTGGTAAGTGATTGCAGGTGCGTGAGCCATCTAGGTCGATGCCCCCTTGCCCAGAAGGAAACTGCCGAAATCGACGGTCGCCGGCAGACCCGCGCAGCGCATCAGGCCCGCCTCGATCCGCTGCGAACCACGTCCCCACCAGAGGCTGCTGCCGATACAGGCCTGTTCGGCCAGGGCGTTGACGCGGCTCAACGCATCGAGCGCAGCCAGGCGTTGCAACCCGGCAAAATCGCTGGAGGGTGCCCGGTTGGCGAACGGCAGACCACCCAGCGCCTCGATCGCCTGATCAAACACCTCGAACCCGGCGCCTTCTTCCAGGGTCGCCAGCAACAGGACCTCGACCTGCTCGAACCAGGCGTCCGCGCCGCCGACCACCGCCGCCAGGGCGTGGCCGGGATCGAGGGACTGGGCCACGGTCAACGGAAAGTAGCGGCCGACCCGGTCGATGCTCGGCATCAACACCCCGGCCACCGCGTCCGGCCCGCAGACACCCGGCGCCAGCACAAAGCGCCAGAGCGGGCTGACCAGGTAGACGTTCAGCCAGTCAGCACCGAGTTGCTGCTGGCTGGCGAGCAACCCCGAAGCCAGCCAGGCATCCCAAGGCTGGATAAAGCTCTGCGGCAGGCCGCGGCTGACAAAGTCGCCGCGACTGGCCAGCTTGCCGTAGAAACCCACCGTCGTCATAACCGCTCCGGCAGGCTGAAGCCATTGAGCACGCGGCTCTTGAAAGGGTTGAAGGCGCTGCTGGCACGCAACTCGTAGGAGATGCTCGCGCCGTCCACCCGCAACCGCAGGTTGAAACGATCCGGCGCATTGCCGGCCACCAGGTCCGATTGCTCCAGCAGACGGAACCAGGCCCAAGGTCCGTCCAGGGTGATCGCGGAGCGCCCGCTGGACGAAGGTGGCGAAATCGACAAACGCACCACGCCGACGCTGCCGGGGTTCGGCCATTGCATCGCCACCGGCCGGCTCGGGCCGTGGTCATAGCCGACCTGCTGGCCGTCGAGTTCGAGCTGGAACTGGGTGATGGAGGCGTCCATCGCCACCGGCTTGAGTTCGAAACGTACGGTCGGCTGGGTGCCGCCCGAGCGGAAGAACGCATCGCGAATCGCCGCGGCGCGCTGGAAGGTCTGCAGCACGCCCGGCGCAATACCGAGTTTCTGCGCCGCCCCCGGCTGCCAGCGCCAAGGGGTCGCCGAGGTGTCGACGTAAGGCTGCAGGTACTTGCGGAAATAGTTGTCCATCACCCCGCCGACCCCGAAGAACAGGCCGAAGTCCTCCAGCGTCGCATCCCGGGCACTGCCGGGGGCCAACGGATAACGGCCGCTGAGGGATTGCCGGTAGACGTTGACCACTTCGCTGGTCCAGGCCGCGTTCAGTTGGTTGCGCACCCCGCCCATCATGCTGTTGGTGGTCGAGCTGACCACCGACTTGACCAAGCCCTGGACCAGCGGCGGCTGGCGCTCGGCGTTCAGGCTGACCCGCGTGGCGGCGGCCGAGGCCTGGTTCTTCGCCTCGCCGAGCAGGGCATCGCCGCTGGCGCCGGACATGGCGCTGACCTGCACATAGAGCGCATTCAGGTCCGCCAGCAAGGCATCGATCGCCGCTGGCTCGCCTTCGCCCTTGTTGACCAGGGCATTGAGTTCGGCGAAGTGCGCGCTCACCGGGTCCTGCGTTTCCACTGGCGCGCTGTTGCCCGCCGGCTGTTCCTGACCCAACAAAGAGCCCAGGCGTTGCTTGAGCTGGTCGACATTGCCTTCGACCGGTTTGCCCTGGGCCGCCAGCAAGCGTTCTTCCTGTTGCAGATCGGTTTCCTTGGCCACCGCCAGCAGCAGCTTCTTCAGCGGCGAGGTCGGCCCGGAAATCACCCGCAGCACATCGGAGGCCTGGGCCACGCTGGTGATCGGCACGAAGTCGATATCGGCGAGCAAGGCATCCCACTGGCGCAGGTAGTCCTGGAAATACAGGCGCCGCACATCCGCCGCCAGGCTGGCGACATTCTGCTGTTCGGCCGGGTCACGGCCCAGCACCCATTGTTCTTCGGCCACGGTATTGGCCTGGTTCAGGCTGGTCAGCAGGAAGGCCTGCCGATAGCCCTTGACGGTGAAGAAGCCGCTCAGCGGATCGCCCAGGGGCTTGCCGCTCTTGCGACTGAACACCAGCGCCGCATCACGCCCGGCGGCCTCGTTCAGACGGAAGTCCGGCACGCCGTCCGGCAGCTTCTGGCGCTTGACCCGGTCATAGACCCGCTGCGCCACCGGCAGTTGTTGCAGTTGGCGGCGCAGGTCGTCGATCAGCCGCTCGTCCAACCGAGCATTCGGTGGACGGCGATCAAACAGCGCTTGCAGGTGCTCGCCCAGGGCCACGCGCTGCTCCGGCGGCAGATCCCGCGGCAGGCTGCGGTCCCAGTCGAGGGCGATCCAGGCCTTGATGAACTGCGGGTCGTAATGCTCGTTGTCGGCCAGCATCAGGTAGGCTTTCAGGCCCTCGTAAAGGAAGTCCGAATTGCCGCCGCCGTGCAGTTGCTCCTCGACCCGGGTCAGCAGGCGCGGCGCGAACACCGCGATCAGCAATTTGCGATAGACGCTGGCGGACTCGGCTTCAAGCATGTCGCCCTGGTACAGGCCCAGGCCTTCGGCCCAGCCCGGCGCATCACCGGCCAGGTGCTTGACCGTATTGAGCAACGGCAACACCGCGAGCACCTCGCGTTGCGCCGGGCTGAGGTTCTGCACGCTCTGGCCCAGGGGCGCGACCTTCTGGTCGACCTGGGCGATATAGGCCTCGTTGGCGCGGAAGCTCACCCACCAGAGGGCGCCGACCACCAGCACCACCGCGACCGTGGTCGCCAGCACCGCGCGAGCCAGCCATTTGCGGCGCTGCTCGACCTTGGGATTGACCCCCACCAGCCCACGCTCGGCGAAAGCCACGGCGGTGAACAGCTTCTCGATGAAGTAGCTGCGCCCGCTACCGCTCTGGCGCGCCAGCTGCTGGCGATCCAGGTTCATGCTCTGGGCCATGGCACCGATCAGGCGGTCGATGGGGCTGCCTTCCTGGGTGCCGCTGGTGAAGTACACCCCACGCAACAAGGCGCGATCTTCATAGGCATTGGGCTTGAACACGCCGTCGAGGAAATCCTCCAGGCAGGTCTTCAACGCGCCGAACTGCTGCGGAAAACCGTAGATCAGGTCGCGCCGCGCCGGGTCACGTTCCTGTTGCAGACGCTCCACCAGCCGTGCGTTGAGACGTTGTTCGAGCCCCATGAACTCTTCTTGAAAACGCACCAGCGGACCGGCGGCGTTCTTGCCGTCGTCCAGCTCGAAGGTCATGCCCCAGACCTGGGCCCGCTCTTCCTTGCTCAGGGCATCGAAGAACTCCATGAACCCCGGCACCAGGTCGAGCTTGGTCAACATCAGGTAGATCGGGAAACGCACGCCGAGCTGGGTATACAGCTCCTGGATCCGCGCACGGATCGCCGTGGCATGGGCGGCGCGCTCGGCCTCGGTGCTGAGCAACAGGTCCGACAGGCTGATGGCGATAAAGGCACCATCGATAGGCCGCCGCGAACGCTGGGTTTTCAGCAGATCGAGGAAACCCAGCCAGGCCGCCTTGTCCACCTGGGCATGGCTGTCCTGGGTGGTGTAGCGGCCGGCGGTGTCCAGCAGCACGGCTTCGTCGGTAAACCACCAGTCGCAGTTGCGCGTACCGCCGACACCGCGAATCGCCCCGGCGCCGAACTGCGCAGCCAGGGGAAAATGCAGCCCGGAGTTGACCAGCGCGGTGGTCTTGCCCGAACCCGGTGGGCCAATGATCACGTACCACGGCAGCTCGTAGAGGTTGCGGCGTTCGTCGCCGCCGAGCTTGGCTTTCTTGAGCAGCGCCAGGGCCTCGGCCATGCGCTGACGCAGGGTCGCCAACTCTTCGGCGGTGGCGACACTGGCGGGGTCCGGCGGGGTTTCCGCGGCCAGGCTCTGCATGACCTTGGCTGCCTGGCGCCGGGCCTGGATCAGACGGAACACGCGGTAGCCGATCCATACCGCGAAGATCAGCACGATCAGCGTCCAGCGCCGACCTTCCGGCACCAGCACTTCCAGCAGCGGACCGACGAACCAGATGATCAGGCTCAGGGCGATCAGCCCCAGCAGCGGGATCACCCAGCGAATGACAAAACCGAAAAACGCCTTCACTCGACTCCCTCCGCCAAGACTGTGATTTCCACCCGACGATTCTTCGCCCGGCCCTCGGCCGTGGCATTCGAAGCCAGCGGCTCGGTGTCGCTACGCCCTTCGGCGCCGAAGCGCTCCGGCTGGCCGGTCTTCGCCACGAGGATCTGCAACACCTGCTCGGCTCGGGCCTGGGACAGCGCCCAATTGGACGGGAAGCGCAGGGTCGCGATGGGCCGGTTATCACTGTGCCCAGTGATCCGCACCTGGCCCTTCACTTTGCGAATGGCATCGGCGATGCGCAGCATCAGTGGCTGGTAGTCGTCGACGATGCTGGAGCTGGCCGAGGCGAACAGTTCGTCGCCGCGAATAGTCACCACCGAGCGGTCGACCTTGTCTTCCACGGCGACCTTGCCGGCCTTGATGTCATCGGCGAGGAAACCGGCCAGACGTGGTCGCTCCACCACCTTGGGCTGTACCACCGGACGGTCGATGGTCTGCACCGGGATCTCGCCCAGGGCATGGATATTGCGAAACACCGGCTCGGCGTCAGCGGCCAGCTTCAGGCGCAGACCGAACAGCAGGGCCAGCAACAGCGCCAAGCCAATGGCGATGCCGACCCAAGGTGGCATGAACTGACTCAGGCGATCACGCACCACCGTCAGGCCGCGCCAATGCGGCGACAGCTCGCGCTCATACTCGCCACGGGCACTGCGGATCGCCGCGCTGGTCCGTTCGCGCAGGGCATCGAGCTGGCTGCGACCGTCGATCATCACCCGGTAACGGCCTTCGAAGCCCAGGCAGATACACAGGTACAACAGCTCCAGCAGGTACAGGCGCTCGCGCGGGCTCTGCAGGCAATGGTCGAGCAACTGGAAGACCTTCTCGCCGCCCCAGGCTTCGTTGTGCACGGTGATCAGCAGGCTCTGCTTGCCCCAGTCGCCGGCACTGCCCCAAGGCGTGCTCAGCACCGCCTCGTCAAGGGCCGTGCACAGCGCGTAGCGCGCCAGCAACACATCGTTGCGCGCCACCCCGGCGCCTTCGGCACGTTCCTCGAACTGGCGCAGGTAAGCCAGCAACTGCGCCCGCAGGCTGGCCGGCGCCGGGTGCGCGATGGTGTTACGCAGGCGCGTCAGCAAGGCCAGCAAGGGGCCGGCGGCGCTCTCCAAGGGGTTCAGGCCTTGGGACTGACCGATCGGCAGCGGCGCGGCCGGCACCGACAGTGGCGCCACCGGTTCGGCGCGGGCGGGCTCCGGCGCCCGGCCACCGGGACGCGGCATGAACTGGGTACGGTCGTTGGCGGGCAGCGCTTGGCCCGACGGATCATCATTGGCATTCATCGCGGCTTATCCTCGGATTGCCCAGAAGGCCAGGTTCAAGCCGGGAAAATCGCCGGCGACATGGAAGGCGAAACCGCCGGAGTTCACCAGTTGCTTCCAGTGCTCGCTGCCGCGGTCGAGTTCGTAGTAGGTGGACCCGGCATGGAACGGAATCTGCCGCGGCGCCACCGGCAACGGCAGCAGGCCGATGCCCGGCAGCTGCAGGTTGACCAGGTCGCGGATGTGCTCCACCGAACCCACCTTGCTCTGCTGGGCGAAGCGCCCGCGCAGGGTTTCGCTGGGGATATCGGCGCGCACCACGAGGATGAAGCTGGCGCTGTCGATCAGGCTGCGATCGGCCAGCATCGCCACGTGGATACCGTAGGCTTTCTCGACAATCGGAATCGGCGTCGCCTTGCTGTCGATCAGCATCGACAGGGCTTCGCGCAGGGCCTGCATGACCGGCGCAAAGCTCAACGCCAGGTCGTCGTGTTGATACACCGGGAACGCGGCCGGGCGCCGAGCGCTGCTGGAGAACGTGGAAAACTCGCCGGCCAGGCTCACCAGTTCGCTGTACAAGCGCTCCGGGTGCAAGGGGCTGATCTGGTTCAAATGGCTGATCAATGGCTGGGCGCGGTTGACCAGTTGCAACAGCATGAAATCGGCAATCTCCGAGGCACCGCCGGCGCCCGAGGCCACCACCCGCCCGGCCAGGGCTTCGCCACGCTGGTGCAGCAGGCCCAGCAGTTCACTGCGGAACGCCGTCAGCGGTTTGCTCGCGGCCACATCGAGCACTGGCGGCACATAGCTGTCGTCGAGGACCAGGGCGCGGTCGGCGCGTTTCTCCTTGACCCGCACCAGACCGATGGCGGCGTAGTCGCCCAGGCCATCCTCGGCGGTCAGCAGGCGCAAGGCCCGCGAACCCAAGGCTACCGGCGCGCGGTTCTCGAATGGCGCGTTGTCGTCGCGGACTTCGCGGACCTGGCTCAGGTAACGTGCGCCACCCAGTGCCTCGCCTTCGTCGACGGTGTCCCGCGAGCCCGCACGCTTGAGCGGCAAGGCCAGGTAGACCAGGCCGTCGCGCAGGCTTGCATCGATGGTCAGCGGGCTCGGCGCCAGATCATCGTGAGGGATGTTGAACGGCGTGCCGTCCGGCAGCAGGCCCCGGGCCGAGACGATGGCCAGCTTGCCCTGGGCCAGCAGGCCCTGGTCGATCAGCAGCTCGGAAAAACCCCAGGCGCCGACGGTCAGGGGCCGGCTGCGCGCGTCGATCAGGTTTTCCAGATAACGGTCATGCTGCTGGAAGTGCTGCGTTCCAATGAACATGCCTTCCGACCAGACCACTCGATTGTTCCAGGACATGGCTTCTCCGTTTGCCTAGGGGGCGGTGCGGGTTGGGGTCACGACGATGGCGCTGCGCACGGCGCGCACATCGAGGCTGATCTGATAGTCGTTGAGCTGCTTGGGCACGATGGTCAGCAACGTGCGCCAGAGCGCCTGGTCGATTTCGCGGTAGCCCACCACCAGGCCGACCTGGCGGGTCGCGGGGTTGAGTACCCGCTCGATGTCCAACTGCTCGCCGGGCTGGACCAGAACTTCATCCTGATCGATCAGGTCCACGCCGAGGGTCGCCTGGGCGCGGTCGGCCAGGGCGAAGTAGTCGGCGCGGTTGAAGTTGGCGCTGTTCTTCAGCTCGAAAATCCGCACGCGCACGGGGGCGGGCACGCCATCGGCACCGGGGTTGAGCCCGGCAATGGCATGGAAATGCAGAGAAGCGGTAGCGCTATCGGCAACAGGCGCGTCGGCGGGCGCTGGGGTTGGGGCTGCCGCGTCCTTGGCACATGCGCCGAGCAGCAGCGTGAGGGCTGCGGCCAGTAAAACTCGGTGAATCATCCTGCGTCCTCAATGACGTTATGAACTTTCCGTTAAATCCTGTTTTGCGACCAACCGTTGGAACTGTGGTGGCGGTACTGGCCTCTTCGCGGGCAAGCTCCGCTCCCACAGGTTTTGAGCCGTACACAAAACCTGCGTACGACTCGTTCTACTGTGGGAGCGGAGCTTGCCCGCGAAGAGGCCCTCAAGCCCGCCTCCCACCGCTCAGACACCCCCCGCAGCTACAAACTCTTGCGCAACCGCGCACTGTGTTCCTCATACGCCCGACTGAACTCCCGCCCAAACAAATCCTGGAAATCCTCTTCGGCCTCACGGGAAATATTCGTGTACAGCTCGGTGAACTGCTGCCAGTACTGGGCCTGGCGCGAACCGCTGAACAGGTTCGACAAACCGCCGGGCTTGCCCATGCGGGTCTCAAGCTCCGACGGTTCGAAACGCTTGAGCAGGTGCTTGATCGCCGCCTCCACCCCAGCCATCACCGCCATCTGGTGCGCCCGCAGGTCATCGAAACTGTCGCTGACCGCCTGGTCCGGAGCCATGAACGCCTGGTTGCCGTGACGCAGCAGCAAGAGCAGCGCTTCATCGGCATTCGGGGCGAATTTCAACGGGTTGTTTTCCACCGGGCGAATCAGCGTCTGCTGCATGCGGAACTCGCCCTTGAGACTGCTACGAGCCCGCAGCACATCGATCAGGCCCTCGACCATCAGCCGGTAGCTGCGGCCGATGGCTTCCATCTGCGCCTCCACCTGGGCGGTGTCGAGTCGCAACTGGTCAAGGCCGGCACCGCGCAGGAAGGCTTGCAGCAGATCGGCTTGAGCGGTACCGCTCGACACCGCCACGGGGGCCGGCGGACTAACCGGGGCCACTGCCGGCGTGACCGTGGGCGTGGGAATCGGTGTCGGTGTCGGTGTCGGTGTCGGCTCGACGATAGCCTCGGCAACAGGCATGGCTATCGGCGTACTGACCGGCGCCTTGGGCGTGTCGCCGAACAGATCCCAATCCTCGGGAATC
Source organism: Pseudomonas sp. GW821-FHT04D07 (assembly GCF_059420225.1). NCBI lineage: Bacteria > Pseudomonadati > Pseudomonadota > Gammaproteobacteria > Pseudomonadales > Pseudomonadaceae > Pseudomonas > Pseudomonas sp. GW821-FHT04D07. Next base: position 340,797 of record NZ_JBWKTH010000002.1, read on the forward strand.
ACCCCCGCACCCGGCGCTTTCGGCACGACCAGCGGGGCCGGGCTGATCACCGGAGTCGGCGGACGAAAGTCATGCTGCTGGGCCGGCACGTGGTCCGACTGGGTCGCCGGTGGAACGCTCGACGGCGCCAGGAAATCGAACAGATCAGGCAGCGTGTCCATCGCCGAACCGCCCTGGAAATGCGCGGCCGGAATGTTCACCGGCGATACTACCGGCACCGCGGCCGCCCGCCCCATCAGCGCTTCGAAACTGTTGGACGAATCGCCCCCCGACAGGCTTTCATGGGCCAGTTGCAGGTTGAAATCGATGCGCACGCGGATCTCGTACTCACCGATGCGGATGATTTCGCCGTCCTGCAACGGTTCGCTGTTACCTCGACGCAAACGAATACCGGCCTGAACCAACTCCACGCCATTGGTACTGTTATCGGTCAGATAGTAACGACCGTCCTTGTATTGAATAACGCAATGTTTCGAGGAAACTAGCCGCTCCGGATCAGGTAGAACCCAGTCATTCTCGGAACTACGGCCAATCGCCATCATCCCGGTATCCATGGATTTCTCCGGACATTGACCAGGGGTGATCTTGTGATAACTAGTGATAGTCAAACACAGCGACATTGCGCCTCCTTGCAGTACATCCACGCACGAGCCACCCAGCGCAAACACCTTGCGCCAGGCCTCGCCAGGGCCATGAGAATCCTGGAAAAAACCTATCTATTTCAGCCAGTTCGCCGAATCTAGCGGATTCTACCTACAAAATGATGAAAAACGCACACGGTCCGACTCAGCGGTCGACAGCCTTGACGATTGTGTCACAACGGTAACAAAGGGCCGATAGCTTACCTTGACAAGCTATAACTACTACACCAAAAATGCACAACTTCTTGTTTACAAGTGATAGCTCAATGATATCACGCTGTATATGCCAACAAGAAATATGAGAGCTTTCCGAAGGAACTTTCGGGACAGATGCCTGACTATCCAGCAGGCCGATAAGGAGATCGAATTTGGTGGATGTGTCGTTGTTGCTCGCCGCTGTTTCAGCGAACTCGCCCTGTGGCGAGGACCTGGAATATGACGCGCAATTCTTGCAATTGGAGCGTGATGCCCAAGGTAAACCCGAGCGCATCATGGGCGACTCAGTGCAAGCGGCCGAACCACCGGCGTGGCGCGCCATCGAGCAGTCGAGCACGGCGCTCCTGCAACGCAGCAAAGACCTGCGCATCACCCATTTCCTCGTGCAAAGTGCCCTGGCCCTCGACGGCCTGCCCGGGCTCGCCAACGCCCTGACCCTGGTCAGCCAGATGCTCCAGCGATACTGGGCCGAACTCTATCCGCTGCTTGACGCCGATGACGACAACGACCCCACGGTGCGGATCAACGCGCTCTCGGGTCTGGCCTGCGAGACCAATATCCGCCTGCTGCGCGAAAGTGTGCTGACCCGCTCCCGGGCCTTCGGCACCGTGACCCTGCGCGCCGCGTTGAATGCCAGCGGCCTGCAAGGCTTCTCCGACGAAAGCCTGAACACCGACGAACTGTCCGGCGCCCTGCGCGACAGCGACCCCGAGCAACTGGTCGCCATGCGCGCGGCGCTCAGCGAAGCCCGCAGCGCCGTCGACGCCATCGAGCGTTTCGTCAGCGACCAGGTCGGCTCGGCCGAGGGCGTGGATCTTGGCGCCCTGCGCCAACCGCTCAAACTGGCCTTGCAGATCCTTGCCGAATACGCGCCCGGCACTGACACCGGCGAATCGACCGTGACCGAATACGAGGCGGAGCCCGCCGTGCATGGCAGCGACAGCGCCGCCCCGATCGTCACGCGCAGCGCGCCGCCGGGCGAGATCGGCAACCGCGACGACGTCCTGCGCAGCCTGGAACGGCTGCTGAGTTACTACGCCCGCCACGAGCCCTCGAGCCCGTTGCCGGTGCTGTTGAACCGGGCCAAGAACCTGGTGCACGCCGACTTCGCGACCATTGTGCGCAACCTGATTCCCGACGGTCTGTCCCAATTTGAAAACCTGCGGGGCCCCGAGGGCGAATAAGCCCGTCGAGACCGCGCCGCTTAGTTAACGGCAACCACCGATAACGCCAACACCGTCGCTTGAGCGACCAGGAGCAACAACGTGGCGAACACCAGCTCTCAGAAATTTATTGCGCGCAACCGCGCGCCACGGGTCCAGATCGAGTACGACGTAGAACTCTACGGCGCCGAGAAAAAGGTCCAGTTGCCTTTCGTCATGGGCGTGATGGCCGACCTCGCCGGCAAGCCCGTCGAGCCCCTGGCACCGGTGGCTGACCGCAAGTTCCTGGAAATCGACGTCGACAACTTCGACTCGCGCCTCAAGGCCATGCAGCCACGGGTGGCGTTCCACGTACCGAACGAACTGACCGGTGAAGGTAACCTGAGCCTGGACATCACCTTCGAAAGCCTGGACGACTTCAGCCCAGCCAACGTCGCGCGCAAGGTCGATGCCCTGAACAAGCTGCTCGAAGCCCGTACCCAACTGGCCAACCTGCTGACCTACATGGACGGCAAGACCGGCGCCGAAGAAATCATCATGAAGGCCATCAAGGATCCGGCGTTGCTCCAGGCCCTGGCGAGTGCGCCAAAGCCCCAGGACTCCGAGCCCAGCGCTTAATCAGGACGAACGATCATGACCCAGTTGCAGCAAGACAATCAGACGTTGCCCGGCACCACCACCGAGCCCAGCGAATTCGCCAACCTGCTGATGCAGGAATTCAAACCCAAGACCGAGCGTGCCCGCGAAGCCGTCGAGGGCGCCGTGCGCACCCTGGCCGAACAGGCCCTGGCGCAGACCGACCTGGTGTCCAACGACGCCATCAAGTCGATCGAGTCGATCATCGCCGCCATCGACGCCAAGCTCACCGCGCAGGTCAACCAGGTGATCCATCACCCTGAGTTCCAGCAACTGGAAAGCGCCTGGCGCGGTCTGCATTACCTGGTCAACAACACCGAAAGCGACGAACAGCTGAAGATCCGCGTGCTGAACATTGCCAAGCCGGAACTGCACAAGACCCTGAAGAAATTCAAGGGCACGGCCTGGGACCAGAGCCCGATCTTCAAGAAGATGTACGAAGAAGAATACGGCCAGTTCGGCGGCGAGCCCTACGGCTGCCTGGTGGGCGACTACTACTTCGACCAGTCGCCGCCGGATGTCGAGCTGCTCGGCGAGCTGTCCAAGGTCTGCGCGGCGATGCACGCGCCGTTCATTGCCGCCGCCTCGCCGACCGTGATGGGCATGGGCTCGTGGCAGGAGCTGTCGAACCCGCGCGACCTGACCAAGATTTTCACCACCCCGGAATACGCCGGCTGGCGCTCGTTGCGTGAATCGGAAGACTCGCGCTACATCGGCCTGACCATGCCGCGCTTCCTGGCGCGCCTACCCTATGGCGCCAAGACCGACCCGGTGGAAGCCTTCGCCTTCGAAGAAGACACCGACGGCGCCGACAGCGCCAAGTACACCTGGGCCAACGCGGCCTACGCCATGGCGGCGAACATCAACCGTTCGTTCAAGCACTACGGCTGGTGTTCGCGGATTCGCGGCGTCGAATCCGGCGGCGAAGTGCAGAACCTGCCGGCCCACACCTTCCCCACCGACGACGGTGGCGTGGACATGAAGTGCCCGACCGAAATCGCGATCTCCGACCGTCGCGAAGCCGAGTTGGCGAAAAACGGCTTCATGCCGCTGCTGCACAAGAAGAACACCGATTTCGCCGCGTTCATCGGCGCCCAGTCGCTGCAGAAACCGGCCGAATACGACGACCCGGACGCCACCGCCAACGCCAACCTGGCCGCGCGCCTGCCGTACCTGTTCGCCACTTGCCGCTTTGCCCATTACCTCAAGTGCATCGTGCGCGACAAGATCGGCTCGTTCAAAGAGAAGGACGAGATGCAGCGCTGGTTGCAGGACTGGATCCTCAACTACGTGGACGGCGATCCGGCCCACTCCACCGAAACCACCAAGGCCCAGCACCCATTGGCGGCGGCGGAAGTGGTGGTCGAGGACGTCGAGGGCAACCCGGGTTACTACACCTCCAAGTTCTTCCTGCGCCCGCACTACCAACTCGAAGGCCTGACGGTGTCGTTGCGCCTGGTGTCGAAACTGCCGTCGGCGAAAGGGGCATAACCCCGAACCTTGTGGGCAACACCACGCCTTGTAGGAGCCGAGCTTGCTCGCGATCGAGTGCGCAGCACTCGCAAAACCGGAGAACGCGGTCTTCCTGAAAGACCCTGTACTCAGGATTTACGACCGCTTCGCGGTCGATCGCCAGCAAGCTGGCTCCTACAAGGGACCGCGTCATCCGCAACAACAGTGAACCCACCCCTACCCGGCGGGTCCTGGCTAACAACATCGTGGTGAAGACCACACTGGAGAAAACATGGCTGTTGATATCTTCATCAAGATCGGCGACATCAAGGGCGAGTCCCAGGACAAGGCCCACAAAGAGGAAATCGATGTCCTCAACTGGAGCTGGGGCATGTCCCAGTCCGGCAACATGCACATGGGCGGTGGCGGCGGCGCCGGCAAGGTCAATATCCAGGACCTGTCGCTGACCAAGTACGTCGACAAGGCCTCGCCGAACCTGATGATGCATTGCGCCAGCGGCAAGCACATCGACAAGGTCACCCTGGTGGTGCGCAAGGCCGGTGGCGAAAGCCAGGTCGAGTACATGAAAATCGACCTGGAAGAAGTGCTGGTCACCTCCCTGAGCACCGGCGGTTCGGGCAGCGATGATCGCCTGACCGAAAACGTCACCCTGAACTTCGCCCAGGTCATGGTCGAGTATCAGGAACAGAAAGCCGACGGCTCCAAGCAAGGCGGCCCGGTCAAGTTCGGCTGGAACATCCGCTCGAACACCAAGCGCTGATCCCCGTGCCCCCGACGCTCAGTGTCGGGGGCATCTGGCGTTACCCCGAATTCGATTCATTGCCGGTGTCCAAGCATGGCCAAGCCTTCGTTTCCCGTTCAGTGGCGCTGCCGCCCCGCAGTGTCCAGCCCCTGTGACGTCGCGCGATGAGCAACGTGCCGGGCGACCTCACCCTGCGCGAACGCCTGCAGCCGTCGCTGCTCGACCGCCTGACCGACAACGAGCCGGGCACTCTCCAGGAAGGCAGCGACAAGCGCGTGCTGTCCCTGAGTCAACTCAAGGCCTCAGTGCTGCGTGACCTGACCTGGCTGCTCAACAGCACCAGCCTGCTCGACGCCGACGCCACCCTGCACACCCCGGCCGGCACTTCGGTGATCAACTACGGCCTGCCGGCGCTGGCGGGCAACAGTGCGTCGAGCATCGATGTGGTCGCCCTCGAAGGCCTGATCCACACCGCCATCACCACCTTCGAACCGCGCATCCTCAGCCATACGCTGCGGGTCCGGGCCCAGGTCGCCCACGGCGAGATGAACCACAACGCCCTGAGCTTCGAGATCGAAGGCGATCTCTGGGCATTGCCGGCCTCATTGCCGCTGCTGCTGCGCACCGACCTCGATCTGGAATCCGGCCATGTGCGCGTGGTCCCCGCCGAGCAACGGAGACGCTCATGAACCCGCGCCTGCTCGACCTGTACAACCAGGAGCTGCAACACGTGCGCGAAAGCGCCGCCGAGTTCGCCAAGGAATATCCGAAGATCGCCGGGCGCCTGACGCTGTCCGGGCTCGACTGCGCCGACCCTTATGTCGAGCGCCTGCTGGAAGGCTTCGCCTACCTCACCGCGCGGGTCCAGCTCAAGCTCAATGCCGAGTACCCGACCTTCACCCACAACCTGCTGGAAATCGCCTACCCGCATTACCTGGCGCCAACGCCATCGATGACCGTGGTGCAACTGCAGACCGATCCGGACGAAGGCTCCCTGGCTGGCGGTTTCACCCTGCCCCGCGACAGCGTATTGCGCGCCACCCTGGGCAAGGACACCCAGACCTCCTGCGAATACCGCAGCGCCCATGCGGTGACGCTGTGGCCATTGCAGGTCAGCCAGGCCGAGTACTTCGGCAACCCGTCGGCGGTGCTTGGGCGCCTGGCCGCCAGCGAGCCGAAAGCCAAGGCCGGCCTGCGCCTGACCTTGCGTACCGGCGCCGAGTTGCCGTTCAACCAGCTCGAACTGGACAGCCTGCCGCTGTACCTCAACGGTGCCGACGAGCAACCGTTTCGCCTCTACGAGCAACTGCTGGGCAATGCCTGCGCGGTGTTCGCCCGTGCCCCGGGCGGCGACTGGGTCGAACGCCTGCCCGCCGATGCCCTGCGCGCCTGTGGCTTCGACGACCGCGAAGCGGCGATGCCGGTGGTGGCCCAAGCCTTCCAGGGTTATCGATTGCTGCAGGAATACTTCGCCCTGCCCCAGCGTTACCTGTTCGTCGAATTCGCCGAACTGGGTCGCGCGGTCAAACGCTGCGCCGGCCAGGAGTTGGAACTGATCGTGCTGTTCGAGCGCTTCGACCCGAGCCTGGAAAGCAGCGTCGGTGCCGCCCAGTTCGTGCCGTTCTGCACCCCGGCGATCAACCTGTTTCCGCGTCGGGTGGACCGTATCCACCTATCCGAACGGGTCAATGAACACCATGTGATCGCCGACCGCACCCGGCCCATGGACTTCGAGATCCACTCGCTGACCGCCGTCACCGGCCACGGCACCGGGCCCGACCAGCCGTTCCTGCCGTTCTATGCCGTGCGCGATCCGTCCCGCTACGGTCGTGACCAGGCCTACTACAGCCTGCGCCGCGAACCGCGGGTGCTGTCCAGCGAACAACGACGCAAAGGCACCCGCTCGACCTACGTCGGCAGTGAAACCTTCATCAGCCTGGTGGACAACCGCCAGGCGCCCTACGGTCACGACCTGCGCCAACTGGGCGTCAGCGCGCTGTGCACCAACCGCGACCTGCCGCTGTTCATGAACGTCGGCAGCGGCAAGAGCGACTTCACCCTGGCCGACAGCGCCCCGGTCTCGGCGATCCGCTGCCTGGCCGGGCCCAGCCGCCCAAAGGCCAGCCATGCCCACGACAACCAGGCCTGGCGCCTGATCAGCCAACTGTCACTGAACTACCTGTCGCTGAGTGAAGCCGGCCAGGGTGCCGCCGCTCTGCGCGAACTGCTGCGCCTGTATGGCGAAAGCAACGACGCCGCCCTGCAATTGCAAATCGAGGGCCTGCGCGAGGTCAGCAGCAAGCCCTGCACCCGGCGCCTGCCGATGCCCGGGCCGATCGTCTTCGGCCGTGGCCTGGAGATCACCCTGGAATTCGATGAAAACGCGTTTCGCGGCACCGGGGTGTTTCTCCTCGGCGCGGTGTTCGAACGCTTCCTGGCACGCTATGTGTCGATCAACAGTTTTACCGAGACGGTGATCCGTACCACCGAACGCGGCGAGATCATGCGATGGAAAGCCAAGCCCGGACGCCGTCCGACCCTGTGAGCACGCTCACAGCGATGCAGGCCGAACCCTGGGAGTACGATTTCTTCCAGGCATTGCGCCGTATCGAGTGCGAATCGCCGCAGCTGCCGCGCTTCGGTCATTCCCAGCGCCTGGCCGACGACCCGTTGCGCCTCGGCCAGCAGCTTGACTGTGCCTTCGCCCCGGCCACGTTGGCCTCCATGACCCCGGCCAGTGACACCACGCCGGCCCGGCTGGAGCAGTTCTTCTTCGGCCTCGGCGGGCCCAACGGCCCGTTGCCGCTGCACCTGACCGAGTACATGCGCGAGCGCCAGCGCAACAACGCCGACAGCACCAGCAAGCGTTTCCTCGATGTGTTCCACCATCGCCTGCTAAGCCTGTTCTATCGGGCCTGGGCCGAGGCGCGGCCGACCGTCAGCCATGACCGCCCGGACGACGACTACTGGTCCGCGCGGCTCGCCGCCCTGAGTGGCCGGGGCATGCCCAGCCTGCTGAAACAGGGGCTGATCCCGGACACCGCCAAGCTGCATTTCAGCGGCCACCTCGCCGCCCAGACCCGCTACCCGGACGGCCTGCGTGCCATCCTCCAGGAGTATTTCGGGCTGCCGGTGCAGATCGAGGAATACGTCGGCCAATGGCTGCACCTGCCGGAGCGCAGCCGCGTCGGTGTCAGCGCGAATCAGTTGGGTGTCGACTTCTGCCTGGGCCGGCATGTCTGGGACCGCCAGCACAAATTCCGCATCCGCGTCGGCCCGCTCAAGCTGGCCGACTACATGGGCCTGCTGCCCGACGGTGAACCCTTCCGCCACCTGGTGGCCTGGGTCGCCGAATACCTGGGGCACGAGCTGGATTGGGACCTGAACCTGGTCCTGGAACAACCGCAAGTGCCCAAGCTGCAACTCAACGGCCAATTCCGCCTGGGTTTCAACACCTGGCTCGGCCAACCCCAAGAAGACGCCAAGGACCTGATCCTGGCCCGGCACTACGCCGATCAGGCCACCTCGGCCCACCATTCAAGGAGCCCGGAGCATGGGTGAAATCAGTCGCGCCGCGTTATTCGGCAAACTCAACAGCGTTGCCTACAAGGCCATCGAAGCCGCCACGGTGTTCTGCAAACTGCGGGGCAATCCGTATGTGGAGCTGAGCCACTGGCTGCATCAGTTGCTGCAATTGCAGGACTCCGACCTGCACCGCCTGATCCGCCAGTTCAATCTCGAGCCAGCGCGCCTGGCCCGCGACCTGACCGACGCGCTGGACCGCCTGCCGCGTGGTTCGACCTCGATCACCGACCTGTCGTCCCACGTCGAAGAAGCCGTGGAGCGCGGCTGGGTCTACGGCAGCCTGATGTTCGGCGAAAGCCAGGTGCGCACCGGCTACCTGATCCTCGGTATCCTCAAGACTCCGAGCCTGCGCCATGCCCTGCTGGCGCTGTCGGCGGAGTTCGACAAGATCAAGGTCGAGGCCTTGAGCGAGCGCTTCGACGAATACGTCGGCGACTCGCCGGAAAATCACCTCGGCGCCAGCGACGGCTTCACCTCCGCTGCCGTGCCGGGCGAAGCCAGCGGCGCCATGGCCCCCAGCGCCATGGGCAAGCAGGAAGCCCTCAAGCGTTTCACCGTGGACCTGACCGAACAGGCCCGTAGCGGCAAGCTCGACCCGATCGTCGGGCGCGATGAAGAGATCCGCCAACTGGTGGATATCCTGATGCGCCGCCGCCAGAACAACCCGATCCTTACTGGCGAGGCCGGCGTCGGCAAGACCGCCGTGGTCGAAGGTTTCGCCCTGCGCATCGTTGCCGGTGACGTGCCGCCGGCCTTGAAAGATGTCGAACTGCGCAGCCTCGATGTCGGCCTGCTGCAAGCCGGCGCAAGCATGAAGGGCGAGTTCGAACAGCGCCTGCGCCAGGTCATCGAAGACGTCCAGGCCTCGCCCAAGCCGATCATCCTGTTTATCGACGAAGCCCACACCCTGGTCGGTGCCGGTGGCGCCGCCGGTACTGGTGACGCGGCCAACCTGCTGAAACCGGCGCTGGCGCGCGGCACCTTGCGCACCGTGGCCGCGACCACCTGGGCCGAGTACAAGAAGCACATCGAGAAAGACCCGGCCCTGACCCGCCGTTTCCAGGTGGTGCAGGTCGCCGAGCCATCGGAAGACAAGGCCCTGCTGATGATGCGTGGCGTCGCCTCGACCATGGAAAAACACCACCAGGTGCAGATCCTCGACGAAGCGCTGGAGGCTTCGGTGAAGCTGTCGCATCGCTATATCCCGGCGCGCCAGTTGCCGGACAAGTCCGTCAGCCTGCTGGACACCGCCTGTGCCCGCGTCGCCATCAGCCTGCATGCGGTGCCCGCTGAAGTGGATGACAGCCGTCGACGTATCGAAGCGCTGGAAATCGAGTTGCAGATCATTGCCCGCGAACATGCCATTGGCGTCGATACCGCCGCGCGGCGCAGCAACAGCGAAAATCTGTTGAGCGCCGAGCGCGAGCGCCTGGCCGAGCTGGAAGTGCGTTGGGCCGATGAAAAAGCCCTGGTGGACGAACTGCTCGCCACCCGCGCCGAACTGCGCGAAAGCGCCGGCGTGGTGGACAGCGATATCGAACTGGGCCACGCGCTGCGGGAAAAACTGGTCGACCTGCAACAGCGCCTCAGCGCCCTGCAAGGTGAAAACCCGTTGATCCTGCCGACCGTGGACTACCAGGCGGTGGCCTCGGTGGTCGCCGACTGGACCGGCATTCCGGTGGGCCGCATGGCCCGCAACGAACTGGAAACCGTGCTCAACCTCGATCAGCACCTGCAAAAACGCATCATCGGCCAGGACCATGCGCTGCGGATGATCGCCAAGCGTATCCAGACCTCCCGCGCCGGCCTCGACAACCCGAGCAAGCCGATCGGCGTGTTCATGCTCGCCGGCACCTCGGGCGTGGGCAAGACCGAAACCGCCCTGGCCCTGGCCGAAGCCATGTACGGCGGCGAGCAGAACGTCATCACCATCAATATGAGCGAGTTCCAGGAAGCTCATACCGTTTCGACGCTCAAAGGCGCACCGCCCGGCTATGTCGGTTATGGCGAAGGTGGCGTGCTGACTGAAGCCGTGCGGCGCAAGCCTTACAGCGTGGTGTTGCTGGACGAGGTGGAAAAGGCCCACCCGGACGTGCACGAGATCTTCTTCCAGGTCTTCGACAAGGGCGTGATGGAGGACGGCGAAGGCCGGGTGATCGACTTCAAGAACACCCTGATCCTGCTCACCACCAACGCCGGTACCGAGCTGATTTCGCACCTGTGCAAGGACGCCGGCAACGTGCCGGACCCGGAGGAGATCGCCAAGGCCTTGCGCCAGCCATTGCTGGAGATTTTCCCGCCGGCGTTGCTGGGGCGGTTGGTGACCATTCCGTACTACCCGCTGAGCGACACCATGCTCAAGGCGATCACCCGCTTGCAGTTGGGCCGGATCAAGAAGCGCGTGGAAAGCACCCACAAGGTGGCCTTCGATTTCGACGACGGGGTGGTGGACCTGATCGTTTCGCGCTGCACCGAGACCGAAAGCGGCGGACGGATGATCGACACCATCCTGACCAACAGCCTGCTGCCGGACATGAGCCGCGAATTCCTCACGCGCATGCTCGAAGGCAAGGCGCTGGCGGGGGTGCGGATCAGTGAGCGGGATAACGAGCTGCATTACCAATTCAGCGACGCGGGCGCCTGAGCCGACGCCTTCGCGGGCAAGCTCCGCTCCCACAGGTCCTCGATCGTACACAAAATGTGGGAACGACACAGACACTGTGGGAGCGGAGCTTGCCCGCGAAGAGGCCCGCCCGAACACCACAATACCCAGAGATAACCAATGCTATTCACACAAGCCACCCGCCTGGCCCAGATCAACAGCCCCCTCGGGCCGGATGTCCTGCTGCTCAAGGACTTCGGTGGCGGCGAGGAGCTGGGGCGGCTGTTCGACTACGAATTGCACCTGACCTCCAACGACGGCGCCCTGGACCTCAACCAGTTGCTGGGCAAGCCCATGAGCCTGTCGTTGCAGGTCCAGGGCGGCCAGCGCTACTTCCACGGCATCGTCGCGCGCTGTAGCCAGAACGTCAGCCAGGGCCAGTTCGCCAGCTATTCGGTGACCCTGCGGCCCTGGCTCTGGCTGCTGACCCGCACCTCCGATTGTCGGATCTTCCAGCACCAGAGCATCCCGCAGATCATCAAGCAGGTGTTCCGCGACCTCGGCTTCTCCGACTTCGAAGACGCCCTCAGCCAGCCCTATCGCGAGTGGGAATACTGCGTTCAATACCGCGAAAGCAGCTTCGACTTCGTCAGCCGGCTGATGGAACAGGAAGGCATCTACTACTACTTCCGTCATGAAAAGGACCGCCACGTACTGGTCCTGGCCGACGCCTACGGTGCCCACCACAGCGCCCCGGGCTACGAATCCCTGCCCTACTACCCGCCGGACGGCCAGCATCGCGAACGCGATCACCTCAACGGTTGGCACCTGGCCCAGGAAGTCCAACCCGGCTCCCTGGAACTCAACGACTACGACTTCCAGCGCCCCAGCGCGCGGATCGACGTGCGTTCGGCGATGCCACGCCCGCACACCGCCGGCGACTATCCGCTGTACGACTACCCCGGCACCTACGTGCAGAGCCAGGACGGCGAGCACTACGCGCGCACCCGCATCGAAGCGATCCAGAGCCTGCATGAGCGCGTCGAGCTCAACGGCAACGCCCGCGGCCTGGGTTCCGGGCACCTGTTCAGCCTGACCGGCTTCGGTCGCCAGGACCAGAACCGCGAATACCTGATCGTCGGCGCGCGTTACTACATTGCCCAGGAAAACCTGGAGTCCGGCGCGACAGCGGCCGGCGCGCAGTTCGAAAGCAGCCTGAGCTGCATCGACGCGCAACAGAGCTTCCGCCCGCTGGCGAATACCGCGCGACCCACCGTCAAAGGGCCGCAGACCGCCGTGGTGGTGGGCCCGGCCGGCGAGGAAATCTGGACCGACCAATTCGGCCGGGTCAAGGTGCACTTCCACTGGGACCGCCACGACCAGTCCAACGAAAACAGCTCCTGCTGGATTCGCGTGTCGCAGGCCTGGGCCGGCAAGAACTGGGGTTCAATGCAGATCCCACGGATCGGCCAGGAAGTCATCGTCAGCTTCCTCGAAGGCGACCCCGACCGGCCGATCATCACCGGCCGGGTCTACAACGCCGAACAGACGGTGCCTTACGACCTGCCCGCGAATGCGACCCAGAGCGGCATGAAAAGCCGTTCGAGCAAGGGCGGCACGCCGGCCAACTTCAACGAAATCCGCATGGAAGACAAGAAAGGCGCCGAGCAGCTGTACATTCATGCCGAGCGCAACCAGGACATCGTGGTCGAGGTCGACGAGAGTCACTCGGTGGGCCACGACCGCAACAAAAGCGTGGGCCACAACGAGACAGTAAGCATCGGCTCGATGCGCCTGCGCGCGGTCAAGGACGACGACATCCTGGTGGTCGGCCGCAAAAAGACCGACAGCATCAGCCAGAGCTACGTCATCGAGGTCGGCGAAAACCTGCGCCTGGTCTGCGGTGAAAGCGTGCTGGAGCTGAATGCCAGCGGCCAGATCAACCTCAGCGGCGTGCAGATCAGCTTTCATGCCTCGGGCGATGCCGAGTTCAACACCGGCGGCACCCTGCATCTGAACAACGGTGGCGGCCCCGGCGCGTCGCCCGAAGGCCAAGGCGTCAAAGGCAGCATCGACGCCAGCGTCGAGGCGATGTTCCCCAAGCCCAAATAATGAGATCCGCGAGCCATGACTTACCGCCTCAATGAATTCCAGTTCGCCTTGCCCGAGAGCGAGCTGCTGGACGCCTCGATCAATATCCTCAAGTTCCCGCAGCTGGGGACTTCGCTGATCGTCAGCCGCAGCCAGCTGGCCGACGGCGAAACCCTGCAAAGCAACTTCGACGCCCAGCTCAAGCGCCTGGAACAGCAGGTCCAGGAACTGCGCTACCAGCCGGGCCAGGCCGTGCGCCTGGGCGCGGATCAGTCAGTGGAAGGCATCGAGTTGCGCAGCCAGTTCAGCAAGGGTGCGGAGAAGGTCTTCCAGTACCAGCTCGCGCTGGTGTTGCCGGGCACCCGCAAGATGCTCGCCCTGAGCTACGTCAAGGCCGACAAGCTGGGGGATGCCGAAGCCGCGCATTGGGCGACGATCAAGCAATCGCTGCAGTTCGACCGGGTGGTGTGACGGGCGCCATGCATGTCTGACGCACTGTGGGCCGCCCGGCTGGGCGATGGACTGTCCCATACCTCGATGATGGCCGATATCCTCGGCGGCGTACTGGAGGTGGCGGCCAATGTGGCAATCACCGCACTGGCCACCGCTGCCGTGGTCGCCGCCACCGGGATCACCATCGCGACTGGCGGGCTGGGAGCCTGTGTGCTGGGCGCGGTGGTCGGGGTCATCGTCGGCGTGGCGATGAGCAAGACCGGCGCCGACAAGGGCCTGAGCAAGATGTGCGAGGACATCGGCAACAGCCTTTTCCCGCCCACGGTGCAGGCCAATATCCTCAGCGGCTCCAGCAACACCCTGATCAACTCGATCCCCGCCGCCCGCGCTGCCGGGGCTGTGCCGTCGCATGTTGCCCCGGCGGGCACGCCCGAGAGCGAAGAAGCCGCTCCCGCCGAGGCTGCGGAGCCGGGTTTCCTCGATATGGCCAAGGGCTTTTTCTCGCAGATGTGGCGGCCCACGGTGGCAACTCCGGCACCCGGTGCGGTGCCCAAACCGCTGGATCTGGTCACCTGCATGAAGCATCCGCCGATGCCGCCGCAGTTTCTCGCCGAGGGTTCGGAGAAGGTCAGCATCAACGGCCAGCCCGCCGTGCGCAGCGGGGACCGCAGCACCTGCGATGCCAGTGTGGTTTCAGCCGGACTGATCTCGCCCAACGTGACCATTGGCGGCGGTTCGGTGGTAGTACGCGAGATCCGCAGCGGCAAGACGCCCGGCGTCGGCCTGGCGATCACCGCGCTGCTGATGCTCAAGGGCAGCAAGGGCAAGTTCCTCAGCAACCTGCCATGCATGCTGTTGGCCGGGGTCAACTCCTTCGTCACCAGCCAGGCCATCGGTGCGCTGACCAACGCCATCGCCGGCTCGCCGAATCCGGTGCATGCCGCCACCGGCGCCAAGGTACTCGGTGGCGCGGACGAGCTGGACTTTGTCCTGCCCGGTATCCTGCCCATCGACTGGCAGCGTTTCTACAACAGCCGCGATGAGCGTCGCGACAGCTTGCTCGGCACGGGCTGGAGCCTGCCTTATGAAATCGGTGTGCGTATCGAAGCGCATCCCGAAGGCGGTGAACGGCTGCTCTACACCGACGAACAGGCCCGGCGTATCGACATGGGTTCCATCCCCTTGGGCGGCGCGGTGTTCAGTCCGGGAGAAGGCCTGGCCGTGCGGCGCAACGGCAACGGGCAACTGTTGATCGAGAGCGATGACGGTTTGTATCGCTTGTTCGAACCGACCCTGGCCGATCCTTCGAGCCTGCGCCTGAGCCAGTTGGGCGACCGTAACGACAACCGCCTCTATCTCGACTACGACGAGTCTGGTCGGCTGATCCGGCTGCGTGACACCTTCGATCTGGTGCAGCTGGACCTGATCTACAGCGCCCAGTGGCCCCGGCGGGTCAGCCAGATCGAACGGCTGTACCCCGATCAACAGCGCGAGGTGCTGGTCAGCTATGACTACGACAGCATCGGCGACCTGGCCGAAGTGCGCGACAGCCTGGGCCAGGTGCAACGGCGCTTCGCCTACGATAACGGGCGGCGGATGGTCGAGCACCAGTTGCCCACGGGGTTGCGCTGTTTCTATCAGTGGGCGCTGGTCGAGAACCTTGAATGGCGGGTGGTCCGGCACTGGACCGATGACGGTGACAAATATGTCTTCGACTATGACCTGAAGGCCGGCATCACCCGTGTCACAGATGGGTTGAAGCGGGTGAGTAGCCGTCGTTGGAACCCCCAGCAGCAGATCACCGAATACACCGACAACCTCGGCCACACCTGGCACTTCGAGTGGAACGACGAACGCCAGTTGCTCGGCGCCACCGATCCCCAGGGCGGGCAGCATCAATTCAGCTACGACGAAGCGGGCAACCTCAGCGTCAGCGTCGATCCACTGGGGCGCAGCGAGTCGACCTTGTGGCTGGAGCATTGGTCGTTGCCGCTGGTGGAGACCGACGCGGCGGGCAACAGCTGGCAATACCGCTACGACCCACGCGGCAACTGCACCCACGAAACCGATCCGCTGGGGCGGGTTACCCAATACCGCTTCGACGCCCAGGGCCAGGTGGTGGAGATCATCGACGCCACGGGTAAAAGCAAAACCTTGCAGTGGAACGACCTCGGGCAGTTGATTCGCCATGTGGATTGCTCGGGATCGCCGACCACCTTCAGCTACGACCGGCGCGGTCACCTGCAGGCCGTCACCGATGCCCTCGGCGAGCGCGTGACCTACCAGCACGATGCCCAGGGTCGCCTGTTGCAGAGCCAGTTGCCGGACGGTCGCGTCGAACAGTACCTGCGCGATGGCAGCGGCCAACTGACGGGATATGTCGATCCGGCCGGGCACAGCACCGGCTATCAGTACGACCGTCGCGGCCAGGTGCGCCAGCGCGTCGATGCCCATGGCCGGCAGGTGCAGTTCAGCTATGACGCCTATGGGCGTTTGCAGGCGCTGACCAATGAAAACGGCGAGAGCTATCGCTTTGCCTGGGACGCCGGCGACCGCCTTACCGAACAACGCGATCTCGACGGCAGTGCCCGGTGTTATGCCTATGACGTGCTGGATAACGCCACCCGTGTGGAATACGTTGCGGCACCATTTGGCAGTGGCCTGGCGCTGGTTCCATCAGCGCCGGTAGCGCCCATCGTTCATCGGTTGGAACGCGATGCGGTGGGTCGGCTGATCGCCAAGGTCACCGACGATGGCCGCACCGAGTATGCCTACAATCCGCTGGACCAACTCACCGCCATCACCTTTACCGACCACGACGGCCAGGCACAAAATCTCGGCTTCGCCTACGACGCCCTGGGCCAGTTGCTGGAGGAACAGAGCGCGGCGGGCAGCCTGCGGCATCACTACGATGAACTGGGCAATCTGCTCCAGACGCAGTTGCCGGATGGCCGTTGGCTCAATCGGCTGTACTACGGCAGCGGGCATCTGCACCAGATCAACCTGGACGGTCGGGTGATCAGCGATTTCGAGCGCGACCGTCTGCACCGCGAGGTATTGCGGACCCAGGGCCAGCTCAGCACCCGTAGTGAATACGACCGTGTTGGACGTTTGCGCTCGCGCTTGCGCCGCCCGTCCAACCAGCCATCAGCACTGCCGGCCCCAGCGCAGAAGCATTTCGACTACGACCCCAGCGACAACCTGATCGGCCGCCTCGACCGCCAGCCCCGTGGTGACCAACGCCAGTTGCTGCACTACGACGCGACGGGTCGGATCATCGCCAGCCAGGACAGCGTGCAGGGCCAAAGCGAAACCTTCGCCTACGATGCCGCTGCAAACCTGTTGGACGGCCCATCAGCCAGTGCTGGGCTGGTGGTGCACAACAAACTGCTGACCTATCAGGGCAAGCGTTATCGCTACGATGGGTTTGGGCGGATGATCGAGAAGCGTAGCGGCAGTCATCGGGTGCAGCGTTTTGCCTATGACGCCGAACACCGGTTGATCGAGGTACGCAATCAGGACGGTGCACGGGAAACCGTTGTGCGCATGACCTACGATCCGCTGGGGCGGCGTATCGGCAAGACCGAGCACGACAACAACGGCTATCCGCTGGGCGAAACGCACTTTACCTGGGATGGCCTGCGCTTGTTGCAGGAACACCGCAATAGCCAGACCAGCCTGTATCTGTATGCCGATAACGGCTATGAACCGTTGGCGAGGGTCGATGGTAGCGGGGAGTTGCAGAAGGTTCGTTACTACCACAACGACCTCAATGGCCTACCCGAGCAATTGACCGAAGCCGATGGCGCCACGGTGTGGCAGGCGCGGTATCAGGTCTGGGGCAACACCCTTGAAGAGATACGTGAGCCGTACTACATCGAGGAACAGAACCTGCGATTCCAGGGTCAGTACCTGGACCGGGAGACGGGGCTGCACTACAACACGTTCCGGTTTTATGATCCGGATGTGGGGCGGTTTACCACGCCGGATCCGATTGGGTTGATGGGTGGGTTCAATCTTTACCAGTACGCACCGAATCCGTCGGGATGGGTGGATCCGTGGGGATGGGAAGTCTGTCGCCTGAGTTCGGCACAAAAGAAAGCAATGGGCCCTGCACCAAAAGGAATGGTCAAACCCCATTACCATCACATCGTCCGAGAGAAAGCCCCCCGCACCTGGAAAGCACAAAACCAGCAGTACATCACCGGCGCGCAAAAAATATTGGCAAAACACAAAATCGGGCTGAACGATGACCCGAGAAACTTCACATGGGCACAGAATGGTGGGGGCAACCACTCTGTTGCGAGTGCGAAAAAAGTTTTCGAGATTCTTCAGAAGGCTGACAGCGGCGGAACCCCAAGCATTGAGAGCGCACTGAAAAGAATGGGCATGCAAATGACGGGAGGGACATTCTAAATGGATGACTCGGAAAAGATTTATGAAAACAATATAGCGGTCATCTCCAAGCTGCATGCCGCCATAGAGGCAGGCAAAACATCTGCGGTCAAAGCGACACTGGAAAAGCATCCAGACCTGCTTGGTCTCCCCTTGTATGGGCTACCGGGACACGAAACCCTGCTGCATTTGGCGGCAGAAAGCGGCCACATAGACATCTGTGAGTTATTGGTCACCATGGGTATCGCCCTGGATACCCCTGCCACCAGCTCAGGCGATACCACACCGCTATCCGGTGCGGCGCGCAACGGCCATTTGGAAGCATGCAAATGGTTGCTCGATGCGGGAGCGAGAATCGACGGTTGGCCGACAAGTGTCACAACACCTCTCATAGAGGCTGTTGTTTCCGGGCATCAGGCAGTGGTCGAATTTCTGGTCAAGCGGGGCGCCGATATCAACCGGCTCCACAGCAGGCTCAACACCACGCCTCTGGACATCGCCAATAGCTGGGATTTTCCAGGTATTGCATCGATCCTGAAAGATAACGGCGCCGTGAGCGTGATGGACGTTATCCGCGAGCCTGGGAGCGAATATGGTGGCGCCATTGTCAGTTTTGTTCACAACACCGCCGGCTGGGTTCTGCCCGCTCAAGTAAGCCCCGTAACGACTATAAAAAACGTTGATCTGCGTATCAGCTGCATCGACAGCAAGAATAAATTCAAGCTGTTGTTTACTGTCGGACTGTTCAACCAGTCTCCCAGGACAGAGCTTTTTTTCTGTTTGCCCGGGGATTGGCCGTTGACCCGCTCTGGCCTCAACACCGACAGCACGTGGGCATTTCCTACTCAAATGTTGTCTCGACTGGCAAACGAAACGCTTGAAAACGGCTCATTGAAAGAAGGGCAGCTCATTCGGCGAACTGACCCCGCCTATTCGGACCTAGGGTGGCCAGCAGATATTGATGCATTGGTCACTGTTGATAAAGTTTGGAACAAAGACTCCTCGAACGAACCAATACCCGATGAGGACAAAGTCATGCTGTACGTGCTGGCGCCGTTGAAATTCACCAAAAAAGGGGCACCTGATGAAGCTGCGCTCGCCGCATTGGCAGGCAGCAGGCGCGCAGCAAGCTGGGCTAAGCTAGCCATTCCAGCCGCCATTACTGAATGATATTTTTAGTAACTATAAGATCAGTATGCGACCGAGACCCTGAAAGATATTGCGTTTTTATGCAATCTAGCCATTGATCTCCGTCGCGTACTTATTTCTGAAAACTCACAAATTTACCAATCCGACACCATGCTCTCCCACCCGTTGCTAGCAGATGAAGCATCCCACCAAAAAACCTCATATTTCCCACGCACTTCTGCGCATGAGGGATATCGCCCGCACCGCCAGTAATAAGCTACAGTTTTCCTGTCGCTGAAAACTCAGCGATACGGGGTTCGCAGCCCGGTTGTGAATAGGCACACAGCGTCGCAAAAGCGGCTGCTTAAGGAGCCTAACAATGACAAATAACATTACCCCCAATCTGCCTCTCACTCGCAAAGCACCTAGCGCAGCCGGCAAAGCGGTATACCTGCGTAAAATCTCTGACGTCCCTGACCTACGTCTCGCGACTGCTCGAAACGGCTGAACTCAATGGCGACGAAATCAGCCTGCATACCAACCCCGTCGAACGGGCGCTGTTCTGGGGCATGCTGCATTCGGTGGAAGTCGCTCGGGCGGTGGTGGATGCGTTGCTGGAAGGCTCGCCCCCGTCTCATCCTGCATCGCCCTTGTAGCGCCTGGACATGAGGAGACTCGGGTAATCAGAGCCTGATCCGTATCCCCTGAAAATTCCGGTAACGATCAAGCTGCTTTTTTTCAGACCGTTACCGGGATCACTGCTCCGAGTAGCTTTTACTGGTTAGTAATGCATCATTTTGGCTGAATGCATTGGAGCTGATGAAAGGCTTGGCGACTATAGCCCGGAGAATTTTGAAATCCTTATGTTGTTTATTGATGACCATGAAATCGTTGTCACTACAAGCGTGCCAACCGAAGCCAGCAACCTGCTGTGGTACACATCTGAACCTCATAAGCATAATATTCGCCACTTGCTGGCAGCTTTCATAGCATCAGCGACTGAGCATCGACCTGAGTCGATCACGACATCCAAATCGGCCCATTTCCTCAAGCTCGGCCTGACTGACGCAGGGATACTCGAACTCCCCGCAGACTCTGGGCTGATACTGACGGTCGATCTGGACCTGCATATCGCCGCATTAGAGCGGGGACTGCGGTCAGAAAACTTTACTCACCATCGGATTTTTCTTTCCCGTTCATAAGCATAAAAAATCCAGCAGGAACGCTGAAAAACTCGGAAAACCCTTTCATCTGTGCAACGGTCATATTTCTTTTGTCATTCAAAATTTCAGACACTACAGTTTGACTCGCAATAGTAGAGAGTTCCATTTGCTTGATCCCTCGTTCCTCCATCAAAAAGGCCAACGCTTGCGATTGCGAAGAACCAGGAATCAAAACCGTCTCAGCTTCATACTCATACACACGATCAACCACTAACTCGGCAAAACGTGCAGCCGCATGATCCTCACTGCCTGCATGTGAGTAAAGTTCATCAATTAATGCCATTCGATCTTTAAGATCACTGTCATCTTTGATCTTTTCATGGCATGCAGACAACAACCGGGCCGAGGTCACTACTTGATCGTTCTGCTTTTCAAACATGGGGGGAAATATCCTTTATGAGCATCAGATACTTTTCAAAATCCAAGCCATCATCCTAAGTGATCTACACCCCATGCGGCCCCATCGGAAAAACAATGAAACGCTCTGGTGCAGAGTGCTACCACCAGACCAGTCGTCGCTCACCCGCCCCGTCAAAAGCACCATCCTCAGCGTGGTCTATCCTTGAGTCGTCACTAGAGCCGGACCTCGACACAGGAGACAGCGAATGGATGCACGAGAAAGAGCGTTGATGCGGGCCAGCGTGGCCTTGGGGTTGCTGATCAGCACCCTGAAGAAGCACGATCTGGAAGCCCCCCTTTCCCTGGACGATCCACATTTCAAGGAGCTGATCACTCACCTGCGGGACAACTTGCTGGAGGCGCAGGCGGACGAGAGCGTTTCCAGTGTCATGGTCTCGATCAACAAGGCCTTCACCGATGGCGTGCGGCTCAGTGCCCGTAGCGTGGGGAGCTTGTTGACGGCACTGAAGAAGGTCGATGGACTGCTCAAGGAGGCCGGGGAGAGGCACGCGCCGTTGCAGTTGGCCCAGGTGAGCGCGGGCTGAAAGGCAGCCCCTGTAGGAGCCAGCTTGCTGGCGATGAGGCCAGTACATCTTGCACCATCTGTCCGGTCGCCATCGCCAGCAAGCTGGCTCCTACAAAAGGGCCGCGGCGTTTGTGAGGGCGTGTGCCCGCTATTTGCTCGACAACTGTGATCCACCACCACAATCACAGTAGGAATAATTTCCCGCCAACATCAGATCATTCATACTCCGCACCGCTCTTGACCTGATGATGGACCACTTGTCGATGACCTTTCATGTCTGACCCGCTCTGGGCTGCCCGCCTGGGCGATGCGCTGTCCCATACCTCGATGATGGCCGATATTCTCGGCGGCGTGCTCGAGGTCGCGGCCAACGTGGCAATCACCGCACTGGCCACCGCCGCCGTGGTCGCCGCCACCGGGCTCACCGTCGCCACCGGCGGGCTCGGGGCCTGCGTGCTGGGCGCGGTGATCGGGGTGGTCGTCGGCGTCGCCATGAGCAAGACCGGCACCGACAAGGGCCTGAGCAAGCTGTGCGAGGGCATCGGTAACGCGCTATTTCCGCCCACGGTGCAGGCGACGATCCTCAGCGGCTCCACCGACACCCTGATCAACTCGATTCCCGCCGCCCGCGCTGCCGGCGCGCTGCCGTCCCATGTGGAAGCGGCCGGTACGCCCGACAGCGAAGAGCCGCCCCAGGAAGCCAGCTACCTGGATATCGCCAAGGGCTTCTTCGCCCAGATGTGGCGACCCACAGTGGCAACGCCCGCCCCCGGTGTCGTGCCCAAGCCACTGGACCTGGTGACCTGCACCAAGCATCCGCCGATGCCGCCGCAGTTTCTCGCCGAAGGTTCGAAAAAAGTCAGCATCAACGGCCAACCCGCCGTGCGCAGTGGCGACCGCAGTACTTGCGATGCCACCGTCGTCTCCTCGGGACTGATCTCGCCCAACGTCACCATCGGCGGCGGTTCGGTGGTGGTGCGCGAGATCCGCAGCGGCAAGACGCCCGGCGTCGGCTTGGCCATTACCGCGCTGATGATGCTCAAGGGCAGCAAGGGCAAGTTCCTCAGCAACCTGCCCTGCATGCTGATGGCCGGGGTCAATTCCTTTGTCACCAGCCAGGCCATCGGCGCCCTGACCAATGCCATCGCCGGTTCGCCAAACCCGGTGCACGCCGCCACCGGCGCCAAGGTGCTGGGTGGTCTGGACGATCTGGACTTCGCCCTGCCGGGGCTGCTGCGCCTGGACTGGCAACGCTTCTACAACAGCCGCGACGAGCGTCACAACGGCCTGTTCGGCGCGGGTTGGAGCGTGTCGTATGAAGTCAGCGTACAGGTCGAAGCACACCCCGAGGGCGGCGAACGGCTGATCTACACCGACGAACAGGCCCGGCGTATCGACATGGGCTCGATAGCGCTGGGCGGCGCAGTGTTCAGTGCCGGTGAAGGCTTGAGTGTCCGTCGTCATGGCAATGGTCAGTTATTGATCGAAAGCGACGACGGCCTCTATCGACTCTTCGAAGCACTGCCAGGCGAGCCGACTCATTTGCGCCTGACGCAACTGGGTGACCGCAACGACAACCGGATCTATCTCGACTACGACGAGTCAGGGCGACTGCTTCGTCTGCGCGACACCTTCGATCTCGTCCAGGCCCAACTGATCTATAGCGACACATGGCCGAACCGGGTCAGCCGCATCGAGCGCCGGTACCCGGACCGCCCGAACGAGTTGCTGGTGAGCTACACCTACGACCTGCGCGGTGACTTGGCACAGGTGCTGGATGCCACCGGCCATGCACAACGGCGCTTCGCCTACGACGACGGGCAGCGGCTGGTCGAGCACCAACTGTCCGTCGGCCTGCGCTGTTTCTATCAGTGGGCACAGGTGGACGGTCGCGAATGGCGAGTGGTGCGACACTGGACCGACGAGGGCGATGAGTATGCCTTCGACTACGACATGGCCGCCGGAACCACCCGCGTCACCGACAACCTCAAGCGCACCAGCACCCGACGTTGGAACCCGCAACACCAGATCACCGAATACACCGACAACCTCGGCCAGACCTGGCAGTTCCAGTGGAACGACGAACGCCAGTTGCTCGGCGCCACCGATCCCCAGGGCGGCCAATACCAATTCAGCTACGACGAAGCCGGCAACCTGAGCACCACCCAGGACCCGTTGGGCCGAAGCGAATCGACCCTGTGGCTGGAACACTGGGCCTTGCCGCTGGTGGAGACCGACGCAGCGGGTAACAGCTGGCAGTTCCGCTATGACAACCGTGGCAACTGCATCCAGGAAACCAATCCGCTGGGGCACGTCACCCGCTATCGCGTCGATGCCCAGGGGCAGACCGTCGAGATCATCGACGCCAGCGGCAAAAGCAAAACCCTGCGCTGGAGCCCCCTCGGCCAGTTGCTCGAACATATCGACTGCTCCGGCTACCCGACGCGCCTGGGTTACGACGAGCGCGGCCTGTTGCGGACCGTCACCGATGCCCTGGGCGAGCGCACACAGTACGACTACGACACCCAGGGCCGCCTGCTGAGCAGCCAGTTGCCGGACGGCCGCACGCACCAGTACCAGCGCAACGCCGATGGCCAGTTGATCGGTTACACCGACCCGGCCGGACAGACCACCGCCTACCGCTACGACCGTCGCGGCCAGGTACGCCAGCGCATCGATGCCAGCGGTCGGCAGGTGCAGTTCAGCTACGACGCCTATGGACGCTTGCAGGCGCTGACCAATGAGAACGGCGAAAGCTATCGCTTCGCCTGGGATGCCGGCGACCGCCTGGTGGAACAGCAGGACCTGGACGGCAGTGCCCGCCGCTACACCTACAACGCCCGGAACGATGTCACTCGCGTCGATACCCTGCCCGCACCCCATGGCAGCGGCCTGGCGGTGGTCCCCGCAACGCCGGTCGCACCGATTGTCCATCACCTCGAACGCGACGTTGCCGGACGCCTGACAGCGAAAATCACCGACGATGGCCGCACCGAATACAACTACGACGCGCTGGATCAACTGACGGCAGTCACCTTTACCGACAATGACGGCCAGGCACAGAGCCTGGGCTTCGCCTACGACGCCCTTGGCCAGTTGCTGGAAGAACAAAGCTCGGCGGGCAGCCTCCAGCATCACTACGACGAACTGGGCAATCTGATCCAGACGCAGTTGCCGGATGGCCGCTGGCTCAATCGGCTGTACTACGGCAGCGGCCATCTGCACCAGATCAATCTGGACGGTCGGGTCATCAGCGACTTCGAGCGCGACCGCCTGCACCGCGAGGTGCTGCGGACCCAAGGTCAGCTCGACACCCGCAGCGAATACGACCGCGCCGGACGCCTGCGCTCGCGCCTGCGCCGCCCGATCAACCAACCCTCGGCGTTGCCCGCGCCAACGCAGCAACATTTCGACTACGACCCCGCCGATCACCTGGTCGGCCGCCTCGACCAACAGCCCGGCGGCACCCATCGGCAGTTGATGCACCACGACGCCAGCGGTCGCATCGTCGCCAGCCAGGACAGCGTCCAGGGCCAGAACGAGACCTTCGCCTACGATGCCGCCGCCAACCTGCTGGACGGCCCCCAGGGTGGCCGGGTGCTGCATAACAAGCTGCTGACCTACCAGGACAAACGCTACCGCTACGACGCCTTCGGCCGGATGATCGAGAAGCGCAGCGGCAGTCATCGGGTCCAGCGCTTCGCCTACGATGCCGAACACCGCTTGATCGAGGTGCGCAACCAGGACGGCGCGCGGGATACCGTGGTGCGCATGAGCTACGACCCGCTGGGCCGGCGCATCGCCAAGAGCGAGCACGACAGCCACGGCTACCCCTTGGGCGAAACCCGCTTCACCTGGGACGGTCTGCGCCTGCTGCAAGAGCACCGACACAGCCTGAGCAGCCTCTACCTTTACGCGGACGACGGCCACGAGCCACTGGCCCGGGTCGACGGCGGTGGCGCATTGCAGAAAGTCCGCTATTACCACAATGACCCGAGCGGCTTGCCCGAACAACTGACGGAAAACGACGGCCATGTGGTCTGGCAGGCCCGCTACCGGGTCTGGGGCAATACCGTCAGCGAAACCCGCGAGCCGTATTACCTGGAAGAGCAGAACCTGCGCTTCCAGGGGCAGTACCTGGACCGGGAAACCGGCCTGCACTACAACACCTTCCGCTTCTATGACCCGGATATCGGCCGCTTCACCACGCCCGACCCGATCGGCCTGACCGGTGGCATCAATCTGTATGCCTATGCGCCAAATCCGCTGACGTGGATCGACCCGCTGGGGCTAAGCTGTGGCCCTTCGGGTAAAGTGCCGATTACCCGTAACTCCGCGCGCAAGCTGCTGAAAAGCCGGGGGCTGAACCAAAAAATCCAGCGTGAAACCGTCGACAGCTTCCAGGGGCAGATCTACGCCACCCGAGGCAAGAAAGGCGATGTGTTCACCATCACCGAGCACAAACCAGGTACCGCTTCGCAAATCTATGTCACCCGAGGGTCGGCGGGCGCGACCGCCGCGGACAGGCGCGCGAACCTGGCATTGCCCAACAGCAACAGTGCGGTCCACGAGGGCCAGGTCGCCCTCACCCGCGACCAGGTCCTGCTGGAAGGCCGAGTGGCGCCACAACCACAATGGGGCGCGGACAAGGTCGGCGGCGGATGGCAAGTCGTCACCGCTGGCGGACGATATTCAGGAGCAACGGAACGGCTATGAACCTCAAAGAATGCAACGACACCCTCTGCGATCTGCTGAGACGTTCGGGTTATGAAGACGAGGCCGATGAAATCCAGGCGCTGGTAGACATCGTACTGGACCCGGCTAGCAGCGACAGCCAGCGCAACGAAGCGATCAAGAACCTGACGATGCGCTGCCATCCCAAATGGTTGGGGGACTTTTTCATCGACGGCATGACCTACCCGCAATGGACCGATCTCATTACTCACTTCGAAAAGCTGCTCAATCGCCAGCGACGCCCATGACCGTGGCGTGACCAGAGCGCCTCGAACCTGCCGTCCCCTGGTATGCCATTGAACGCTTTATTGAGCGCATTGGACACGCTGATCGCGCAGTTGCAGAAAAGCCGCAACGAGTCCGTGCAGTTTTTCATCGACAAGGCTGCTGAACTCAGAGTCGCAGGCTACGTTCGCGAGCCCCTGGAAAGGCTCTCGACCTGCCGGGCCACGGCCCAATATGGCGACTTTTCCCACACAATGGAGAGCCAGCTGGAAGCGGTGGTCGATGCGGCCGCGGCCTGCCTGGCAGCCCTGCCGAAACCCTGAGACCGCCATCGCCGCGGAACATCGCCCCGACCAGCCGGCTCTCAAAAAGGCTGGGCACGACACTATTTTGATGGCGGAACACGTATCTGATGTGGGAGCGGGGGGGGGGGGGGGGGGGGGGGGGGGGGGGGGGGGGGGGGGGGGGGGGGGGGGGGGGAG
>NZ_JBWKTH010000002.1:367518-526603 GCF_059420225.1 Pseudomonas sp. GW821-FHT04D07
GAGCTTGCCCGCGAAGGGGCCCGTGAGAACGCTAAAAGCTTCGCGGGCAAGCTCCGCTCCCACATTGATATCCGCTCGTCTGCAGATTTTTGATTCGGCACTGAACAGTGGGCCGGCTTGCTGGCGATGGGCCCTTACGATAGCGCCGCAGAAATGAAAAATGGGCACCCGATCCGATCGGCGTGCCCATTTTTTCTACAGCCCTCCCCTTGCTCCGGGAGTGGTACCTGACGCTTACGGGTTGACGCTATCTTTGAGCGACTTACCCGGTTTGAACGCGACGGTATTGCTGGCCTTGATCTTCACCGGCTCGCCGGTTTGCGGGTTCTTGCCGGTACGGGCACCGCGATGACGTTGCAGGAAGGTACCGAAACCCACCAGGGTGACGCTGTCTTTGCGGTGCAGCGCGCCAGTGATTTCTTCAAGGACGGCGTTGAGCACGCGGCTGGCCTGTTCTTTCGTGAGGTCCGCTTTTTCAGCAATTGCAGCGGCGAGTTCTGGTTTACGCATAATGAAGCCTCTTTGACGGTTTTTTGTTGTTATGTCCGTGCTGTTCTTCCGGAACAGCGCCCAAAGCGCCGCAGGCTCTACTCTGCGGCAGACGGGAGTGAGGATGGCACGAGGCAAGGCCCCGCGCCAGTCTCGTTACGACCTTTGTAGCGGCAAAAACCGGGTGTTTACGACAGAAGGACCGCTATTTACGCCAGCAACGGCGGCAGCTCCTTGTTCAGGGCCAGTTTTTCCATCACCGCCGCGCCCGTCAGGGCATAGCCCAGCAGCCGACCGCTGGTGTCGCGGCACAAGGCCTTGATGTCGGCGCCCTGCCCTTCGACCGTCCAGCCCCCTTCGCAGCCACGCGGCGGCGGCGACACCACCAACGGGCACACTGGCGTCTTCACGGTGATCGGCATGGCGCCGTAGCTCACTGCGGTGGCATTGCCGGCCAGGGTCTGGGCCAGCGCCCGGGCGCAGCTCATCAGCGGCATGACGTACAGCAGATTCAGGCCGTCGACCTCGGCGCAATCGCCCAGGGCGTAGATATTGGCGTGGGAGGTTTTCAGGTGGCGATCGACCACCACCCCGCGATTGACCTGCAAACCGGCCGCCGCCGCCAGGTCGATGCGCGGACGCAGGCCGATGGCCGAGACCACCACGTCGCAGGCCACCGTGGCGCCATCCGACAGGTGCGCCTCGAGGTGATCGCCGCTGCGTTGCAGACGGGTCAGCACCGGGCCCAGGTGGAAACGCGCACCAAGGCTTTCCAGGCCCGCCTGCACGGCAGCCGCCGCCGCCGGGTGCAGCAGCGTCGGCATGACCTGTTCACAAGGCGCGACCAGTTCGACCTGGTAACCGCCGAGGATCAGATCATTGGCGAATTCACAACCGATCAGCCCGGCGCCCAGCAACAGCACGCGCTGCTTGCCCGCCGCCGCCGCGCGGAAGCGCGCGTAGTCTTCCAGGTCGTTGATCGGGAAGATCGCCTCGGGGGCATCGCCTTCCACCGGCACCCGCACGGTTTCCGCGCCCCAAGCCAGGATCAGGTCACGGTAGTACAGCGCTTCCTCGCCGATCCACAGGCGCTTGTGGCCCGGGTCGATGCCGCTGATGCGGGTATGGGTGCGGATCTCGGCCTTGAGCTGCTCGGCCATGGCCCCGGGTTCGGCCATGCTCAGGCCGTCGGCATCCTTGTTCTTGCCAAAGCCGGTGGACAACATGGGCTTGGAGTAGGAACGCCCGTCGTCGGCGGTGATCAGCAGCAGCGGGGTTTCGCTGTCGAGCTTGCGAAACTCCCGGGCCAGGTTGTAACCGGCCAGCCCGGTACCGACGATCACGACAGGTGCGCTCATTCCTTTCTCCAGATCCATTGATTCTGTTTAAAAATTGATCAATCAGCCGATTTCGATCATTTCGAAATCCATTTTGCCGACGCCGCAGTCCGGGCACAGCCAGTCTTCCGGAACATCCTGCCAGAGGGTGCCGGCTGCAATACCGTCATCCGGCCAGCCTTCGGCTTCGTTATAGATCAACCCGCAGACCACACATTGCCACTTCTTCATCTCGTTACTTCCTCGGTTCCCAGGCGTTTGACGGCACGGACAGTCGATGGTTACAGCGTTGCCGTCCGGCTCAGGGCGTTTTGTACTGATCGAAGGCCGCCGATGCAAGCACGATCGACAGCGCTCATGACCCAGGCGCTCTAAATGGCCGGACCGCCTGTGATAAGCTCGACGCCTCACTGGCTGCCAATCAACTGCCCATCGTGCCGCACAAAGTCCCCATTCCAGCGTCTCCCGTCTGGCTCACGCAGAGCCGGCTGACCGTCCCGCCAGACGCACAAACCCTCAACTGGTTGTTTGACGAAGGTTCTCTTACTCGTCGCCTGACAGCACTTTCCGATAACGCTTTCAGTGTCACGCCGCTGTTCGAGGGCTGGCAACCCCTGCGCGACGACGAGTGCGCCGCGTTGGAGTTGCCCGGTGAAAGCCTGGGCTGGGTGCGCGAAGTGTATTTGCGCGGTCATGGCCAGCCCTGGGTGTTCGCCCGCAGTGTCGCGGCACAGAGTGCCTTGCGCGAAGGCGGCCTGAATATGGACGAGTTGGGTAGTCGCTCACTGGGTGAACTGCTGTTCTGCGACCAGGCGTTCGAGCGCCAGGCCATCGAAGTCTGCCATTACCCGGAGCCCTGGCTACCGCCAGAGCATCGCGCCGATAACCTCTGGGGTCGCCGCTCGCGCTTCAATCGCGGGCCGCTGAGCCTGCTGGTGGCGGAAATTTTCCTGCCGAGCCTGTGGCACGCCGTCAGTGCCTGTGCGGAGAACTGCTGATGTACCTGAACCTGCTCAAATCCCTGAGCCGCCTGCACCCACGGGCCTGGGACTTTCTCCAACTGACCCGCATGGACAAGCCCATCGGCATTTACCTGCTGTTGTGGCCGACCCTGAGCGCGCTGTGGATCGCGGCCAAGGGCGTGCCATCGCTGGGCAACCTGCTGATCTTCACCCTCGGCGTGATCCTGACCCGCGCCGGTGGTTGCGCCATCAATGACTTCGCCGACCGCAAGGTCGACGGCCACGTCAAACGCACCGAGCAACGGCCCCTGGCGGCCGGGCGGATCAGCGGCAAGGAAGCCCTGGCGGTGTTCGCCCTGCTGATGGGGATCAGTTTCCTGATGGTGCTGTGCACCAACGCGACCACGGTGTGGTTGTCCTTCGGCGCCCTGGCGGTAGCGGCCTGCTATCCATTTATGAAGCGCTACACCTATTACCCGCAAGTAGTGCTGGGCGCGGCGTATTCCTGGGGCATCCTGATGGCCTTCACCGCCGAGACCGGCAGCCTGCCCGCCACGGCTTGGTTGCTGTATATCGCCAACCTGCTGTGGACAGTGGCGTTCGACACCTATTACGCCATGACCGACCGTGAGGACGACCTGAAGATCGGCGTGAAATCCACCGCCATTTTGTTTGGCGAAGCTGATCGGGTGATTATCCTAACCTTGCAGGGCCTGATGCTCGGCTGCCTGCTGCTGGCCGGGGCGCGCTTCGAGCTGGGGGGTTGGTTCCATATCGGCCTTTTAGCGGCCGCGGCGTGCTTTGCCTGGGAATTCTGGGTCACCCGGAATAAAGACCCGCAGCTCTGCTTCAAAATGTTCCTGCACAACCACTGGGCGGGGTTGGCGATTTTCCTCGGGGTAGTGCTGGATTACGCCGCGCGCTGATCAACCGAAGTCGATACAACACGCAACACCAGGCAGCCCCCGAAACCTGTAGGAGCCGGCTTGCTGGCGATAAGGGCCTTGAGCCCTGCATCGCCCATCCGGACGCCATCGCCAGCAAGCCGGCTCCTACAAGGGACCGCGCTGAATCAGTGCTTGGCCATGTGCCACATGCCGCCTTTACCGTCACCCAAGGCGTCTCCGGGCTTGGCGTCCATCTTGAAGGTGTACATCGGCTTGCCGTCATGCGCCCACTGCATCATGCCGTCGTCGCGCTTGATCACCGTCCACTTGCCCTCGGCCTTGGCGTCCGCAGGAGCCATCATCGGCGGCCAATTCTCGGCGCACTTGTCGGTGCACATGGATTTACCACCCTTGTCCTTATCAAAGGTGTACAACGTCATGCCCTTGCTATCGACCATCTTGCCGTCTTTCATCATGGCCGGCTCGGCCGCGAAAACCAGGGTCGGCAGCGTTAACGCCGCCGTTACCATCAAGGCTTTCAACGAAAACGAAGAGTGAGTCATGAGAACCTTCCTTTTGTGGTTGTAGGATTCGAACCCTCAGCGTAGCCCATGAATATGACCGTTGCGGCTTGTCGAAAAAAGCTGTCACATGACTGCAATAATTTCGTTATCTAATGCGGCGCAAGACAGTTAAATGACACGAGGGTGAAGGGATATGGTTGGCAGGAGCATTCTGATCGTCGACGACGAAGCGCCCATCCGCGAGATGATCGCCGTGGCGTTGGAAATGGCCGGCTATGACTGCCTGGAAGCGGAAAACTCCCAGCAGGCCCATGCGATCATTGTTGATCGCAAACCCGACCTGATTCTGCTCGACTGGATGCTCCCCGGCACCTCGGGCATCGAGCTGGCCCGGCGCCTCAAGCGCGACGAGCTGACCGGCGACATCCCGATCATCATGCTCACCGCCAAGGGCGAAGAGGACAACAAGATCCAGGGGCTTGAAGTCGGCGCCGATGACTACATCACCAAGCCGTTCTCCCCACGGGAACTGGTAGCCCGCCTCAAGGCGGTACTGCGCCGCGCCGGCCCGACCGACGGCGAAGCCCCCATCGAAGTCGGTGGCCTGCTGCTCGATCCCATCAGCCACCGGGTGACCATCGACGGCAAGCCCGCGGAAATGGGCCCCACCGAATACCGTTTGTTGCAGTTCTTCATGACCCACCAGGAACGCGCCTACACCCGCGGCCAGTTGCTGGACCAGGTCTGGGGCGGCAATGTCTATGTCGAGGAGCGCACCGTCGACGTACATATCCGCCGTCTGCGCAAAGCCTTGGGCGATGCCTACGAGAATCTGGTACAAACCGTGCGCGGCACCGGCTATCGTTTCTCCACCAAGGGTTGAGAACGGCTGCAAACGACCCGCCACACATCGGTCACCGAGCGGCTTCAAACTTGCAGCGTTGAAGCTCGCCGCTCGGAACGGCTTCGCCTCCAAGGACGCATGTTGAAGTGAATCAAAACTGGCATGGCACCCTGATCCGCCATCTGTTGTTGCTGGTGACCGGCTGCCTGGTGGCAGGCTTGGCCAGTGGCTATTACGGCTGGAGCCTGGCCGTCGGCTTGGGGCTTTACCTGGGCTGGACCCTCAAACAACTGCTGCGCCTGCACCAATGGCTGCGCCAGCACAAACCCGAAGAAGCGCCGCCAGACGGCTACGGCCTGTGGGGCGATGTGTTCGACAGCATCTACCACCTGCAACGTCGCGACCAGCGCGTGCGCGGGCGCCTGCAAGCGGTGATCGACCGCGTCCAAGAGTCCACCGCCGCCCTCAAGGACGCGGTAATCATGCTCGACAGCGACGGCAACCTGGAATGGTGGAACCGCGCCGCCGAAACCCTGCTGGGCCTCAAGACGCCCCAGGACAGCGGCCAGCCGGTGACCAACCTGGTGCGTCATCCGCGCTTCAAGGAATACTTCGAGCAGGAAAGTTACGCCGAACCGCTGGAAATCCCCTCGCCGACCAATGACCGGCTGCGCATCCAGCTCTATATCACCCGCTATGGCAACAACGAGCACCTGATGCTGGTGCGCGACGTAACCCGCATCCATCAGTTGGAACAGATGCGCAAGGACTTCGTCGCCAACGTCTCCCATGAGCTGCGCACGCCACTGACGGTGATCTCCGGCTACCTGGAAACCCTGCTCGACAACGTCGAAGAGGTGAATCCGCGTTGGGTTCGTGCCCTGCAGCAGATGCAGCAGCAAGGCAGCCGCATGCAGACCCTGCTCAACGACCTGCTGTTGCTGGCCAAGCTGGAAGCCACCGACTACCCCTCGGACAACCAGCCGGTGCGTATCGACACGCTGTTGCAGTCGATCAAGAACGACGCCCAGGCCCTGTCCGGGCAACGCAACCAGACCATCACCCTGGAAGCCGACGGCGCCATCCGCCTCAAGGGCAGCGAGGCGGAACTGCGCAGCGCCTTCTCCAACCTGGTGTTCAATGCCGTCAAATACACCCCGGCCGAAGGCAATATCCGCATTCGCTGGTGGGGCGACGAGCACGGCGCGCACCTGAGCGTGCAGGATTCGGGCATCGGCATCGACAACAAACACCTGCCACGCCTCACCGAACGCTTCTACCGGGTCGACTCCAGCCGCAACTCCAACACCGGCGGCACCGGACTGGGCCTGGCGATCGTCAAACACGTGCTGTTGCGCCACCGCGCGCGCCTGGAAATCAGCAGCGTTCTGGGCCACGGCAGCACCTTTACCTGTCATTTCGCCCCGGCCCAGGTGACGCGCTCAAGCACCAACAACCTGCCCGCCTGAGGCCTGGCCGGGACACCTGTCCGGCCAGGCCACTAGGCAACGGGCGTATCTGCCGCTACATTGGATGGCTTGTGCCTGCCTTTCAGGCCTGCGCCCAACTACTTCAAATTGAAATACGGAACCCGTAAAACCCCATCATGGACCCTTCCCCTAGTAGCTTGACCCTCGCATCGCTCTTCGCCGACTTCGGCATGATTCTTTTCGCTCTGATCCTGGTATTGCTCAACGGTTTCTTCGTTGCGGCCGAATTCGCCATGGTCAAGCTGCGCTCGACCCGGGTCGAGGCCATAGCCCACCAGAACGGCTGGCGCGGACAGATCCTGCGCACCGTGCACAGCCAACTGGACGCCTACCTGTCCGCCTGCCAGCTGGGTATCACCCTGGCCTCCCTGGGCCTGGGCTGGGTCGGCGAGCCGGCCTTCGCCCACCTGATGGAGCCGCTGCTGAGCGCTGTCGGGGTGAACTCCGCCGAAGTGGTCAAGGGCGTGTCGTTCTTTACCGCCTTCTTCATCATTTCCTACCTGCACATCGTGGTCGGTGAGCTGGCACCCAAATCCTGGGCGATCCGCAAGCCCGAGCTGCTGTCGTTGTGGACGGCGGTGCCGCTGTACCTGTTCTACTGGGCGATGTACCCGGCCATCTACCTGCTCAATGCCAGCGCCAACGCCATCCTGCGGATCGCCGGCCAAGGTGAACCCGGCCCGCATCACGAACACCATTACAGCCGTGAAGAACTCAAACTGATCCTGCACTCCAGCCGCGGCCAGGACCCCAGCGACCAGGGCATGCGCGTGCTGGCGTCGGCGGTGGAAATGGGTGAACTGGAAGTGGTCGACTGGGCCAACTCCCGCGAAGACCTGGTGACCCTGGACTGCAATGCGCCGCTCAAGGAAATCCTCGCACTGTTCCGTCGCCACAAGTTCAGCCGTTATCCGGTATACGACGCCGAGCGCAACGTGTTCGTCGGTCTGCTGCACATCAAGGACCTGCTACTGGAACTGGCGGCCCTGGACCACATCCCCGAGTCGTTCAACCTCGCCGAACTGACCCGGCCGCTGGAGCGGGTGTCGCGGCATATGCCGCTGTCGCGCCTGCTGGAGCAGTTCCGCCAGGGCGGCTCGCACTTCGCCCTGGTGGAAGAAGCCGACGGCAAGGTGATCGGCTACCTGACCATGGAAGACGTGCTGGAAGTGCTGGTGGGCGATATCCAGGACGAACACCGCAAGACCGAACGCGGCATCCTCGCTTATCAGCCGGGCAAGTTACTGGTGCGTGGTGATACGCCGTTGTTCAAGGTCGAACGCCTGCTGGGCATCGACCTGGACCATATCGAGGCCGAAACTCTCGCCGGGCTGGTCTATGACACCCTGAAGCGGGTGCCGGAAGAGGAAGAAGTACTGGAAGTCGAAGGCCTGCGCATCATCATCAAAAAGATGAAAGGACCGAAGATCATCCTGGCCAAGGTTCTCAAGCTCGACTGACACCACCTGTAGGAGCCAGCTTGCTGGCGATAACGCCTGTAAGGGCAATACAAAGCTCACTGACCTCATCGCCAGCAAGCTGGCTCCTACAGGGTAAGTGGTGCGTTCGACTCTTCCTATTTGCCCCTCAAGGCAAAATTCGGCAACGCCTCCAACGACTGGCTGAACTGATAGGGAATCGACACCAGCCCCATCCCGGTATTGCGCTGTACCACGAAGTGCAGGTGCGGCCCGGTGCTGTTACCCGTGTTGCCCGACAGCGCCAGCGGGCTGCCCACTTCCACCCGCTGGCCTTCGCGCACGCTCACCGAGCCTTGCTTGAGGTGCAGGTACACGCCCATGGTGCCGTCGTCGTGCAACACCCGTACGAAGTTGCCCGAAGGGTTCTTGCCGCCGCCGCTCTGCTCGTTCTCGGTCTTGATCACCACCCCGCTCCGCGCCGCGATGATCGGCGTGCCCACCGGCATGGCGATATCCATCGCGTAACGGCTCTTGGCGCCGAAGTGGCTGTATTGCCCATTCGGCCCCTGGGTCAAGCGAAACGGCCCACCGCGCCAGGGAAACGGGTAACGATAGCCCTGGGCCTTCCCGGAAGGGTCGCCAAGGAAATATTGGAACTTGGGGACGTAGCGCATCGGCTCGCCGGTCTGGATCGGCGTGAGCAACGCCAGGCGCTGGTTGCTGCGGGCCGGCAGGACCTTGCGGATCGACTGCGGGGCACCGCTGACGTTCTTCAGCGCACCGAAACCCAGCTCGATCTCCACCGGGGCGTAAAGGTCGTTGCGCACGTAGACCTCATCAAAGCCCTTCTGCTTGCGGATATCCAGGCGCACCTGACGCTCCAGGTGCTCGACCATCCGATCACGAAACACGAAGACCTGGGCACCCGGTGCCGGGCGGTCACTATAGGAGACCACCCCATTGGCATCGGTGTACTTGTAGATCGTCATGGCCGCAGCCGAGGTGGCGGCCACCAACAGACCACAGGAAAGCAGCAGGCGCAGGAACATAAGCGAGAGTCGCCGAATAAAACATGGCGACCAGACTAGCAGGTGGCCAGGGCATTTGTGTGAATCACGCCAGCTGGATGGCCCCGGGACCAAAGCACAGCTCGACGTTCAATTGAGCCGGCTCGGACAGGTTCACCAGCGCATCCAGGGAGAACTTGTCGATCTTGCCGTTCAGCAGGTCATTCAGCCTCGGCTGGGTGATCCCCAGGCGCTTGGCCGCGTCCTTCTGCGACAGCTCCCAGGCGTTGACGCGACTGATCAGCTCCATCATCAACTTGGAGCGCAGGCGCATATTGGCGGCCTCCCGCGGGGTGTCCTCGAGGGCATCCCAGACAGAGGCGAAACGTTCAGTCTTGATCAGGTCGGTCATAGCGTTGTTCCTATCTCCTGCAGTCTGGCCCGTGCCAGTTCAATATCCCGGGTTTCCGTCTTCCGGGTGGTCTTCCTGAAGGCGTGAAGGACATACAGGGCATCCGCCCGGTTAACCACATAAAACACCCGAAATGCTCCACTCTCTTCACTCACCCTGATCTCATAGACGCTCTTGCCTACCGTCTTCATGGGCTTCCAGTTGCAAGGCGCTTCACCCTGTTGCAGAAGGTCCAGCTGAAAACCGACTGCCCTTCGCGCATCCAGCGGGAACGCCTTGAGATCCCTGAGTGAGCTCCCTACAAACACCACATCCTTGTGCCTTGGCATCGATTTCTCCTGTTGCTGACAGGAAAAGCCTAATCAATGGGCGGGAGTTCCGTGGTGCGAGGTTGTTTCAAGACTTGGCTGCAAGGTCGCCACTCAGAGGGTTCTTAAATAGTTTATATCGAAACAGATATAAAACAATCCGAGCGGAAGGATTCGGACGAAAGGCGTTTCGAAGGCCGGGATCAGTATGCAAGGAAGGTCAGGCAAACGGCGCGATGGACAAAGCCACCACGCCGTCAGGTGGGCATCAAGCCCCGGGAACGAAGTGCTTCTGTGCGGTGCCGCGGGCGATCAGGCGGGAGATGTAGTCCAGCTTCTGGGCGTCCTGGTCGACAAAGCGGAAGGTCAGTTGCAGCCATTCACTGTCCGGCTTCGGTTCATGGGCGACGATCGCATGCAGATAGCCATTCAGGCGGGCGATCTCGGCGTTGTCGCCCTGCTCCAGGTCCAGCACCGCGTTTTCCAGCACCTGCGGCAGAACCTCGGTACGGCGCACCACCAGCAAGGCTTCCTTGATGCTCAGCGCCTTGATCACGCACTGCTGGGTGCCGCTGGACAGGCGCAACTGGCCCTGGCCGCGACCGCCCGAGGCTGCCGCGCCGGCCGGCGAGGCGGCGGTGCTCGGACGCACCGGCGGGCTGTTGAGCAGGCCTTTGGACGGCGCCGCCGCGGGGGCTTGCGCAGCCGACGGACTGACCACTTCAGCCCGGCCGCCAGTCAGGGCGCTCAGGGAATCGTTGGCAAACGCCGAGTTGGCCTTGGTTGGTGCGCTGTTCATCAAGGTGTCGAGCTTGCCGACCTTGTGCAACGCCTGCTTGACCTTGGTCAGCAACTGTTCGTTGGTAAACGGCTTGCTGACATAACCGGAAACGCCGGCCTGGATCGCCTGAACCACGTTTTCCTTGTCGCCACGGCTGGTCACCATGACAAACGGCATCGTCTTGAGGTTGTCCTGCTGGCGGCACCAGGTCAGCAACTCCAGACCGGACATTTCCGGCATTTCCCAGTCGCACAACACCAGGTCGAACGCTTCGCGGGCCAGTACCGCCTGGGCCTTGCGACCGTTGACAGCGTCTTCGATCCGGATGCCCGGGAAGTAGTTACGCAGGCATTTCTTCACCAGATCGCGGATGAACGACGCGTCATCCACCACCAACACACTGACTTTACTCATTGACCATTCCTCTGAAAATCCCGGCTAGCATACTGACTAATGGCTATTTGCCAAACGCCGATTAATCACACCGGGACTTTTCGTTCGCGGGTGCGCGTAAATTCGTACGCCACAAACAAAAACGCCCGACCTTAGGCCGGGCGTTTCTCTCGGGCAATCTTACTTATCGTCAGCTTCACCGGGAACATTAGCGGTTTCGGACAAGGTGCCCTCAACTTCCTGGCGCATGCGCTTGAGGCCCATGTGCCGGACATCGGTGCCGCGCACCAGGTAGATCACCAATTCGGAGATGTTACGTGCGTGATCGCCGATCCGCTCCAGGGAACGCAGCACCCAGATGATGCTCAGTACGCGGGTAATCGAGCGCGGGTCTTCCATCATGTAGGTCGCCAGCTCGCGCAGGGCGGTCTTGTACTCGCGGTCGATGATCTTGTCGTACTGCGCCACCGACAACGCCAGTTCGGCGTCGAAGCGGGCAAAGGCATCCAGAGAGTCACGGACCATGTTGCGCACCTGGTCGCCGATATGGCGGACCTCGACATAACCACGTGGCGCCTCGCCTTCCTCGCACAGCTGGATGGCGCGACGGGCGATCTTGGTCGCTTCGTCACCGATGCGCTCCAGGTCGATCACCGACTTGGAGATGCTGATGATCAGCCGCAGGTCGGAAGCCGCGGGCTGGCGACGGGCCAGAATGCGCAGGCATTCCTCGTCGATGTTGCGTTCCATCTGGTTGATCTGGTCGTCGATTTCGCGCACTTGCTGGGCCAAGCCCGAATCGGCTTCGATCAACGCGGTCACCGCATCGTTGACCTGCTTCTCGACCAAACCGCCCATGGCCAGGAGGTGGCTGCGTACTTCTTCCAATTCCGCGTTGAATTGCGCGGAAATGTGATGGGTAAGACCGTCTTTATCAATCATGTTTCGCTCCGCGAAAGCTGCAAGCTTCAAGCTGTAAGCTTCAAGCCGAATAATGAATATGCTCAGGCTGCCCGTGCTTGCCGCTTGTCGCTGGCGACTTGCAGCTCTCCCACCTAGCCATAACGGCCGGTGATGTAATCTTCGGTCTGTTTCTTCGCCGGGTTGGTGAACAGCGTGTCGGTGTCACCGAACTCCACCAGCTTGCCCATGTACATGAATGCGGTGTAGTCGGAAACCCGCGCCGCCTGTTGCATGTTGTGGGTGACGATGACAATAGTGAATTTAGATTTCAGCTCGTAGATCAGTTCTTCGACCTTGAGGGTCGAGATCGGATCGAGCGCCGAGCACGGTTCATCGAGCAGCAACACTTCCGGTTCGACCGCAATGGTCCGGGCGATCACCAGACGCTGTTGCTGACCACCGGACAGGCCCAGGGCCGATTCGTGCAGGCGATCCTTGACCTCTTCCCACAACGCCGCGCCCTTGAGGGCCCATTCCACGGCTTCATCGAGAATACGCTTCTTGTTGATGCCCTGAATACGCAGGCCGTAAACCACGTTTTCGTAGATGGTCTTGGGGAACGGGTTGGGCTTCTGGAACACCATGCCGACCTTGCGACGCAGTTCGGCGACGTCCTCGCCCTTACGGTAGATATTGTTGCCGTAGAGGTTGATTTCACCGTCTACACGGCAACCGTCCACCAGGTCGTTCATGCGGTTGAAGGTGCGCAGCAGTGTCGACTTGCCGCAACCGGACGGGCCGATGAAGGCCGTCACGCGCTGCTTGGGGATATTCATGCTGACGTCGTACAACGCCTGCTTCTCGCCGTAGTACAGGCTCAGTTTCGGGACTTCGATGGCAACGGTTTCGCTCGCCAGGTCCAGGCTCTGCTTGCTACGGCCCAGGGCGGACATGTTGATGCCGTGGGTGTGGGTTTCATGCTGCATGGGGTAACTCCCTGCGCTAACCAATTCGTTGTAGGAGCGAGCTTGCTCGCGATGCGGTCACCCGGATTTGTCTAAATCACCGTGGTGATGCGTCTTTCTTCGCGAGCAAGCTCGCTCCTACAGGGGGGTTGGGTGAATGTTATTAACTATCCAGCGCCTTGTACTTCTCGCGCAGGTGGTTACGGATCCATACGGCCGACAGGTTCAAGGTGGCGATCACCAGCACCAGCAACAACGCCGTCGCGTAGACCAGCGGGCGAGCGGCCTCGACATTCGGGCTCTGGAAGCCAACATCGTAGATATGGAAGCCCAGGTGCATGATCTTCTGGTCCAGGTGCAGGTACGGGTAGTTGCCGTCCACCGGCAGCGACGGCGCCAGTTTCACCACACCCACCAGCATCAGCGGGGCCACTTCGCCAGCGGCGCGGGCCACGGCGAGGATCATCCCGGTCATCATGGCCGGGCTGGCCATCGGCAGGACGATCTTCCACAGGGTCTCGGCCTTGGTCGCACCCAGGGCCAGCGAACCTTCGCGCACGGTCCGCGGAATCCGCGCCAGACCTTCCTCGGTCGCCACGATCACCACCGGTACCGCCAGCAGCGCCAGGGTCAGGGAGGCCCAGAGCAGACCCGGGGTGCCGAAGGTCGGTGCCGGCAGGGCTTCGGGGAAGAACAGCCGGTCGATGGAACCGCCCAGCACGTAGACGAAGAAGCCCAGGCCGAACACGCCGTAGACGATCGCCGGCACACCGGCCAGGTTGTTCACCGCGATGCGGATGATTCGGGTCAGCACGTTCTGCTTGGCGTATTCACGCAGGTAGACCGCCGCCAGCACGCCAAACGGGGTCACGATCATCGCCATGATCAGGGTCATCATCACGGTGCCGAAGATCGCCGGGAAGATCCCGCCTTCGGTGTTGGCTTCACGTGGATCGTCGCTGAGGAACTCCCAGACCTTGCTGAAATAGAAGCTCAGCTTGGTCAGCTTGCCCATGGCGTTCGGCTGGTAGGCGTGCACCACTTTGCCGATGCTGATTTCCAGTTCCTTGCCGTTGGCATCGCGGGCCGTCAGGCTGTCGCGGTTGAACTGGGTGTGCAGATCGTTCAGGCGGGCTTCGATGTCCTGGTAGCGGGCATTCAGTTCGGCGCGCTCGGTCGCCATGTCGGCTTGCGCGGTGGCGTCGAGACGGCCTTCCAGCTCCAACTTGCGGCTGTGCAGGCGAATCCGCTCGAGGCCGGCGTTGATGGTGCCGATATCGCTCTTCTCGAGCGTCTTGATCTGCGCCGCCAACCCGTTCACGCGCTGGACACGGGCCTGCAACTCGGGCCAGGCGGCTTCGCCTTCGGCAATCACCTTGCCGCTTTCCTTGAGGTTGACCAGGGTCCCGTAGAAGTTGCCCCACTCACGACGCTCGATAGTCATCAGCTCGGCCGGGGAGCTCTGGTCCTGCAACCACTCGCCGACGACCCAGGTGAAATCGTTGCCGTTCAGGTCACGGTTACCGACCTTGATCAGCTCCCGGGTCATGAACTCGGGGCCCTCATCCGGCACCGGCAAGCCGGCCGTCTTCAGGCGCGCGCGCGGCACTTCTTCCTTTTGTACCACCTCGCCGACCACCACCTGGTTGGCCTGGCCCGGTACGTTGTACTGGGCATGCACCAGGTCGGCCGGCCAGAAGTGGCCCAGGCCGCGCACAGCGATCACGGCCAGCAGGCCAATGGTCATGATGACCGCGATGGATACCGCACCACCGCTGATCCAGACGCCGGGAGCGCCGCTCTTGAACCAGCTGTTCAGGGAGTTCTGTTTCACAGACTTCTACCTTTCTTAAAGCGACGAGTATTTCTTGCGCAGACGCTGACGAATCAGTTCCGCGAGGGTGTTCATGATGAACGTGAACAGCAGCAGCACCAGCGCCGAGAGGAACAACACGCGGTAGTGACTACCGCCCACCTCCGACTCCGGCATCTCCACCGCGACGTTGGCCGCCAGGGTGCGCAGGCCTTCGAACAGGTTCATCTCCATGACCGGGGTGTTACCGGTGGCCATCAGCACGATCATGGTTTCGCCGACGGCCCGGCCCATGCCGATCATCAGCGCCGAGAAGATGCCCGGGCTGGCGGTCAGGATCACCACCCGCGTCATGGTCTGCCATGGCGTGGCGCCCAGGGCCAGCGAACCCAGGGTCAGGCCGCGTGGCACACTGAACACGGCGTCTTCGGCGATGGAGTAGATGTTCGGGATTACCGCGAAACCCATGGCCAAGCCCACCACCAGAGCGTTGCGCTGGTCGTAGGTGATGCCCAGGTCGTGGGAAATCCACATGCGCATATCGCCACCGAAGAACCAGGTCTCCAGGTGTGGGCTCATGAACAGCGAAAGCCAGCCGACGAACAGAATCACCGGAATCAGGATCGCGCTTTCCCAGCCATCCGGCACCCGCAGGCGCAGCGACTCGGGCAGGCGGCTCCAGGCGAAACCGGCCACCAGGATACCGATCGGCACGAGCATCAGCAGGCTGAAGATCCCCGGCAGGTGCCCTTCGACATACGGCGCCAGGAACAGACCGGCGAAGAAACCGAGGATCACCGTCGGCATCGCCTCCATCAATTCGATCACCGGCTTGACCTTGCGGCGCATGCCCGGGGCCATGAAATAAGCGGTGTAGATCGCGGCGGCGACGGCCAGCGGCGCAGCCAGGAGCATGGCGTAGAACGCGGCCTTCAGGGTACCGAAGGTCAGCGGCGACAGACTCAGCTTGGGTTCGAAGTCGGTGTTGGCGGCGGTCGATTGCCAGACGTACTTGGGTTCGTCGTAGTTTTCGTACCAGACCTTGCTCCACAGCGCGCTCCAGGAAACTTCCGGGTGCGGGTTGTCGAGGACCAGCGGCTGGATCTTGCCACCTTGCTCGACGATCACCCGGTTGGCCCGTGGCGACAGGCCGAACAGGCCCTGGCCGTCGACCACCTGGTTGACCAGCAGGGTCCGGTGCGCGGTGCTGTGAAACACCCCGAGCTTGCCGGAAGCGTCCATGGCGACAAAGCCCTTGCGACGCTCTTCGGCGGTGATTTCGACGATCGGCGCGGTGCCCATCTGGAAACTGCGGATAGGTTTCAGGCGTAGCTCGCCATCTGGATCGCGGGCCATGAACCACTGGGCCAGGCCACCGCTGGAGTCACCGATGATCAGCGAGATACCGCCCACCAGCTGGGTGCTGGCGGTCACTTCGGTATCGGCGCTCTCCAGCAGTTTGTAGCGACCGTTCAAGCTCTTGTCGCGCAGGCTGAATACATCGGCCTGGGCCCGCCCGTTGATCACATACAGCCATTGCTGGCGTGGATCGATATAGATCGCCTTGACCGGCTCGGTCATCTGCGGCAGCTCGATGCTGCGCTGCTCGCTGGTGACCTCGCCGGTCATCATGTTTTCTTCTTTGGTCAACGCCAGCACGTGCAGTTGTGCACCGGTGGAGCCGGCCACGACCAGGGTGGTGTCGGCGGCGTTGAGGTTCACATGCTCAAGCGCGCGGCCCTGGTCATCGAGACTGATCGGCACGTCGCCGTAGGGGTACTCGACTGCCGGGGAAATGGTTTTCTTGCCGTCCGGGTAGGTCACTTTATAAGTGTGACGGAACACCAGCGCCTGGCCATTGGACAGGCCGACAATCACCAGCGGGATTCCCGGCTGGTCCTTGCTGATAGAAGTCACCGTGGTGCCGGCTGGAATCGGCAGGTTGACCCGCGACAGCTCACTGGCGTCCTGGACATTGAAGAACAGCACCTGGCCGTTGTCGGAAACCCGCATGCCCACCTGGTTCTGTTCTTCCAGGGAGATCATCAGGGGTTTGCCGGCATCCTGGATCCAGGCCGGGGTAATGCTTTTCTCGGCGCTCAGCGAAGCACCCTGGAACAGCGGCAGGACCACATAGCCAAGAAAGAAGAAGATCAGCGTGATCGCACCGAGGACGGCGAGGCCGCCAATGAACACATACCAACGAGTCAGGCGATCTTTCAGCGCGCGAATACGGCGCTTGCGTTGCAACTCAGGCGTATTGAAATCAATGCGCTTGGGGGGAGAAGTCGTAGTCATGGTGGAATTGGCCAGATCGTTCATGCGCACACCCTAGCGGTCCTGTATGACAGAAAGATGACAATGCAGTGACGCACTGAAGCCGCCGCCCAGCAAGGCTGGCAGCGGTTTCGGAATGAGGGGCGCGGTCGATGGGGATCAAACCGCGCCTTGGTGTTGCTAGCGGGACTGGCGTCCCGGCTGAAGGCTTACTGCTTGGCGACGTTACCTTCGCTCAGACCCAGGTCAGCCAGTGCCTTGGCGGCAACCTTGGCTGGCAGTGGGATGTAGCCGTCTTTCACAACCACTTCCTGACCCTGCTTGGACAGAACCAGCTTCACGAACTCGGCTTCCAGCGGAGCCAGCGGCTTGCCCGGTGCCTTGTTGACGTACACGTAGAGGAAACGCGACAGCGGGTATTTGCCGTTCAGTGCGTTTTCTTCGCTGTCTTCGATGAACTCGGTGCTGCCTTTCTTCGACAGGGCAACGGTTTTCACGCTGGCGGTCTTGTAGCCGATACCCGAGTAGCCGATACCGTTCAGCGAGGAGCTGATGGACTGCACTACGGAAGCCGAGCCTGGCTGTTCGTTCACGTTAGGCTTGTAGTCGCCTTTGCACAGGGCTTCTTCCTTGAAGTAGCCGTAGGTGCCGGATACCGAGTTACGGCCGAACAGTTGCACTGGCTTGTTGGCCAGGTCGCCGGTCACGCCCAGGTCAGCCCAGGTTTTGACTTCGGCCTTGGCGCCGCACAGACGAGTCGAGGAGAAGATCGCGTCGACTTGCTCCATGGTCAGGTGCTTGATCGGGTTGTCCTTGTGCACGAACACGGCCAGGGCATCCACGGCGACCGGGATAGCGGTCGGCTTGTAGCCGTACTTCTGCTCGAAAGCCGCCAGTTCGGTGTCCTTCATCTTGCGGCTCATCGGGCCCAGGTTCGACGTGCCTTCAGTCAGGGCGGGGGGCGCGGTAGCGGAAC
Source organism: Pseudomonas sp. GW821-FHT04D07 (assembly GCF_059420225.1). Lineage (NCBI taxonomy): Bacteria > Pseudomonadati > Pseudomonadota > Gammaproteobacteria > Pseudomonadales > Pseudomonadaceae > Pseudomonas > Pseudomonas sp. GW821-FHT04D07. The sequence goes on from NZ_JBWKTH010000002.1 coordinate 385,308, forward strand.
CGGCGGCCTGAATCTGAATGTTCACGTTCGGGTATTCTTTCTTGTAACCCTCGGCCCACAAGGTCATGAGGTTAGCCAGGGTGTCGGAACCAACGCTGGACAGGTTGCCCGATACACCCGTGACTTTTGTATAAGACGGAATGGAAGGGTCCACACCAGCGGCGACCGCGTGGGCAGTTGCAACGCCAGCAGCGACAAAAGTCATTGCCGCCATCAAACGCTTCAGTTTCATGCCTTGCTCCTAGCAGAGAGGGATTGTTGGATCGGGCCCAAGTATCTGCAGGCCGTATGAACAGTCTATGACTGGTATATGACAGTTAGATGAATGGCCATCATGCGGAAAAAGGCTGGTTTTGAACGCAAAAGCGGGCCAAAGCCCGCCCCTACTGGACTCCGGCACCCTTCTCCGGGCGCCGGACGTGTCAACCTTGAAACAATTTGAAATCCTCTTCTTCTATATAGATGCCCAATCCCTATCACCTCCTCACTTCCATCAAATACATCTTGAAATGCTCGATAGGTTGACAAATTCAACATAAAATACAAAGTTGTCAACCCGAGGAAATCTTATGATCAGCGACCGAATCCGCCGTGCCCGCCTGCTGCGCGGCATGTCCTTGGAGGCCTTGGCGCTCCAACTGGGTGACATCACCAAGCAGGCTCTCAGCAAGTACGAGAAAGGACTGAGCACCCCGAACTCCACGCGCCTGCTGCAAATGGCTGCAGCCCTGGAGGTGAGCCCGGAGTATTTCTTCCGCGCGGACGCCATCCCGCTGGCCCCCCTGGAGTTTCGCAAGCTGGCGAAAATGCCCAAATACCGCCAGGTCCAGATAGAAGAGCAGATGCGCGAGTACCTTGAGCGCTATATCGCACTGGAAGAATGTTTCGACCCTCGGGAAATCCTGACGAACACCACTCCCTCCGGGAGGATCGATGCCAGCTCGCTGGAAGAAGCGGAACAAGCCGCTCAGGCGCTGCGTGAGTTCTGGGGGCTTGGTGGCGATCCCATCTTCCACCTGACCGAACAACTGGAAGAGCACGGCATCAAGGTGGCCATGCTGCCGGGATCGGATGACTTCGATGGGGCGTGTGCCGCCACCGATGACGGCCACCACGTGCTGATTGCGTTGAATGCCGAGCGGCCCGGCGAGCGCATCCGATTCACCGCAGCCCATGAGCTCGGGCACTGGGTCATGCGGCTACCCGCCAACATGCCCGAGCAGGACAAGGAAAACTGCTGCCATCGATTTGCCGGCGCCTTCCTGTACCCAGCCAAGTGCGTCACCGGCGATTTTGGCAGCCATCCCCGCTCCAGGGTCCACCCTCGCGAGCTACTGATTGCCAAGCGTCACTATGGACTATCGATGCAAGCGGCGCTGCGCCGACTGAAGGACCTGAATCTGCTCAGCGAAAGTGGCTACAAGACCCTGACCATTCAATTCAGTGCCAATGGCTGGCGCAAGTCCGAACCCGAGCCCATGCCCTGTAAGCCTCCCCAGCGTTTCGAGTCGCTGGTGTTCCGTGGATTGGCGGAAGGTCTGATCAGCAAGTCCCGCGCGAGCGAGTTCCTGCGCCAGCCAGTGAGCAGCCTGGACCCCAACTTCCTGGGCCCGCTGGAGAGCCCATGAGCCTCATCTATATCAGCGATACGAACATCTGGATCGACTTCAGAAATGCCGGATTGCTGGAGCAACTGTTCAGGCTGCCCTTCACTTTTTGCTGTACCGACTTCGTACTTGAAGAGCTCAACGACTTCTCACACGAGCAACTGCTTGCCCATGGGCTGCGGGTCGAGTCATTCGATGGTGACGGCGTGATGCGCCTCTACACGCTCAAGGTTGAACATAACAACAGCTCTCTGGCCGATGTTTCCTGCTATCTACTCGCTTCAGGAGACAGGGCGCCCACTGCTCACCGGCGATGGCCGGCTCAGACGCCAGGCCTTGCGCGACGGGCTACAAGTGCGTGGCGCACTCTGGCTGCTGGATCTTATGGTGGAACACCGTGTAGTGACACCTCAGGAAGCAGCCAGCGCCCTGGAAACCATGACCGCGAGCGGCGCGCGACTGCCGGAGAAAGAGTGTCACTCCCGGATCAGTCGCTGGCGAGAAGACTGATCCGGGCTTTTAACAGCGACTCAACGCCCCTTCGACCAGAGATAACCGCCCACCAGCGCCCCCATACCGCAAATGATCGCCACATAGTAAGCCGGCCCCATCGGGCTTTCCTTGAGCAGCAGGGTGACCACCATCGGAGTCAGGCCGCCGAAGATCGCGTAGGCCAGGTTGTAGGAGAACGACAGGCCACTGAAACGCACCACCGCCGGGAACGCCTTGACCATCACATAGGGCACCGCGCCGATGGTGCCAACGAACAGGCCGCTCAGGGCATACAGCGGGAACAGCCACTCGGGGTGGGTGGGCAAGCTGCTATAGAAGGTCCAGAAAGTCACCATCAACCCCAGGCTACCGAACACGAAGACCCGGCCGGCACCGAAACGGTCAGCCAGCGCACCGGAAAGGATGCAACCCAGGGTCAGGCAGATCGTCGCCAGGCTGTTGGCTTCCAGCGATACGGTCGGGGCAAAGTGGTAGGCCGTCTGCAATACGGTCGGGGTCATCAGGATCACCACCACCACGCCGGCCGACAGCAACCAGGTCAGCAGCATCGAGACCAGGATCGCACCGCGGTGATCACGCAGCACCGCGCCCAGCGGGATGCCGTCGGACAAGGCCTTGCGTTGCTGCAACTCGGCGAACACCGGGGTCTCGTGCAGCCAACGACGCAGGTACACCGAGAACAGACCAAACACGCCGCCCAGCAGGAACGGAATCCGCCAGGCGTAATCCGCCACTTCCAGCGGGGTATAAAGGCTGTTGATCAGGGTCGCCACCAACGAACCCAGCAGGATCCCGGCGGTCAGGCCCGAGGTCAGGGTGCCGCAGGCAAAGCCGATCTTGCGCTCCGGCACATGCTCGGCGACGAACACCCAGGCCCCCGGCACTTCACCGCCAATGGCCGCGCCCTGGACCACCCGCATCAGCAACAGCAGGATCGGCGCCCAGATGCCGATCTGCGCATAGGTCGGCAGCAAACCCATGATCAGGGTCGGCACCGCCATCAGGAAAATACTCAGGGTGAACATCTTCTTGCGCCCCAGCAGGTCGCCGAAGTGCGCCATCACGATGCCGCCCAGCGGCCGGGCCAGGTAGCCGGCGGCAAAAATCCCGAAGGTCTGCATCAGACGCAACCACTCGGGCATGTCCGCCGGGAAAAACAGCTTGCCGACCACCGCGGCAAAAAACACGAAAATGATAAAGTCGTAGAACTCCAGCGCACCGCCCAGGGCAGACAGCGATAAAGTCTTGTAGTCGTTGCGGGTCAGCGGGCGCGCAGGTGGCGCGATATGGGTGGTCGCGGTGGTCATGGGCATCTCTTATTGGGCACGTCTATGAGCCACGCAAGGCACGGCTCAGGCTGTGGGCAGGTCTGGCACGATAGCAAATTGTTCGTAAAAGCACATGGATCGACGCATTCGCCGGGAAAAATGAGAACCCGGTGGTCGTCTCGCGGTCTATCGACCGATATACTCGTGTCCTGCGCCGGGTAAAACCCGCAGGCTAGAGGGGTACTGTGCGAAAACGCCGTTGGGGCCGAACCAGCCGCTTTCGCAGAGTTTCCCTTAGTGCGGCTTACGAGAAACGTAACGAACGTAGTATGTTCGGGCTGAATCGTTTTTCTTGAAGACGGCTATTCACCTGCAATACCAACGTAGCGTTACGGGTCAGAGGCACCCCGGCATGATCGAACTCGAACAAGAAGATCCTATCCCGCAAGGCGATCTCGCCCTGCAAATCACCGCGCTTCCGCGCGAAGCCAACGGTTTCGGCGACATTTATGGCGGCTGGCTGGTCAGCCAGATGGACCTGGCCGGCACCGCCATGGCCAGCAAAGTTGCCGGGGGCCGGGTCGCCACCGTGTCCATCGACCGGATGGCGTTCCTGGTCCCGGTCGCCGTCGGCGCACAATTGTCGTTTTATACCCATACCGAGGAAATCGGCCGCAGCTCGATGCGGATGATGGTCGAAGTGTGGAGCGACGATCCGCTGACCAGCGAATGGCGCAAGGTCACCGAAGCGGCGTTCGTCTTCGTGGCCATCGACGGCAGCGGTCGCACCCGCTCCGTGCCACGGCGTTAACCCGGCCGCCAGCGCGCAACCCGCTGCCATTCCCTGTCTTGCGAGAACACCATGACTACGCCCCATGTTGAAACGGTAAAACTGGATGAGCTGAACGGCTGGCGTATCCGCCACGGCCAGGCTGAATTGCTGGTGGCGCAACAAGGCGCGCAGATCCTCAGTTACCAGTTGGCCGGGCAGCCGCCGCTGATCTGGCTCAACAACGAGGCGGTGTTCAAGCAAGGCAAGGGCATCCGGGCCGGCGTGCCGGTGTGCTGGCCGTGGTTCGGCAACTTCTCGCGTAACCCGGACAGCGTGCAGGCCATGCGTCAGAGCAGCGACGCGCCCACGGCCCACGGCCTGGTGCGGACGCTGAACTGGTCGTTACAAGGCATCGAGGCCGAGGGTGATTCGGTAAACGTGACATTCAGCCTGCCGCTCCCCGAAGGCGGTCTGCCGGGCTGGCCGCACAAGGTCGGCCTGACTTTGCGTATCTGCCTGGGCGAGACCTTGCACGTCGAGCTCATCAGCGAAAACCAGGACGACCATCCGGTCAGTCTCAGCCAGGCGCTGCACACCTACTTCGCCGTCAGCGATGTACGTAATGTGCACGTCGAGGGCGTGGATGGCCTGACCTATATCGACACTGCAAATGACTGGAAGCAGGTCCGCCAGCAAGGCGAACTGCGCTTCGCTGGTGAAACCGATCGTATCTACCAGAATGCGCCTGCGCGGCTGAGCATTGTCGATCCGACCTGGGAGCGGCGTATCGAGCTGAGCAGCCAGGGCTCACATTCGGCGGTGATCTGGAACCCGTGGATCGACCGGGCCAGTCAGCTCACCGATATGGCTGACGATGGCTGGCAGAAGATGCTGTGCATCGAGACGGCGAACGTGATGGATGATGTGGTGACGCTCGCGCCGGGGGCCAGTCATACGCTGGCTGTGACTATCGGTAGTCAGCGCCTGGCTTGAGACCGCGTCGCGGCCTTCGCGGGCAAGCTCCGCTCCCACATTCGGCCTTGAGTCGCGCACAAAGTTTGCGTACGACACTGCCCTTGTGGGAGCGGTGCTTGCCCGCGAAAGCGATCTGACAGGCCCTGAAGATCCCCAGCCTTACAGATCCGACTCCTTCACCACCCGCACCTTCCCCGCATCCAGCGCATACGCCGCGTTGGCCAGGTCATTGCTGACCTTTTCGACCTTCAACGTGCCGGTCACCCACAGCGGCGTATAGATATCGTCCAGCTTCAGGCCCTTGGGATAACGCACCAGCACCAGTTGATTGGGGGGCGGGGGCGGCACGTGGATGCAGGCGCCCGGGTACGGCACCAGGAAAAACAGCGTGCTGCGGCCCTTGGCGTCAGTCTCCAATGGCACCGGATAACCGCCGATGCGGATGTCCTTGCCATCCATGGCCGCCACGGTCTTGGTCGAATACATCACCGCCGGCAGACCCTTGCTCTGTTTCAAACCACCCTTGGCGGTAAACGTACCGTCGCCCTCGGGCGAGTTGTGGGTGATTTCCGGCATTTGCTCAAGGGCTTTCTGGTCCGACTTGGGCATCAGTTCCAGCCAGTCGGTTTCCGGAAGTTCGCCGGCGTGAGCCAAGCCACTGCCCAGGAAAACAAGTGTCAAAAGAAGACGGCGCATGGGGAGACTCGAAAACAGAAAGGATGTCGCACATTCTAATCCTCTCCGCCATTGCGACGGAGAGGGTTTGGTCGCCTGGATCAGCTCTTCTTGATCAGGTTGTAGATCACCAGCAAGATAATTGCGCCGACGACCGCGCCGATAAACCCGGCGTTCTGACCCGCGTGATAGATCCCCACGGCCTGACCACCGTAAGTTGCCGCCAGCGAACCACCGATACCCAGCAGGATAGTCATGATCCAGCCCATGCTGTCGTCGCCGGGCTTGAGGAAACGCGCCACCAAGCCGACGATGAGGCCGATCAAAATTGTCCAGATAATGTGCATGGCATTTCCCCTAGTGAGTTCGCACAATCAAAGCCTAGTCAGCACTTTGACATCCTGCCATCAGAGGCCGGCGGCAACCGTAGGTTCCCGCCGGCACTGACTATCTTTATTCGCCGATCAATGCCTCGACCCGCAGGATCTGCTCCTGCAGCGTCGCCTTGTCCGCGCAACGCAGGGTCGCGTGACCAACCTTGCGGCCGACCTTGAAGGCCTTGCCATAGTGATGCAGATGACAATCGGCGATGGCGATCACCTGCGCCACTGGTGGGACTTCGCCGATGAAATTGAGCATCGCGCTTTCGCCGACCTTGGCGGTCGAACCCAGCGGCAGCCCGGCAATCGCCCGCAGGTGGTTTTCGAACTGGCTGCACTCGGCGCCTTCGGTGGTCCAGTGCCCGGAGTTGTGGACCCGTGGCGCAATTTCGTTGGCCTTGAGACCACCGTCGACTTCGAAGAACTCAAACGCCAGCACGCCGACATAATTCAGCTGCTTGAGCACCCGGTCGGCATACTCTTCGGCCAGGGCTTGCAGCGGATGCTCGGTGCTGGCCACGGACAGACGCAGGATGCCGTTGTCGTGGGTGTTGTGCACCAGCGGGTAGAAGCAGGTTTCGCCGTCACGGCCGCGCACGGCGATCAGCGAGACTTCCCCGGTGAACGGCACGAAGCCCTCCAGCAGGCAGGCGACGCTGCCCAGCTCGGCGAAGGTGCCGACCACATCGGCCGCGCTGCGCAGGACTTTCTGACCCTTGCCGTCATAACCCAGGGTACGGGTTTTCAGCACGGCCGGTAGGCCGATGCTGGCGACAGCGACGTCCAGGTCCGCCTGGGACTGGATATCGGCGAAGGCCGGGGTGGGAATCCCCAGGTCCTTGAACATGCTCTTTTCGAACCAGCGATCACGGGCGATGCGCAGGGCTTCGGCGCTCGGGTAGACCGGCACGAACTGCGACAGGAAGGCCACGGTTTCCGCCGGGACACTTTCGAACTCGAACGTCACCACGTCAACTTCGTCGGCCAACTGGCGCAGGTGATCCTGATCGCCGTAATCGGCGCGCAGATGCTCGCCGAGGGCGGCGGCACAGGCATCCGGCGCCGGGTCCAGGAAAGCGAAGTTCATCCCCAGCGGCGTACCCGCCAGCGCCAACATGCGGCCCAACTGGCCGCCACCGATTACACCGATCTTCATCGTCATCAACCTCAGGCGACGCGTGGGTCTGGATTGTCCAGCACGCTGTCTGTCTGTTCTGCACGGAATTTCTTCAGCACGGCGTGGAAATGCGGGTGCTTGGCGCCCAGGATACTCGCCGAGAGCAGCGCGGCATTGATCGCGCCGGCCTTGCCGATGGCCAGGGTCGCGACCGGAATACCGGCCGGCATCTGCACGATCGACAGCAGCGAGTCGACGCCCGAGAGCATCGCCGACTGCACCGGCACGCCTAGCACCGGCAAGTGGGTCTTGGCCGCGCACATGCCTGGCAGGTGCGCCGCACCGCCGGCACCGGCGATGATCACCTCGATCCCACGGGACTCGGCTTCTTCGGCGTACTGGAAGAGCAGGTCCGGGGTGCGGTGGGCCGAGACCACTTTCACCTCGTAGGGGATGCCGAGCTTTTCCAGCATATCGGCGGTGTGGCTAAGGGTGGACCAATCGGACTTGGAGCCCATGATCACGCCAACCAGTGCACTCATCGTCGTGCCTCTTCTCTTGGGCGCCCGCGGGCGCGTCAAAAAACAACAAGCCACGCGGGAGACCGGCGTGGCTTGTCATACGAATCGGGGCCGGGCAAGCCGGCCGAAGGCCGCGCAGTATACCGAAAAAAGTGGGTTAAACGCACCTTTACCGACCATCTGTCGTTTGCCGGATTTCAGCCGCTAAAGGCCGGTTTACCTGACTTTCAGGTCAATCCAAAAACACCACAACCTCATTGTGGGAACGGAGCTCTTGTGTGGGAGCGGAGCTTGCCCGCGAAGAACGATGACGCGGTGTATCTGAAAGACCGCGCCGTCTTCTTCGCGGGCAAGCTCCGCTCCCACAACAGCCCGCCGGCAAGCCGGTTCCCACAGGTTATTCAGCGTTCAGATAGAACCCGGTGCCTGCGCCGCCGCGCCTTCAAGCTTGCGCCACAACAAACGCACGTTGGCCTTGCGCACCAGCGCACAGCGATACAGGCGAATCTCCAGCGGCACATGCCATTGCGGCCCGCCGCACACCACCAGTTCGCCCCGCGCCAACTCGGCCCGGACACTGAGGTGCGGCACCCAGGCAATGCCCAGCCCTTCAAGCGCCATGCTCTTCAAACTGTCGGCCATCGCGGTTTCATAGATCGTGGTAAAGCGCAGATTACGCTGGCGCAACAACAGGTTCACCGAACGCCCGAGAAACGCCCCCGCGCTATACGCCAGCAATGGCACGCTCACCTCGCCCTCCAGGTCGAACAGCGGCTGGCCATCCGGCCCCGTGGCACACACCGGCAACATCTCGGTCTGCCCCAGGTGCAGCGACGGAAAGATCTCCGCGTCCATCTGCAACGCCGCATCCGGGTCATAAAACGCCAACATCAGGTCACAACCGCCCTCGCGCAACGCGTGCACCGCGTCACCCACGTTGGTCGCCACCAGCCGCGTGGCGATATTCAGTCCTTCATTACGCAACTGCGCGATCCAGCGCGGAAAGAAGCCCAACGCCAGGGAGTGCGCCGCCGCCACTTGCATGACTTCGCCCTGCCCGCCTTCCAGGTGATGCAAGTGGCGCACCACCTCGCCCAACTGCTCGACCACCGTGCGCGCCGTCACCAGGAACAACTGCCCCGCCGCCGTCAGTTCGATGGGCGTGCGCGAGCGGTTGACCAGGGTCAGCCCCAGCGCCGACTCCAGGCTGCGGATCCGTCGACTGAACGCCGGCTGCGTGACGAAACGCCGCTCGGCCGCCTGGGAAAAGCTGCGGGTCGCCGCCAGGGCACTGAAATCTTCCAACCATTTGCTTTCGAGATTCATCGGCGCCTCCCACCATGCGCACCATTTTGGTTCACACGTCCGTCATACACAACGCGTCACATCCACATTATGCCGTTTGTGCATAGGGCAGTGCTGAACAGCATTGGCCCAAAAATTCCCTCAAGCCTAGCATTACCAACGTTCCGGCACCGACCGGGTTCTTATCGAGATGATTTCTATCATGTCCTCCGCTGCATCTTTCCGCACAGAAAAAGACCTGCTTGGCGTACTCGACGTACCCGGCGACGCGTATTACGGCATCCAGACCCTGCGAGCGGTACACAACTTCCGTCTCTCCGGCGTCCCGATCTCGCACTACCCGAAACTGGTCGTGGCCCTGGCCATGGTCAAGCAGGCCGCCGCTGACGCCAACCGCGAGCTCGGTCACCTGACCGAAGCCAAACACGCGGCCATCAGCGAAGCTTGTGCCCGACTGGTCCGCGGCGACTTCCACGAACAGTTCGTGGTCGACATGATTCAAGGCGGCGCTGGCACTTCGACCAACATGAATGCCAACGAAGTCATCGCCAACATCGCGCTGGAGGCCATGGGCCACAGCAAGGGCGAATACCAGTACCTGCACCCGAACAACGACGTGAACATGGCGCAGTCGACCAACGACGCCTACCCGACGGCCATCCGCCTGGGTCTGCTGCTGGGCCACGACGCCCTGCTCGCCAGCCTCGACAGCCTGATCCAGGCTTTCGCCGCCAAGGGTCAAGAGTTCAGCCACGTCCTGAAAATGGGCCGTACCCAGCTGCAAGACGCTGTGCCGATGACCCTCGGCCAGGAATTCCGCGCCTTCGCCACCACCCTGAGCGAAGACCTGGCCCGCCTGAAGACCCTGGCTCCGGAACTGCTGACCGAAGTCAACCTGGGCGGCACCGCCATCGGCACCGGTATCAACGCCGACCCGCGTTACCAGCAACTGGCGGTCGACCGCCTGGCAACCATCAGCGGCCAGCCGCTGGTACCGGCCGCCGACCTGATCGAAGCCACCTCCGACATGGGTGCCTTCGTGCTGTTCTCCGGCATGCTCAAGCGCACCGCGGTCAAGCTGTCGAAGATCTGCAACGACCTGCGCCTGCTGTCCAGCGGCCCGCGCACCGGGATCAACGAAATCAACCTGCCGGCACGCCAGCCGGGCAGCTCGATCATGCCCGGCAAGGTCAACCCGGTGATCCCGGAAGCGGTCAACCAGGTGGCGTTCCAGATCATCGGCAACGACCTGGCCCTGACCATCGCGGCCGAAGGCGGCCAACTGCAACTGAACGTGATGGAACCGCTGATCGCCTTCAAGATCTTCGACTCGATCCGCCTGCTGCAACGCGCCATGGACATGCTGCGCGAACACTGCATCGTCGGCATCACCGCCAACGAAGCACGCTGCCGCGAACTGGTGGAACATTCCATCGGCCTGGTCACCGCGCTGAACCCCTACATCGGCTATGAAAACGCTACCCGGATCGCCCGCATCGCCCTGGAAAGTGGCCGTGGCGTACTGGAACTGGTGCGCGAAGAAGGCTTGCTCGACGACGCCATGCTCGCTGACATCCTGCGCCCGGAAAACATGATTGCTCCGCGTCTGGTTCCACTGAAGGCCTGACCTTCAGTGCCGGATTGCAACACGCTCACCAGGTCGAGGGACTAGACACCTCTCACCTTTTGAGGGCCTGAAGGTCACTCTTCAGGCCCTTTTTTTTACAACTGGAAGTGGGAAGAAGGCTCTACCTCGGCCCTGCCCTCACAAGAAATACCCTGCGCTTCGTCGTCTGTCCTACAAACCGGTACAGACGACTGCGGTGCTCATCGGTATAGTGCCGCCCCTCTTCGCGTAAGCGATCCGCGGTACAGCGGCACTGAAACACGCGAAACAACACTAAAAACAACCCGCGAAAGCTCGGGATGAAGTATCGCCAGCCCACACTGCCCAGTGTCATCGGGTGTAACGCGATATTTCAAACGAGCCGCCTTTGCATCAAAAACAGCGAGGAACCACTCCATGCTTGAGGTCATCAACGACTTCCTCTCAGGGAAATTACTGATCGTGCTCATTGTCGGGCTCGGTAGCTACTTCACGATCCGTTCGCGGTTCGTCCAGTTCCGCCATTTCCGTCACATGTTCACGGTCTTCAAAGAGTCCCTTCGCGGTCAAGCAGGCCAACTGAGCTCGTTCCAAGCCCTGATGCTGAGCCTCGCCGGCCGTGTTGGCGCCGGTAACATCGCCGGTGTCGGCATCGCCGTGACCCTCGGCGGCCCGGGCGCCGTGTTCTGGATGTGGGTCACCGCACTGGTGGGCATGTCCAGCAGCTTCTTCGAATGCACCCTGGCCCAGGTCTACAAGCGCGCCGATGGCGACGGCCTGTACCGCGGCGGCCCGGCTTACTACATCCAGCACGGCCTGAAGCTCAAAGGCATGGCGGTGGTGTTCTCCATTCTGCTGCTGGTCACCTACGGCTTCGCCTTCAACGGCCTGCAGTCGTACACCGTCACCCACTCGCTGCAGAACGCCTTCGGCTTCTCGCCGAACCACACCGGCATCGCCCTGGCCGTCCTGCTGGCGATCGTCTTCCTCGGCGGCATCAAGCGTATCGCTTCGGTTTCCGACCTGCTGGTTCCGGTCAAGACCCTGGCCTACATCGGTGTCACCCTGTACGTGATCTTCAGCCAGATCGAACACGTGCCGGCCATGCTGGAAACCATCTTCAAGAGCGCCTTCGGCCTTGACCCTGCGTTCGGCGGCCTGCTCGGCAGCGCCATCGTCATGGGTGTGAAACGTGGCGTGTTCGCCAACGAAGCCGGTCTGGGCAGCGCGCCCAACGTCGCCGCCGTGGCCGCCGTGAAGCATCCGGGCGCCCAGGGCGTGGTCCAGGCGTTCAGCGTGTTCCTCGACACCTTCGTGATCTGCACCTGCACCGCACTGCTGATCCTGCTGTCGGGCTTCTACACCCCTGGCTTCGAAGGTGACGGCATCGTCCTGACCCAGAACTCCCTGGCCGCCGTGGTCGGTGACTGGGGCCGACTGTTCGTCAGCGTCGCCCTGTCGCTGTTCGTCTTCACCTGCATCCTCTACAACTACTACCTGGGTGAAACCAGCCTGCAGTTCCTGACCCGCAACCGCGTCGTGTTGATGGTGTACCGCGCCCTGGTGCTGGCACTGATCGTATGGGGTTCGGTGCAGAATCTGTCGACCGTGTTCGCCTTCGCCGACATCACCATGACCTGCCTGGCTTTCGTCAACCTGATCGCCCTGGCCATGCTGTTCAAGATCGGCCTGCGCGTGATGCGCGACTACGACGAACAACGCCGCGCCGGCGTCGGCCAGCCAGTGTTCGACTCGAGCAAGTTCGCTGATCTGGACCTGGACCTCCAGGCCTGGCCAACCCCGAGTCAAGTAGCGCCACGCGAGCAAGATGCTGTCCAAGGCGTACCTGCCACGCAACGCTGATCGCCCCACCGGACGGTGCCCTGCCGTCCGCCGCGACAGAGATCAACGAGTGGCGCCCTGCCACTTGACGTGACACACCTTGCGCACGCAGGCATGCTGCGGCGCAAGGTGCATTCGTCCAGGAGAACCATCAATGACTTCCGCCTCTTATCCTGCCGCGCAGCACGTCATGGTGCTCTACACCGGCGGCACCATCGGTATGCAGGCCAGCGCCAACGGCCTGGCCCCGGCTTCCGGTTTCGAAGCGCGGATGCGCGAACAGCTCGCCGGCCAGCCCGGCCTGAGCGTGCCGGACTGGCGTTTTCGCGAGATGGCACCGCTGATCGACAGCGCCAACATGACCCCCGAGTATTGGCAGCGCCTGCGCGCGGCGGTGGTCGAGGCGGTGGACGCGCAGCAGTGTGACAGCGTGCTGGTGCTGCATGGCACCGATACCCTGGCGTATAGCGCGGCGGCCATGAGCTTCCAGTTGCTGGGCTTGCCGGTTCCGCTGGTGTTTACCGGCTCGATGCTGCCGGCGGGCGTGCCGGACAGTGATGCCTGGGAGAACGTCTGCGGCGCGCTGCTCGCCTTGGGCCAGGGCCTGGCGCCGGGGGTGCACCTGCACTTCCACGGTGAAATGCTCTCGCCGACCCGTTGCGCGAAGATTCGCAGCTTTGGCCGGCATCCGTTTGCGGCGTTGAACCGCAGCGGTGGCGGGGCCAAGGTGGAAGCTCTGCCGGCCCAGCTGGATTACCGTCAGGGCAAGCAACTGGCGAGCGTCGGCGTGTTGCCGCTGGTCCCGGGCATCGGCGCCGCGCAATTGGACGGCATGATCGACAGCGGCGTCCAGGCATTGGTGCTGGAGTGCTTCGGCAGTGGTACCGGGCCGAGCGACAACCCGGCGTTTCTCGCCAGCCTTGAGCGGGCGCGGGACAATGGGGTCGTGGTGGTGGCGGTCACCCAGTGCCATGAAGGTGGCGTCGAGCTGGATGTGTACGAGGCTGGCAGCCGTTTGCGCGGTGTCGGCGTGCTGTCCGGCGGCGGCATGACCCGTGAAGCGGTGTTCGGCAAGCTGCATGCTTTGCTGGGGGCGGGTCTGGAGCAGGCTGAGGTGCGTCGCCTGGTCGAGTTGGATCTGTGTGGTGAATTGAGCTGATGTAGAAGCCTCACACGGACTTCAGCCTGGCCGAGACTTGTGGTGAGCGGGCTTGCCCTAATGCCGTTCAGCTAAGGCCGAACACGGTCCTTGTGGGAGCAGAGCTTGCTCGCGAAGAGGCCCTTGAGACCGCTAAAAGCTTCGCGGGCAAGCACCGCTCCCACAGGTTAAGTGACGTTTTTAATGTCCCATCCCCCTTAACTGAACAGCATTAGGGCTTGCCACAAGACCGCGCGCGACTGCAAATTTCCGTCACTGAACGGCACCCATACCAGACAAATCGCTTTTTCTTGAGCGACATTTCCTAGAAAATCCCAACGCCTTGCGCCTGTCCAGCCACGTGACTAGTCTTCGTTCGTCACTGCCCCATTGCAGTGAACGGGTTTAGCAGCTCGTGTCCAATAGGCGCACAACGCCTCCATTTTTCATGGCCGGCGTTTTTAATGCCCCCAGGTTTATGGTGGCTGTGCGTGGGGCACCTTAGGGTGCGCCGGTTTCCTATTGGCCGGTCTGCTAACCCGCGTACAGCTGCCACCCCCATCGTTTAGCAGCGATTGGTGTCGGCTCCCATGCGCCAATAGGAGTTACATCATGGACAAGCTAATCCCCGATCCGCCCAGCAGAGCCGCCCGCGCCCGGATCACCGCCATTCTCAAGAAAGCCAACGCCGACCTCTTGCAGGTGCTCAACAGCCAGCGTTACCAACCGCCGTTGCTGGCCGCCCTGAAAGAAACCGCCGCCCGCCCGGGCAGTGTCAACGACGGCCGTCACCTCTCGCTGTTCAACGTGCAGGAAGGCATCAGTGCCGAGCAGGCGCTGATCCATGTCTCGCTGATGTTGCGCTGCGCCGAAGAAGTCTCCGATGAAATCACCGAATACGGCAGCGGCGTCGAGCGAGGGCTGATCTGGTCGATGATCCATTCGGTGGAAATGGCCCGGGCGGTGGTCGATGCGTTGCTGGCCGGGTCGCAGCCGACCCCGGCCTGAAACGCCCCCTCCTAGCTTTTGTGGGTGCGGAGCCTGGAGCCTGTGTGGGAGCGGAGCTTGCCCGCGAAGAAGACGCCGCGGTTTTTCAGAGATACCGCGTTATCGTTCTTCGCGGGCAAGCTCCGCTCCCACATCCCCCCCCTCAAACTCTTCCACACCCAGAACACCGAAGGGGCCGCTCTGCATTTATCAGCCGGCGGCACACAACTTGCTCGACTCCCCTACCCCCCAAGGACGGCATCGAGCATGCTCCACTCCCACCTCACCACCCTCAATGCGGTTTCCCTGGTGCTCAACACCTTCCGCGACAAGGGCTTTGCCAGCGACGCGCTCCTGGCCGGCAGCGGTATCAGCGCCGCCGACCTGAGCCGCGCCGACACCCGTATCACCACCAACCAGGAAATGCAGGTGTGCGCCAATGCCGTGGCCCTGCGCCGGGAAATCGGCCTGGAACTGGGCCGGCGCATGCATGTGTCGGCCTACGGCATCCTCGGCTATGCCCTGCTCACCAGTGCCACCTTCGGTGACGCTTTGCGCCTGGCCCTGCGCTATCCGGCGCTATTGGGAACACTGTTCGAACTGAGCCTGGAAACCGACGGCGAACGGATCTGGTTCACCGCCGCGGACTATCGGGAAAGTCCGCAGTTGGCGGTGTTCAACGCCGAGCTGTGCCTGGCCTCGCTGAAAGTCATCTGCGACGACCTGCTCGGACACCCACTCCCCTTGCTGGCAGCACGCTTCGAGCACGAGGCGCCGGACTACCAGGCCGACTACAACGACAGCTTCGACTGCCCGTTACAGTTCTCGGCCAGCAGTAATGCGTTCGCCTTCGACCCACACTGGCTGGAGCAACCCCTGCCCCTGGCGGACGCCATTACCCACCAGGCCATGGCCGAGCGCTGCCGCAAGCACAACCTGGAATTCACCGGTCGCCAGGCCTGGCTGGGACGCATCCGTCACCTGCTCGCCGCGCAACTGCATACCGCACCGGGCCTGGAAGGCCTGGCCGAACAGATGAAGTGTTCGGCCCGCACCCTGCGCCGGCATCTCAACGACCTGGGCTGCAGCTATCAGGAGCTGCTCGACGAGTTACGCTTCGAACGGGCCAAGCAGTTACTCGGGGAGGGTCAGCTACCGATTCACCGCATTGCCGATGAACTGGGCTTCAGCGAAACCGCCAGCTTCCGCCATGCCTTCGTGCGCTGGAGTGGGGTCAGTCCGAGCCAGTTCCGCCCCTGAATCCCCCCAGGCCACGCCAACAACGCCCGACCAGGACTGCGTGTTGCGCCCCCAAAAAGGGTCCTTACGCCCCGTTCAGGGGCGAAATCAGGACACATTTTTTGGCCATATCAATCCCCTTTTGGCCGCTCCCGCCGTTCTCCCAAAAGCACCAGGCATCAAGAATGACGCCACGCCCACGCTATCGGAGAACAATAAATGCTGACGGTCTATACGGACGATCACCACCTGCACCACGGCCGCTGCGAGCTGATCGACGGACAATTGATGCCCTGCTTCGAAATGCCTTCGCGCGCCGACCACGTGCTGGCCCGCGTGCACCATCAAGCCCTGGGCCCGGTGCGCGAACCGGAGGACTTCGGTCTGGAGCCGATCCGCCGCGTGCACGACGAGGCCTACCTGACCTTCTTCAAGGGCGCCTGGGACCGCTGGGCCGAACAAGGCCATGACGGCGACCTGCTGCCCTTCACCTGGCCGGCCCGCACCCTGCGCCGGGTTATCCCGAAGAACCTGCACGGCGAACTCGGTTACTACAGCTTCGACGCCGGCGCCCCGATCACCGCCGGCACCTGGCAGGCGGCCTATAGCGCGGCCCAGGTCGCCCTTACCGCCCAGGCCGAAATCCAGCGCGGCGCCCGCAGCGCCTTCGCCCTCTGCCGTCCGCCGGGACATCACGCCGCCAGCGACCTGATGGGCGGTTATTGCTACCTGAACAACGCCGCCATCGCCGCCCAGGCCTTCCTCGATCAGGGTCATAAGAAGGTCGCGATCCTCGACGTCGACTACCACCACGGCAACGGCACCCAATCGATTTTCTACGAGCGCAGCGATGTGCTCTTCACCTCGCTCCACGGCCACCCGGAAGCCGAGTTCCCGTTCTTCCTCGGTTATGCCGACGAGCTCGGCGAAGGCGCTGGCGAAGGCTTCAACTTCAACTATCCGCTGGCCGCCGGCACTGCCTGGGACCAATGGAGCGCAGCGCTGGAACAGGCCTGCGGCGAGATCGAACGCTATGCCCCCGATGTGCTGGTGGTTTCCCTGGGCGTGGACACCTTCAAGGACGATCCGATTTCCCAGTTCAAGCTCGGCAGCCCGGATTATCTGCGCATGGGCGAACGCATCGCCCGCCTGGGCAAGCCGACGCTGTTCGTGATGGAAGGCGGCTACGCGGTAGAAGAAATCGGCATCAATGCCGTGAACGTACTCGAAGGTTTCCAATACGCTCAATGAGGAATTAGAAGAATGAACAAGCTCAAGCGTCTGATTGCCCCAGCCCTCTGCGCCGCCGTGCTCGGTACCGCGGCCCACGCCGAGGAACGCACCCTGCGGGTCTACAACTGGTTCGACTACATCACCCCCAAGGCCCTGGACGATTTCAAGGCCCAGAACAACCAGGTCAAGCTGGTCTACGACATCTTCGACACCAATGAAGCGCTGGAAGCCAAGCTGCTCACCGGCAACTCCGGCTATGACGTGGTGGTACCGTCCAACGTGTTCCTGGCCAAGCAGATCGAAGCCGGGGTATTCCAACCGCTGGATCGCAGCAAGTTGCCGAACTGGAACCACCTCGATCCCAAGCTGATGAAGCTGATCGAGGCCAACGACCCGAGCAACAAGTTCGCCGTGCCCTACATGTACGGCACCATCCTGATCGGCTTCAACCCGGACAAGGTCAAGGCGGTGCTGGGCGACCAGGCGCCGGTGGACAGCTGGGACCTGATCTTCAAGGAAGAGAACATCAGCAAGCTCAAGCAGTGCGGCGTCGCCCTGCTCGATTCGCCCTCGGAGATCCTGCCGCTGGCCTTGCAGCACCTGGGCCTGAACCCCAACAGCAACAACCCCAAGGACTATGAAAAAGCCGAGGCGCTGCTGCTGAAGATCCGTCCGTACATCACCTATTTCCACTCGTCCAAGTACATGGCGGATATCGCCAACGGCGACATCTGTGTGGCCGTCGGTTACTCCGGCAGCTTCTCCCAGGCCGCCAACCGCGCCAAGGAAGCCAAGAACGGCGTGGTGGTGGACATGCGCCTGCCCAAGGAAGGCGCGCCGATCTGGTTTGACATGCTGGCGATTCCCAAAGGGGCGAAGGATCCGGAAGATGCCTACACCTTTGTCAACTACCTGCTGCAACCCCAGGTGATCGCGCCGATCAGCGACTTCGTCGGCTATCCGAACCCGAACAAGGACGCCACCGAGATGGTCGACCCGGCGATCCGCGGCAATCCCAACCTGTACCCGACCGAAGCGGCGATGAAGACGCTCTACACCTTGCAGCCGCTGGAGCAGAAGGCCGAACGGGCACGCACGCGGGCCTGGACCAAGATCAAGTCCGGGACCTGAGTGTTACCCTCGGCTCGCCCCAGGAATCGGGGCTTGCCGGTCTTTCGCGGTGAAACAGCGTATCGGTGGGAGCCCGGCTTGCCGACGATGGCGTGCGCAAGGCCAGCGCACGGCTCAAGGACCTCTTCGCGGGCAAGCTCCGCTCCCACACAAGCCGGCTCTCGCAAGGACCACTTGTATCTACCCGCCATCAGCTATTCGGCGCCAGGAATAACGCCTCTGCCGACTTGATATCGATCTTGCCGCGCCAGATGGGATCGACTTTCGCGTTCTCCGTCGCCTGGGCTATCTGAAAGTTGAGTCCCTTGGAACGTTGCGCGAACGTCTTGAGGTGCGCCGCGGAAAAAGCTTTCGCCGGGGTGGTCGCCGCCGGGTAATGGAAATGCGCATACCACGTCGGCACACCACCCCTGCCGCGAATCTCATACTCTTCAAAAAAGTCAGCACCCTTGCCTTGGGAAATATCCCGGCGGTCCCCCAGCTTGCGGATGATGACTTGTTTCTGCTCCTTGAGAAATTCGACCGCGGACACTGTCGGCAAGCCTTTTTTGCTCAGTTCGATCCGCAAACTCAGACCCCGTTCGGCCAAAGTGGCTATGGCTTGCTCCAATTCGGCGATCAGCGACCGGGGTGATTTTGAAAGCCCACGGGTAAACTCGCTCAGCACCTCCAGGAGTTCGGCAAAAGGCTGCGACTTGATCCTGAGCAGGTCTTGTATATCCCGGGGAAATTTCACGACACCCGCGCTGCGATCAGCATCAGCCAGCACCGCAGGCAGGTTCGCCAACAGGTCGCGCGCTTTCTTCTCCAAGGACTTCAGCTTCTTCGCCGCCCGCACACTCAACTCCCCGGCGCCGCCCAGCAGGCGCAGGCCACGGTCCAACTGCCAGCCTCCCGCGCCGTCGCGCCTGATCCAGGGCCCCTGCAGTGACGGCAACCGGTCATCGACGATCACCACCCCTTCGAGTTTGCGCGACACGCGAAACCAGGCGTCGTCGATACAGGCATAGAACAGCTCATCACGCTGATACAGGCCTTGCCATTCTCCCGAGGCCAGCAAGGTGCCTGGAGGATCGAGCTTGGGCCGCTTGAACTCTTCAAGCCGGGCCAGCCTGGAGACCGACAACCCCCCTCCCAAGGGGGTCGAAGCCACCACCAACTGGCTCGGGACACTGGCGGCCGGCTCCTTGTACACGGCGTTGTCAATGAGGGTTGGGGAACCCGTGACACCGCCAGTAGCCCGCCCCTCAACCCTCGGCGGTTCGCGGTGATACACCAGGACCACCGCCAGGTTGAGCAAGACATCGGCAAACGCTACCCAGGGGGGTGACGCATTCGGATCGCTGAAGGTCTTGAGGCTGGACGCCAATTGCACGAGCAACCCGACGCCGATCAGCGGTGCGGGTGTCAGGGGCAGCGACAGGTTGAACAGCGCCCATCCCAGATCGCTGAAACGGTTCCAGCGCTCTTCGGCATTGGACACGGAGTCCATCTCGGCGCGCGCGATCAATACCTCGACGGTGGCGGCGAACAGCGCCGCGCCAAACGACCCGGACAGCTCGGTGGTATCGAGCGAAACCGGATCAGGGCTAGCGGGTATATCCCAATCGGAAACGATCACCCGGCCCAGATGCGGTTCCTCGAAGCCACCATTCTCATAAATCGAGCGGCGCGCGCTATCCAGGCCATTGAGGACCGACTGCTGCAAGGGGCCCGCCTCCTTGATCGCACTCAACACGCCGTCCAGTGACGGAAATTCGCGCAACGGCCTGTCGGCACCAGGACAACACAAGACCTGTGGGCCCTGGCCCGGCGCCCGCGGTCCGAGCACAAACATGTTGCACACCCGGTCCGCCGAGGCATCGGAGTGCGTCAGGAAAGCCAGGGGCCTGGCCACAATCCGCTGCCCCAGGACCTCATGAACACCGACATCCTGCGTCACCACCGCCTCGACATAAAGACGGGCGGTCTCCGTCAGTTGCCGGGTAAGCTGCAGCTCCAGCGCCACCATCGGCAACAGGACGCGCAGGTAGTCGGTAAAAAGCTGCTGCTGCCGTGCGCGCTCGACCTGGTCGCGCTGCAAATTCTGCTTGAGCTCCTCAGGATAGGCCTGGCCGATATCGGCATCGCTCACCGCCGCGCGCAGCGCTTCATAGGTCATCCAGGCCGGTGCCGTTTGCCCCTGGTAGTGAACCTGTGCGTCATTGGAAAGCGGAAAGGCCTTGAGGTTCTTCAGCGCCAGGTCGACGTAGTCATGGGTCTGCGGCTTATCGGAAAAGCCTACCGGCATGACACCATCACCCATTATTACCGCGCTACTCACGATAGCCGTCAGGGTCACGCTGATGTCGCTGGCCGACAGGGTCGCCGCCTCTGGATGCTTTTTCCGCAAACTCCGCTGCAACGACTCGCCGGCAAAGGTGAGGATGTCGGGAATACCATCGAGAAACGTCTTGCCGGCGTGACCTCGATACAGGCTCGCCAACGCGGCCACGTAACGTCCGTAGAGTGTGCGACTCGACGACGAGGCATTGCGCAACCATTTGGGGAGCAGGTCACGTAGTTGCCCCAATTTCGCTTCGTGGCCGGAACGGAAGGCCCCGAACACCGCCTGCAACCCGCTCAGCTCGAGCAGACGATGCTCGAGGGCCGTCGGATCGCGATAGTCACCTGGCTTGAGGCTGGCAATGGCCTCCAGTTGCAGCATCAGCAGGCTCACGGCCAGGGCGTCGAAGGCATGCGCATCGGGAAGGTAGTTGCTGATCCTGAGGACCTTCCCACCCCAGGCCGCGGACAGACCGTCCAACTGCGCGGCCGAGGAATCAAACGCTTCGATCCCGCCGAACAATGTGTAACGCAACACGATCTCGCGCTTGCCGACCCAACGGCTCATCACCAACGTCAGGAAATGCCCGGAAACGCCAATATCGCTGATCGGAATGCTGACCTGCGTGCAGTCATTGCCGAGCGCGGCGCGGCGCGCGTGCGGGTCGGGGTAGTCGAGCAGCGCCTGCACCGTGTCCCGCTCATCGCCCGTCAGCGCGGCGCCGGCCTGGCGCAATTGCGCCGCGATAAAGTCGGACAGCCGCTGCCAGGGCGCGACACCCGCGCCCAGCGGCGAACTCCAGAAATCAACCAGGGCCTGTTTGTACGCCTGCAACAGCAACGGCGCCCACTCATCCAGGAGCGTCTCGGTCGTGGCAAGGGCCAGGGACAGTTGCTGTGGATGCTCGGCGCCCGGGTAGAGCGTCAGGTAACTGTCTGCCGGATGAACCAGCGCCTTCTCGCCCAGGAAGCGTTCGATCAACAGGTTCGCCAGGGGCAGGATTCCGTATTCCACGCCATCGCTTTTACCCGGGTCCGGCACCGGATGGATAAACGCGGCCTGGGCAAGCCGCTCGCCCAGCAGCGGGTATTGGTCCTCCAGCATGTCGCGGACCAGGCCGGGCGCTACGCTTTCCAGGGTCGGTCGTTGGGCAAAACAGTCACTGAGGGTGTAGACCAGCGCCGCCTGTTCGCTTTCGCTCAAGGCCGTGCCGGGCAGAAGGGAAGACATGTTCATTTATCCTGGTTTCGGGCTCAGGGAATAAATAAACATCGACCGCGCACTGGCCTGCGGTAACCGGTTACCACCCGGTGCGACTACGGCTTCCAGACCTTGCGCAAGCGTTCCAGCGCCGACTCGATATCCACCTCGGGGACCGCCGCAAACCCCAACACCAACCCGGCGCGCTGGTCTTCGGGCGGCGTGGGCTGGGTTATCCAGTAGCTGCTCAAGGGACTGATTTCAACCCCGACGCTCGAAGCCAGCGCAATCAATTCCCGCTCGCGCGCCAGGCTCGCCACGGGCACCGTCAGGTGCAACCCCGCCGCCACCGCCGGCAGATGACCACAACCCGGGACATCCACAGGCCAATGGGCCAACAAGCTGTCACGCCGACTCAGGGCGGCGCGGCGCATGCGCCGAATATGCCGCTGGAAGTGCCCGGCGGCCATGAACTCGGCCATCACCGCCTGGGTACTGACTTCCGAGTGCCGCATATCCAGCGCGCGGCGCTGGGAAAAAGCCTCGACCAGCGTCGGCGGCAGCACCAGATAGCCGAGACGCAACGCCGGAAAGGCAATCTTGCCGAAAGTACCGACATACAGCACCCGCCCCTGCCGATCCAGGGCCGCCAAGGGCGCCAACGGCGCGCCGCTGTAGCGGTACTCGCCATCGTAATCGTCCTCGACGATCCAGCCGCCGCTGCGCTCGGCCCAGGCCAGCAACTCCAGGCGTCGCGCCAGGCTCATGATCACGCCGGTGGGGTATTGGTGGGAGGGGGTCACATAGACCAGCCGGCAGTCCTGCAATTGCGCGAGTTCGGCGCAATCCAGCCCTTCGTTGTCCACCGCCACGCCATGCAGATGGCCCCCCGCCACCGCGAAGGCCAAACGCGCCGCGCGGTACCCGGGGTTCTCCACCGCCACCCCATCGCCCGGGTCCACCAGCAACTGTGCACAAAGGCTAATGCCCTGCTGTGCGCCACTGGTGATCACAATTTGCTCAGCCGTGCAGGACAGCCCCCGCGAGCTGCGCAAGTAAGCCGCGATCAGGCCCCGCAAGCGCTCTTCCCCCGCGGCCTCGCCATAACACAACAGCTGCAGGTCCGGTTTGCGCCAGAAAGCCGCCTGCAGCTTGGCCCAAACGCCAAAGGGAAACAGGTCAAAGGCCGGGACGCCCACCCGAAAAGCCCGCGGCGGACCGCTCGGTGGCTTGTGCATCGGGTTGCTCTCGATGCGCTCCATGGCCAGATTGTGGATAACTTTACTGGATGTAACCCCAGCGGTTTCACCCGACTTTGTGGATAACCCTGTGGGTAAGCCTGTTGAAAACCCTGTGGATAGTTTTGTGGACAACTTTTTGATCGGCAGGGCTTTTTCCGGCAGTTGCGCGACGTAGGTGCCATCACCGATCCGGCCTTCGATAAAGCCCTCGGCGTACAGCTGGTCATAGGCCCGTACCACGCTGTTACGGGAAATCGCCAGGGCGATCGCCAGGTCGCGACTGGCCGGCAAACGGCTGCCACTGGCCAGGCGCCCATCCAGCACCCGCAGGCGCAAAGCCTGATAAAGCTCGCGACTGAGCCCCTTGGCCGGGTCAAGCTGAATCCCGGCAGGGTCGAACGGCAGGGGCAACGATGGACTGCGCATGGTATTGGACCTATGAAAATTGCCAGTAATGGCTCTTACAACCAACCAATAGCCTGCCTAGGATGCAGGTATTCGCCAAGGAAAATTTTCATGTACACACCCAGCGCCTTTTCCGAACAAGACCTGCTCACCCTGCAGCAACATATTCAGGGCACTCGCCTGGCGACACTGGTCAGCCATGGCAAGCTGGGCCTGCAAGCCATCCACGTGCCGCTGCTGCTGCGCCCCGAGCAAGGTCCCAATGGCACGCTCTACGGCCATCTGGCCCGGGCCAATGCGCAGTGGCAGGAACTGGCCGAGGGCGGCGAAGTCCTGGTGATCTTCCCGGGGGCCGATGCCTATGTCAGTCCGGCGTTCTACCCGGCCAAAGCCGAGCACGGCAAGGTCGTGCCGACCTGGAACTATGTGGCCGTGCATGCCTACGGCCAGGCCGAGGTGTTCGACGATGCCGAGCGCCTGCTCAACCTGGTCAGCGCCCTGACCGACCGGCATGAGGCGGGCCGGGACAAGCCGTGGAAAGTCGCCGACGCCCCGGCGCCGTACATCGACAGCATGCTCAAGGCGATTGTTGGCTTTGCCCTGCCGATCCAGCGCCTGGAAGGCAAACGCAAGCTCAGCCAGAACCGCAGCGCCGCCGACATCGCCGGTGTACAACAAGGGCTGGCGGCCAGCGCCGACAGCCAGGACCAGGCCCTCGCCCACTTGATGCGTTAAGGAGTCACCATGAGTACCATCGAAATCCGTCCGGTCAGCGCCGCCGACCAAGCCGTCTGGCGCCCGCTGTGGCAGGCCTACCTGAAGTTCTACGACACCGAGCTGCCGGACGCGATCTACCAGTCGACCTGGCAACGCCTGCTCGACCCGGCCGAAACCACCAACGCCGCTCTCGCCTGGCGCGATGGCAAGGCCGTGGGCCTGGTGCATTTCATCTACCATCGGTCGAACTGGAGCGTGCAGGACTCCTGCTACCTGCAGGACCTGTTCGTGGCCCCAGGCCAGCGCGGAACCGGACTGGGACGACTGCTGATCGAACATGTCTATGCCACGGCGGCCGAGGCCGGTTGCAGTAAAGTGCACTGGCTGACCCACGAGACCAACGCCACCGCCATCCAGCTCTACGAGCGGATTGCCGAGCGCCCCGGTTTCATTCAATTTCGCCAAGCGTTGTAAGCGTTGAGGAAAGCGTCATGTCGACATCCGTAGCAAACTGGAAAGGCGCGCCGGCACCTTCGGCCCAGCGTCTGGAGGGACGTTTCATCGTCCTGGAAAAACTCGACCCGGCCCGCCATGGCGACAATCTCTGGCAAGCCCTGACGGGCCCCGGTGCCGACCCCAAGCTCTGGGACTACCTGCCTTACGGCCCCTTCCCGGAACGCAGCGCCTTCAATGACTGGCTGAGCAACCACGCGACCAATAGCGATCCGTATTTTTTCAGCGTGGTCGACAAGGCCAGCGGTGAAGTCCAGGGCATCCTCAGCCTGATGTCGATCGTCCCGGCGCAGGGTCGCATCGAGATCGGCCACGTCACGTTCGGGGCGCCGATGCAGCGCTCGCCAAAAAGTACCGAGGCGGTCTACCTGCTGGCCAAGGAAGTCTTCGCCCAGGGCTACCGCCGCCTGGAGTGGAAGTGCAACAACGACAACGCCCGCTCGCGTACGGCGGCCGAGCGCTTGGGCTTCAGCTTCGAAGGCGTGTTCCGCCAGCACATGGTGGTCAAGGGCAAAAATCGCGACACGGCGTGGTACAGCATCCTCGATTCGGAATGGCCGGCGGTGAATGCTGGATTCGAGCGCTGGTTGTCGGAAGAGAACCTGACCGCGACCGGGCAAATCAAGACTCTGGTCGAGTGCCGGGGTTAAGCGGACAACCTGAAAGTGCAGTGCCCCTCGGTCCGAAAATACGGTGGCTGACACCTCAGCCACCGTAAGACCACCCAGTCACAAACGCGCCTCTAATCGTCGGCGGACCGGTGACATATCTCGCAAAAGACAGGTAAAAAGCCCGACATTTATCGACTACATGGATAGATACATTTCCGCCTCGATTTATTCCGAGGATGAAATGGAATGTCCCCCAAACAGAATCTTCTTTCGACAGCCGTCACATTGGCGTTGATCAGCACCCTTTCCCAACAGGCACATGCCAATCGTGACCAGGATGGCTCTGCGTGGAGAGCCGCGGGTACACCCCGTAACGCTGTAGAGCCGTTGGATGCAGCAGGACTGCCAATACCGAGCCCTGGGCAGAAATGGAAAGAGATCGATAAAAACGATTCTGAGTGGAAGAAAGAAGATCCGGGAACTCACTTCAAGGTATTCAGAACGCCGTACTCGCAGATTCCCGGCGCCCCCCATCTAACGACCGCCGATGGTGAATTCCGTACTCGTGATGGGAAGCTCACGGCTCGACCGATCCTTATAAAAAAGGATAGTTCAGGAAGAGAGTCTTATTACATGAGCGTACCTTGCTCGGGTTCGCAATGTAATACCCCCAGCACCTCTGACAGCAACATGCCCAAGGATTCACCCGGAATCCAAGGACCGCAAGGCGAGCGCGGAAGCGACGGTGCGACCGGTCCTCAAGGGCCGCGAGGCGAACGTGGGCAGGATGGCGCGACCGGCTCTCAGGGACCACAAGGTGAACGCGGGCAAGATGGCGCGACCGGTCCTCAAGGACCGCAGGGCGAACGCGGACAGAATGGTGCGACCGGGCCTCAAGGGCCGCAGGGCGAACGCGGACAGAATGGTGCGACCGGGCCTCAAGGGCCGCAGGGCGAACGTGGAAACGACGGCGCGGCGGGACCTCAAGGACAACAAGGCGAACGCGGACAGGATGGCGCGACCGGCCCTCAGGGACCGCAAGGCGAGCGCGGAAATGACGGAGCAGCGGGTCTTCAAGGGCCGCAAGGCGAACGTGGAAACGACGGCGCGACCGGTCCTCAAGGACCGCAAGGCGAACGCGGACAGGATGGCGTGGCTGGTCCCCAAGGACCGCAAGGCGAACGCGGAAACGACGGGGCGACGGGCCCTCAAGGTCCGCAAGGCGAACGCGGACAGGATGGCGCGATTGGCCCTCAAGGACCGCAAGGCGAACGCGGAAACGACGGGGCGACAGGTCCTCAGGGACCGCAAGGTGAACGCGGACAAAATGGGGCGACTGGCCCCCAAGGACCGCAAGGCGAACGCGGCCAAGATGGTGCGACGGGGCCTCAAGGTCCGCAAGGCGAACGCGGGCAGGATGGCGCGGCTGGGGCTCAGGGACCACAAGGCGAACGAGGTCAGGACGGCGCTGGATTAAGCCCCGAGCAACTGGAGGAAATCGCCAAACACGGGCAACGCCTCGACGAACTCGAAAAACAGCAGAAGAACCAACAAGCTCAGCTCGACAATTTGCCGCCACGAAATATCCAGGCGGATGAGCCAAAGGCCGGCCAAGGCGGCAATGTCAGCCGGCCAATCCCCCGCCTGGTCGAGTCGCCACTGCTCAAAGCCTGGAACAGTCTGACCCCGGTGGCGAAGCGGGAGGCGCGGGTGCAGCTTTCCGGGGCGGCCAATGCCAACCTGGGCCGGGCCACGCTCAGCGGTACTGGCCAAGTGAGCAACAGCGCCCTCGCGGCCATGCGCCAGCTCGGCAACGGCATGCTCGCAACGCAAGGCAACACGCCCGGCCAGGTCTCGCTGGCAGGACGCTCGGAGATCAAGCCCGGTGACAGTCGCCTGTGGGTCCAGGCCCTGAACAACGCCAGCAGCTTCGATCAACCGCAGGGCCAGAAGGCCTTCGGACAGAACACCCGAGGCGTGGTGATGGGTGTCGACTGGGCCCTGGACGATGAATGGCGCATGGGCCTGTTGGGCGGGAAATCGCTGTCCAAGCATAAAGGCGATCGCTTCGAAGGCGACCTGGACAGCTGGCATGTCGGCACCTACGCCGTGCACCAGAGCGGGCCGCTGGCCTTGCGCCTCGGTGCGGTCCACAGCCAGCACTATGGCAAGACCCAGCGCAACGTGGAGTTCGGCGGCTACAAGGACCGTCTCACCGGCGACTACGGCGCCAACAGCCAGCAGCTCTTCGGCGAACTCGGCTACAACCTGGGCAGCGGCAGCCTGAGCGCCGAGCCTTTCGCCAACCTCGGTTACCAGCGCTACTCACGCAAGGGTTATACGGAAAAAGGCGGCGAAGCCGCACTGAAGGCCGATGCCCAGACCCAGGACAACTTCAGCACCACCCTGGGCCTGCGCACCACCAGTATCAAGTACATGGACAACAAGATGAGCCTGGCCCCGCGCCTGAGCGCGGGTTGGAAACATATGTACGGCGCCATCGACAGCACCAGTACCCAGACCCATCAGGTGACCGGCAACACCTACAATACCAAAGGCGTGGCCCAGGATCGCGACAGCCTGGTGGTCGAAGCCGGACTCGACCTCAACCTGTCGGCCAAGCACTCCATCGGCGTGAGCTACAACGGCGAGGTGGGTAACAACAGCCGCACCCACGGGATCATGGGGCAGTGGAAGATGAGTTTTTAATCCCTTGGATGCGCTGACTTATCCCGCCTGACGGAGGTAAGAAGGCCGACATTTATCGACTAAATACATAGATACATTTCCGGTCTCGAATCAATCCGAGGCCGGAAAACGCATGTCCCCTACCCCTCATCGTCTAGCACTCGCTATCACGCTGGCACTCACCACGGTCGTCCTGCGGGACACACAAGCCAGCGCCATCGACACCTCTCCAGCCGCCAATGAACAAGGTCGCGCCAGCGCCCGCCCGGCCACCATGAATGCCAGCAACCTGCGCGTCGACAAGGGCGGTACTGTCACGCTGAGTGGCGCGTCAGTCGACTACACCCATCATCGTGACCGCGAGACTCAAGCGCGTACCGGAAGCGGCATCAAGCTCAGCGGACGCAGCACCGGCCGTATCGTCAACGACGGGAAAGTCACCAGTGAACAGCATGACGGCATAGAACTGGGGGCAAGTGATGTCGCCGTGATCAACAGTAGAACGATCACCGGTGGGCGTCACGGCATCAGTACCCGAGGCCGGGGAGAACTCACCAACCGAGAGCGGGTGAGCGGACTCAACGGTGCGGGATTCCATTCCACGGGCAGGGGCAAGATCACCAACTTCGGTAGCCTCACGGGCGATGCGACTGCCATGGACGGCGACGGCGACGGCATCCGGGTCAAGGGGCAGGCCGAGATCGACAACACCGGCCAGATTGTCGGCAAAGCCAGCCGCGGTGTGAGTCAATATGGCCATGCCCATACCAGCGAAGGCATCTCCATCGGCGGCGGCACGGTCGTCCAATATGCCAAGGGCAACATCAGCGGTGCCGATCACGGCATCCTCGTGAGCGACGGCAACAATGACCCGGCGCAATTATCCACCACCCTGGAAAACCACGGTAGCATCCGCGGCCACAAGGGTTTTGGCGTGCAGTTTATCGGCGAACAGGCCGACAGGGTGACCAATAACGGGCCGATCCACGGCGGCAACGGTTATGCCCTTGACCTGGGCGGCGGTGACGACACCCTGATCGTGCAGGGCAACAGCCGCTTCGAGGGTATCGTCGACGGTAACAGCGGTTACGACAAGGTCATCCTCGACAGCCCCGAGGGCGGTCACTTTGGCGACAGCCGCAACTTCGAGCGGCTGGAAGTCCGGCAAGGCAGCTGGTCCCTGAGCGGACAGAACCCTTTCAGTACCAGCCTCGAAATTTTTCCCGGGGCCCAGCTGGCGGCGCAGGGCGGTACGGGCCTGCAGGTCGAAGGCGGAACCAAGCTGCTCAACCGTGGCACCGTGACTGCAACCACGACCGCCGCGGATAGCGATGCCGACGGATTGCTGGCCCGGGGCAGCGTCTATATCGACAACCACGGTCGAATCACGGGCAGTGGGGCCAATGGTTTTGACCGGGGCCATCGCCCCGGCGGCGACTCCGCCAGTCCGCGCTATAGCAGCGAAGGCGTGCGCCTGGACGGCGGCCATCTCACCAACCATAAGGATGCGCAGATCGAGGGGCAGCACAACGGCATTCTCGCCGACCAGCGGACAACCCCCTTGCGGCTGGAGAACCACGGCGCCATCCGTGGCCTCGACGGCTTTGGCGTCAGCCTGGCCGGCCAGTTCGCCGATACCGTGATCAGCAACGGCCTGATCAGCGGCGGCAATGGCGTGGCCCTGAACCTGGGGGGTGAAAGCGACACCCTGATCGTGAAAAGCGCTAGCCAGTTTTCTGGCTGGGTGGACGGCGGGACCACGGACGATTACCTGGAGAACTTTCTCCTCGGCGCCGACCCTGACACACCACTCAAGGCCAACGACGACCTGGTGATTTTCGATGACGCCCAGGGCGGCAGCTTCGGCAACAGCCGCCACTTCGAGCGACTGCAGGTCAGGAAGGGAACCTGGACACTCACCAGCCAGGATGACTTCAGTACCGGGGCCGAGGTCCTGGCCCAGGCCCATTTGATCAACAGGGGCAGCATTCTCGGGACAACGCGGGTCAACGACGGAGCGAGCTACAGCGGCAACGGAACGGTCGGGCAGCTACAAGTGGCGGGAACCCTGAAGGTTGATCCGCTGGAGGGCGCCGCCAGGGTCAGGGAACACCTGACCCTGGATCCCGGTGCGACCCTCTCCTATGGCATCGACGCCAATGGCAACAGCGCCACCGTCGAAGTCGGCGGCACCGCCCAGCTGGACGGCGCCCGACTATACGTACTGGCCGCCAACGAGTCGCCGGCGAGCCAGCGGCACACGGTGATCAAAGCCGGCAA
Organism: Pseudomonas sp. GW821-FHT04D07; assembly: GCF_059420225.1. Lineage (NCBI taxonomy): Bacteria > Pseudomonadati > Pseudomonadota > Gammaproteobacteria > Pseudomonadales > Pseudomonadaceae > Pseudomonas > Pseudomonas sp. GW821-FHT04D07. Next base: position 415,598 of record NZ_JBWKTH010000002.1, read on the forward strand.
GCTGGAAGGAAAATTCGTCGAGATCAGCAGCAACCTGGCGTTGATGACGGCTACCGCCCACTACACCCCGACGCAGGTGGACATCACCTACCGGCGCAACAACGTCAATCTGCAAGAGCTTGGGAACACCGGGAATGGCCAGAGCGTGGGGGAGGTCTTGGATCCCTGGATAGAGCCGAGTCAGCCTGCTCCCAAACCGGTCACTCCCGCGCCAGCCAATACGCCGTCTGAGCCGCTCGCTTCCGTGCCCACCATTACACCGTCCGAACCGGTCGCTTCCATGCCCACTATTACGCCGTCCGAACCGGCCGCTTCCCTGCCCACCACTACACCGTCCGAGCCGGTCGCCCAGAAAGACCAGGACATTGAGCTGGCGGATTCGCCCGCCGCGCCAGACTCACCACTGCGCCATGCCCTGCGCTACATCAGCGCCGTCGAAGCGGGACAGGCGCTCGAGCAGCTTTCCGGCGGCAGCAACGCCCAGTTGCGCAACGCGACACTCAGCGGCTCCCGGCAAGTGGGCAGTACCCTGCTGGCAGTCTTGCGACAAACGGAAGGCCTGCCCGGCCAAGGCGGCCAAACACTTCAGGTCATGAGCGGCGGCCGCAGCCGGCTCTGGATTCAAGGCCTGGGCAATTCCGCCAGGTTCGACAGCAATCACGGCCACCACGGGCTGCGACAGAGCACTCGGGGCTTGCTACTGGGTGCCGACTGGGCGCTCGACAGTGACTGGCACCTCGGCATCCTTGGCGGCCAGTCGCAGTCGAACTTCAACGGCCAACGCTTTACCGGTGGCCTCGACAGTTGGCACACCGGCGCCTACGCCCTGCGCCAAAGCGGCCCGCTGGCCCTGCGGCTCGGCGCGGTGTACAGCAGCCATTCCGGCAGGACCGAACACAACCTGGCGTTCAACGGCTACCGTGATCGCCTCAAAGGCAATTACGACGCCAACAGCCAGCAGGCCTTCGCCGAAGTCGGCTACACCTTCGGCGGTAGCGGCCTGAACATCGAACCGTTTGCCGGTCTCGGCTACGAGCGCTATCACCGCGACGCTTTCAAGGAGAGCGGCGGCGAAGCGGCCCTGCACGTCAGCGCCCAGACCCACGGCAACCTCAACAGCACCTTCGGCTTGCGCGCGAGCGCCATCACCGCCCGCGACAACAAAATGAGCCTGGCCCCACGCCTGAGTGCGGGCTGGAAGCACCTGTATGGCGACGTTGGCAGCACGGTCGAACAAAAACTCGCGGTGACCGATCGCGCCTTCAAGGTCAGGGGCGCCGCGCTGGACCGCGACAGCCTGTTGCTGGAAGCCGGCCTGGACCTGAATCTGTCGCCCAGCCAGAGCCTTGGTGTCGGCTACACCGGGGAAGTCGGTGGCAACAGCCGCAACCATGGGGTCATGGGGCAGTGGAAGCTGACCTTCTAAGCAAGGCTTCCACCATCCCGTCAGTTAATTGAAGACATCACATAACCTGTTGGAGCCAGCTTGCTGGCGATGGCGTCCGCACGGACAGCGTAAGGCTCAAGGGCCCTCATCTCCAGCAATCGAGCGTCAACCGGTGCTCCTACAGGGACCGTGCTCGACCTTAACTGAAGGGCACCACGGTCTAACCGCAATAAGGCAACGCCAGCGCATCAACCCATAGTCTTGCGAAGTCGCACCACCCCCATCTGCAACCCGAAGGGTTTGAACACCGAATTCAACGACTTGAGCGTCGGATTGCCCTCCTCATGTTCTATATGAACAAGGGTTCGTACCGAAATCCTGCACATCCGGGCAAATTGAGTTTGATGCAAACCAGTGACCTCGACGCGCAAGCGTCTGACCGCAGCGCCGATCGCCGCACCTTGCTCATAGGCGTATTCAAGGAATCGACTATCACGACTGACCACATCCGTCCGAGAAAAACCCATTGGCTCACGGCCATCGTGTGTCTCCACAGAATCCCTGACGCGCAAGTGGCCAATCGGTGCCGGGGTACTTCTTCCCAGCAAAAACAGATCGGCACTGACATCATCCGGTTTTTCCCGACCTACTCGGGCCATGAGGAATCGCTTGGCCGCCCCAGCAGGAACAATGTCCTGAACAAAAGCGGGGGCTTGCTGATCATTCCTGCTGTCCCAGTCCAACGGAAGAGCCGCGCTGACAGAGCAGGCAAACCTACCAGGTACAAAACCAGACCAAAAAAAGGGGGGCACATGCCCCCCCGAGGAAAAACGCTTGTAGTCGACGGCTTTCGATCAGCCTTCGATCTCGATCAGGATCTCGCCCGGGTTGACCCGGTCGCCCTTGGCCACATGAATAGCGACGACCTTGCCCGCGATGGCCGCCTGCACTTCGGTTTCCATCTTCATGGCTTCGGTGATCAGTACGGCCTGGCCGGCTTTTACGCTGTCGCCTTCCTTGACCAGCACATCGACGATATTGCCCGGCATGGTGGTGCTGACGTGGCCCGGTACGCTGGCCTGCTTGCGCTTGCTGGTGCCGCCGCTGACGAACTCGTTGAGCGGCTCGAACACCACTTCTTCCGGCATGCCGTCGATGGACAGGTAAAAGTGCCGCTTGCCTTCGGCCTTCACGCCGACACCGGTGATGTCCACGCGGTAGGTTTCGCCGTGCACGTCGATAACGAACTCGGTCGGTACGCCCTCGCCACCCGCCGAACGTATGCCGCCGGCTTCGGGGATCGGCAACAGCACTTCAGGCACCAGGGTGCCGGCCTCGCGCTCCTCGAGGAACTTGCGCCCGATATCCGGGAACATGGCGTAGGTCAGCACGTCTTCTTCCGACTTGGCCAGAGCACCGATCTCACCGCGCAACTTGACCATTTCCGGCTTGAGCAGATCGGCCGGACGCACGTCGATCACTTCTTCGCTGCCGATGGCCTGGCGTCGCAGCTTCTCGTTGACCACCCCCGGCGCCTTGCCGTAGCCGCCTTGCAGGTACAGCTTCACTTCGTTGGTGATGGTCTTGTAGCGCTCGCCGGCCAGGACGTTGAAGAACGCCTGGGTGCCGACGATCTGCGAGGTCGGGGTCACCAGCGGCGGGAAGCCGAGGTCTTCACGCACTCGCGGAATTTCCGCCAGCACTTCGCCCATGCGCCCCAGGGCGCCCTGCTCTTTCAGCTGGTTGGCGAGGTTAGAGATCATCCCGCCCGGCACCTGGTTGACCTGCACGCGAGTATCGACCGCGGTGAATTCGCTTTCGAACTGGTGGTACTTCTTGCGCACGGCGTAGAAGTACAGGCCGATTTCCTGCAGCAGTTCCAGATCCAGGCCGGTGTCGAACTCGCTGCCTTTAAGGGCCGCCACCATCGACTCGGTACCCGGATGGCTGGTGCCCCAGGCAAAGCTGGAGATCGCCGTGTCGATATGCTCGGCACCGTTTTCCACCGCCTTGAGCTGGCACATCGCGGCCAGGCCGGCAGTGTCGTGGGAGTGGATAAACACCGGCAGCGACTGCTCGCTCTTCAGCGCCTTGACCAGTTCGCCGGTGGCATACGGGGTCAGCAGGCCGGCCATGTCCTTGATCGCCACCGAGTCGCAACCCATGGCTTCCATCTGCTTGGCCTGGGCCACGAACGCCTCGATGGTGTGCACCGGGCTGGTGGTGTAGGCGATGGTGCCCTGGGCGTGCTTGCCCGCCGCCTTCACCGCTTCGATGGCAACCCGCAGGTTACGCACGTCGTTCATGGCGTCGAAGATGCGGAACACATCGATACCGTTGACCGCCGCCTTGGCCACGAAAGCCCTGACCACGTCATCGCTGTAGTGGCGGTAGCCCAGCAGGTTCTGGCCGCGCAGGAGCATTTGCAGACGGGTGTTGGGCAACGCCGCGCGCAGTTGGCGCAGGCGCTCCCACGGGTCTTCTTTGAGGAAGCGCACGCAGGCGTCGAAGGTGGCGCCGCCCCAGACTTCCAGGGACCAGTAGCCGACCTTGTCGAGCTTCTCGCAGATCGGCAGCATGTCTTCGGTGCGCATGCGGGTGGCGAGCAGCGATTGATGGGCGTCGCGCAGGATTGTGTCGGTAACGTGGATTTTTTTAGAAGAAGTCATTGGAATAGTCCTCACAGGCCTGCGTGGGCGGCGATGGCGGCGGCGATGGCCAGGGCCAGCTCTTCGGGTTTGCGCTTGATCGAGTAGTTGGTCAGTTCAGGGTGGCTTTCAACGAAGCTGGTATTGAACTGGCCGCTGCGGAATTCCGGGTTACGCAGGATTTCCTGGTAATAGGCCGCAGTGGTCTTCACCCCTTGCAGACGCATGTCGTCCAGGGCCCGCAGGCCACGGTCCATGGCTTCTTCCCAGGTCAGCGCCCAGACCACCAGCTTCAGGCACATGGAGTCGTAGAACGGCGGAATGGTGTAGCCGGTGTAGATCGCCGTGTCGGTGCGCACGCCGGGACCACCGGGGGCGTAGTAACGGGTGATCTTGCCGAAGCTGGGCAGGAAGTTGTTCTTCGGGTCTTCGGCGTTGATCCGGAACTGCAGGGCAAAACCGCGATGGATGATGTCTTCCTGCTTGACCGACAACGGCAGGCCGGAGGCGATGCGGATCTGCTCACGGACAATGTCGATGCCGGTGATTTCTTCGGTGATGGTGTGTTCCACCTGCACCCGGGTGTTCATCTCCATGAAGTACACCTCGCCCTCGGCGAGCAGGAACTCCACGGTGCCGGCGTTCTCGTAGCCCACCGCCTTGGCCGCGCGCACCGACAGGTCGCCGATATAGGCACGCTGTTCCGGGGTCAGCTGGGGGCTGGGGGCGATTTCGATCAGCTTCTGGTTGCGGCGCTGGATCGAGCAGTCACGCTCGAACAGGTGCACCACATTGCCAAAGCTGTCGCCGAGAATCTGCGCTTCGATATGCTTGGGATTGACGATGCATTTTTCCAGGAAGACTTCCGCCGAGCCAAAGGCCTTGGTCGCTTCGGAAATCACCCGGGGGAAAGCTTGTTCCAGTTCTTCGCGGCTGTTGCAGCGACGGATACCGCGACCGCCACCACCGGAGGTGGCCTTGAGCATCACCGGGTAACCGATGCGGTCGCCTTCGGTGAGGGCTTCGGCGATGTCCGCGACGTTGCCTTCGGTGCCCGGGGTGACCGGCACGCCGGCCTTGATCATGCTGCGTCGGGCTTCGGTCTTGTCGCCCATGCGGCGGATCACTTCCGCCGACGGGCCGATGAACTTGATCCCGCGCTCGGCGCAGATATCCGCCAGCTCGGCGTTTTCCGACAGGAAACCATAGCCAGGGTGCAGTGCATCACAACCGGTTTCCACCGCCAGGTTCACCAGCTTGCGCGGGTTCAGGTAGCCGGCCAATGGCTCGGCACCGATGCTGTGGGCCTCATCCGCGCGCTTCACATGCAGGGCATGGCGATCGGCGTCGGAATAGATCGCGACCGAGCGAATGCCCATCTCGGCGCAGGCACGCACGATTCGTACGGCAATTTCACCACGGTTGGCGATCAGGATCTTTTTTATCACTTGGAAATTCCTAAGCCGCTGGAACAAACAACCCTTGGGGTGCAACCGAAAAAACGGGTCGGCGCGTGACTAAATGTTTCAAGCCAGTCGCGTAGTCCACACTAGCCCTACCCAGTGATAAACCAAAATCAATAATTATTGGGTCACTCATAAGCAAAAGCTTATAGTTGGACGGTTCGCGACCTCCATGGGTGTTTAGAAAATGCGTAAGTCCTTGATGCGTATGACATTGCGTCAGCTAAAAATTTTCAATGAGGTCTGCGATCTGCGTTCCTACAGCCGCGCAGCCGACGAAATGTCTCTCACACAACCAGCCGTCAGCCTACAAATTCGCCAGCTGGAAGAGCTGATCGGCCAGCCATTATTCGATTACGTCGGCAAAAAGCTCTACATGACCGAAGCGGCTGAAGCGTTACAGCGAGCCAGTCGGGACATTTTCGGCCGGCTGGAAAACCTCGATATGCAGCTCTCGGACATGCAGGGCTCGCTGCAGGGGCAACTGAAACTGGCGGTGGAATCCAGCGCCAAGTATTTCGTCCCGCACCTGTTTGCCGCGTTCAAGCGCCAGCATCCCGAGGTCAACCTGCACCTGACGGTGGTCAACCGCGCACAGGCGCTCCGGCGCCTTTCGGACAACCGTGACGACCTGTTGATCATGTCGATGGTGCCCCAGGACATGGGGCTGGAATTCCTGCCGTTTCTGAACAATCCGATTGTCGCGGTGGCGCCGCCGGATCACCCGTTGTGCCATGGCGGCCCACTGCGCCTGCAGGACCTGGAGCCGTACACGCTGTTGATCCGCGAAGCGGGGTCGGGAACGCGGATAGCGTGCGAGGAGTATTTCAAGGAGAAGCGCGTGCACTTCTCGCAGACGCTGGAAGTGACCTCGGGCGAGGCCCAGCGCGAGTGCGTGGTGGCGGGACTGGGCCTGGCCCTGTTGACGCGCCATGCCCTGAGCCTGGAACTGGCGACCGGCGTGCTCCGAGAACTGCCGGTGGAAGAACTGCCGCTCTATCGCAGTTGGTGCCTGGTTCAGGCCAAGGACAAACGCCTGTCACCGGTCGCCCATGCGTTCCTGGGGTTTATTCGCAGTGAACGTTTACAAATCAGCGGGCTGGTTGAGCGCTTCGACGGTCGGATGCCGAGTCCGCCTGCCAGTAATTGAGTGCGGCGATTTCCTGTTGTAGTTGGCGCAGTTCGGTGCGGTCTTCGATTGCGCGACGAAATTCCATACGGCGCTGATCTTCCTGCTGCCGACGGGTTTTGACGCTGCTTTGCTCTTCGTGGTGCCGGGCCATTTCGAGTCTCCCAGGGTGGATACGGGAGTTTCAAGATGGACGCCTGGCGTTACGGTTTGGCGGCAGGCGGGTGACAGGTAGATGAATATGGCTTGAGTGGTGTGCCGCCTGTCAGGGCCTATTCGCGGGCAAGCTCCGCTCCCACAGGTTTTCCGTCGCACACAAGACTCCGGCTCAACCCGGACATTGTGGGAGCGGAGCTTGTCGAATCGCCGCACCGCCGCGAAGGGAACGCCGCGGAACTGACTGACAGGTCTCAGTCGTCGAGGGCCTTCACCGACTTGGGCGACAGGCGCAGGCTGCGCAAGCTGCGCTTGACGCTCTTGAGGTGATTCACCAGGCTCGGCCCACGGGCCATGGCCACGCCCATGGCCAGCACGTCGATCACCACCAGGTGGGCGATCCGCGAGGTCAGCGGGGTATAGATCTCGGTGTCTTCATGCACGTCGATGGCCAAGTTCACCGTCGACAGCTCGGCCAGCGGTGTCTGGCTCGGGCACAGGGTGATCAGGGTCGCGCCACTTTCACGTACCAGGTTGGCGGTGATCAGCAGGTCCTTGGAACGCCCGGACTGGGAAATGCAGATCGCCACGTCGGTGGGCTTGAGCGTCACCGCCGACATCGCCTGCATGTGCGGATCGGAATACGCCGCCGCCGTCAGCAACAGCCGGAAGAACTTGTGCTGGGCGTCCGCCGCCACCGCGCCGGAAGCGCCGAAGCCATAGAACTCCACACGCTGCGCCGCCGACATGGCGGTCACGGCACGCTGCAGCGCGACCGGATCGAGCTTTTCGCGCACGTCCATCAGGGTGTGCAGGGTGGTGTCGAAGATCTTCAGGCTGTAGTCCGCCACCGAATCGTCTTCGTGAATCGCGAACTGCCCAAAGCTGGCGCCGGCCGCCAGACTCTGGGCCAGCTTCAACTTCAGGTCCTGGAAACCGGAACAACCGATAGCCCGGCAGAAACGCACGATGGTCGGCTCACTGATGCCCACGCTATGGGCCAGGTCGGCCATGGAACTGTGCATCACCGCCGCCGGATCAAGCAGGACGTGATCGGCGACCTTGAGCTCCGACTTGCGCAGCAGGTTGCGAGACTGGGCGATGTGTTGCAACAGATTCAAAGGGCTGGACTCATTGTTATGGGCAAACGCCTGGGATGTAGCCGTCTTGTAGTTATACTACATGAATTCGAGGATTGCCCGTTCCATTACGTAACCGAGCTCGCCCCTACCGTAGCGTGGCGAGCATGTAGCCACTGCGGCGCCTAGGGAAAGCCTTGGCGCAGCAGTCGCATCAATTCCTGCGCCGCCACCGGCCGGCTGATCAGATAACCCTGCACCTCATCGCAACCCTGGGCCTTGAGGAAATCCAATTGCTCCTGGTTTTCCACGCCCTCGGCCACCACCTTCAGTTCCAGGCTGTGGGCCATGGCGATGATCGCCCGGGTGATCGCCGCATCTTCGCTGCCCTCGCCCAGACCGCGAATAAAGCTCTGGTCGATCTTCACGTAGTCCACCGGGAAACGCTTGAGGTAGCTCAGGGACGAATAGCCGGTGCCGAAGTCATCGATGGCCAGCTTCACCCCCAGGTCGCGCAGTTGCTGGAAGGTGGCGATGATGTGTTCGACGCTGTCGAGCAACTGGCTTTCGGTCAGCTCAAGCTCCAGCAGCTCCGGAGCCAGGCCGGTTTCCTCCAGCACCTGGCGCACCAGGCTGACCAGCTTGCCCTGGCGCAACTGATGCACCGACAGGTTCACCGACACCCGGATCGGCGCCAACCCCTCGCGCTGCCACTCGCACGCCTGCCAGCAGGCCTGGCGCAGCACGAACTCACCGATCGGCCCGATCAGGCCGGTTTCTTCGGCCAGGCCGATGAAGTCTCCCGGCGGCACCTGGCCCAGGGTCGGGTGCTCCCAACGCACCAGCGCCTCGGCGGCGTTCATCCGCCCAGTGGCCAGACACAGCTTGGGCTGATAGAAGACACTCAGTTGCCGCTCTTCGATGGCCTTGCGCAGCTGGTTCTCAAGCTGCAAACGCTCCAGGGTGCTGGCTTGCAGGCTGTCGGTGTAGAACTGGAAGTTATTTCCGCCCAGGTGTTTGGCATGCTGCATGGCGATGTTCGACTGGCTGAGCAACACCGGGATTTCCCGCGCATTGTCCGGCAACAGGCTGATGCCCATGGACGCGCTGACCACCAGTTCGTGTTCGTCGATGGTCACTGGCACCCGCAGCTTGGCGAGCAGGCGGGTCGCCACCCGGGCCAGGCTGGAGAGATTGCCGTAGGCGTCGAACAACACGGCGAACTCGTCTCCGGACAAACGCGCAATGGTGTTGGCTTCCGGCAGGGCATTGACCAGGCGCCGGGCCATCTGCTGCAACAACTGGTCGGCGATTTCATGGCCGAGACTGTCGTTGAGCAATTTGAAACGGTCCAGGTTGATGTGCAGCAACGCCAGGCTACGGCCGCCCTGGCGAGCCTGCTGATGAGCCTCATACAGGCGTTCGCGGAACAACGAACGGTTCGCCAGCCCGGTCAGTTCGTCGTAGTGGGTCAGGTAGCGCATGCGCTCTTCGGATTCGCGCCGGGCCGACAGATCGGCGAAGAAGCCGACGATATGACTGACATTGCCCCGCGTATCGCGCACCACATTCAGTTGCAGCCATTGCGGGTACAGCTCACCACTCTTGCGCGCCTCAACCAGTTCGCCCTGCCAACTGCCGTGCTGTTCCAGCGCCTGGTGGATGGTTGCATAGTGGCGCCGGGCATCGCGGCTGCACGGCAGGTCGACCACATTGCGCCCGAGCATGTCCTCGGGCAGGTAACCGGTGACTCGGCTGAAAGCCTGGTTGATCGCCAGCAGGATGTAATTCGGGTCGAAAATCACAATGCCTTCACTGGCGGCCTCGAACACCGTCGCGGCCAATTGGCGTTGGGCTTCCTGCTCCTTGTGCGCGCTGATATCACGCCGGGTGCCGACCATGCGCAACACGCGACCGCCGGCGGTACGCTCGACCGCCCGTCCGCGGTCCTCGATCCAGACCCAGTGGCCATCGCCATGCCGGACCCGGTACTCGATCACATAATCCTCGGTGCGCCCCTTCAAATGCTCCACCAGCGCGTGCTTGAGCACCGGTACATCGGCGGGGTGCAGGCGCGGCTTGAGGTGGCCGAGTATCGAGGTCACGTATTCCGGGTCCAGGCCGAACAGCTCCTTGATCTGGGTGTGATGCACCTCGTCGGTCTGCAGGTTCCAGTCCCACAGCCCGAGTTCGCTGGCCTGCAACGCCAGGGCCAGGCGCGTTTCGCTTTTGCTCAAGGCCTGGTTCGCCGCGTCCAGCTCCAGGCTGCGCTGGGCGACCCGGCTTTCCAGGCCGATCTGGGCCTCGCGCAGCTCCTGTTCGGCGCGGCGGCGCTGCTCGATTTCCCGCGCCAGCTCATGGTTGAGTTGTTCGCTACGGGTTTGCGCCCGTTGCAAGCTCTCGATCAGCGCCTGGTTCTGGAAACGCCGTAACAGGCCGCGCCGGATCAGGCGATTGACCTGCAGGGCGACCACGCTCAGCGACACCAGCAGGATCAGCCCGAGCCAGCCCCAGCCTTGCTGTTGTTCACCGCCGCCCCAGAACAGGTAGCCGATGGCCGGCAACAGGCAGGGCAAGGTAAAGGTCAGGAACGCCGGGATGCTCACGGCATAGGCCACGCTGGCGGACAGCGTGGCGGCACCGATCAGGCCGAAAACCCAGGCCTGTTCGAGGAAACTGTCGGTGGGCACCAGGGCAATGCCGGCGCAGGCCAGGGTCAGGCCACTGACCGCCGAGCCCAGCAGGAACATGCGCCGCCAAATCGGCTGGGCCTGCCGACTGGGCATCGCCGAATCGAACGCCGCCACCTGGATCACGCGCAAGGCCACCAGCGCCATCAACCACACCAGCCAGACGCTGACCAGCAGGTAGCGCTGCGGGCTCCAGAGCAACCAGGCGCAGACCAACCCGTTCAACAACATGAATAAAGTCGGCAGCAACGACCCCTGGTACAACAGGCGCGTCCGTTCGACTGTCAGTTCAGTGGCGAACTGTTTGTGGATAACCCGCCCAGCCGCCATAGAGGGGCTCAGCGCGTCAAAGCTCTGGGTCATGGGCAGTATTCTTATAATGGTTAAGCCATAAACGTGGCAGGAGCATACACAAGCATCCGGCTGGACCAAACTGCCTCAAGTCATAAAATGTAATGAATTAGCCAGGCACCAGAGCCCTTGTGCAGGGCCAAAGCAAGGCCCCACGCCACCTGTAGCCGATGACTGACCGGTCGTCACAACCGATCTTTTTATCTGGCGATGCGCACGCCCCCCTTGTAGGAGCGAGCTTGCTCGCGATGGACGCCAACGATGACGCGGGAAACCTGATGCCCCGCGGTCCCCCTGCCACCATCGCGAGCAAGCTCGCTCCTACAGGGTTCCACGTCGCCCGGGCTAGCATTAGGGTTTGCCCGCCCAGGCCCGGCACCCTAGAATGCGTCGATGCGCGATGATCTCTCCTTTTTGCTGAACTCCCTCAACGATGCCCAACGCCAGGCCGTAGCGGCTCCCGTTGGCCGTCAGTTGGTCCTGGCCGGTGCCGGCTCGGGTAAAACCCGGGTGCTGGTGCACCGTATCGCCTGGTTGATCCAGGTCGAAAATGCCTCGTCCCACTCGATCCTGTCGGTGACTTTCACCAACAAGGCCGCCGCCGAGATGCGCCATCGCATCGAGCAGCTGCTGGGCATCAGCCCGGCCGGCATGTGGGTCGGCACCTTCCACGGCCTGGCGCACCGCCTGTTGCGGGCGCACTGGCAGGAAGCCGGTCTGAGCCAGACCTTCCAGATCCTCGACAGCGACGACCAGCAACGCCTGGTCAAGCGGGTGATCCGCGACCTCGGCCTCGACGAACAGCGCTGGCCGGCCCGCCAGGCCCAGTGGTTTATCAACGGCCAGAAGGACGAGGGCCTGCGCCCGCAGCATATCCAGGCCAGTGGCGACCTGTTCCTGGCGACCATGCGCAGCATCTATGAAGCCTACGAGGCCGCCTGCGCCCGCGCCGGGGTCATCGACTTCTCCGAGCTGCTGCTGCGCGCCCTGGACCTGTGGCGCGACCATCCGGGCCTGCTGGCGCACTACCAGAAGCGCTTCCGGCATATTCTGGTAGACGAATTCCAGGACACCAACGCCGTGCAGTACGCCTGGTTGCGCCTGCTGGCCAAGGGTGGCGACAGCCTGATGGTGGTCGGCGACGACGACCAGTCGATCTACGGCTGGCGCGGCGCGAAAATCGAGAACATCCACCAGTATTCCGCCGACTTCGCGGACGCCGTGACCATCCGCCTGGAGCAGAACTACCGCTCCACGGCCGGCATCCTCAAGGCCGCCAACGCCCTGATCGCCCATAACACCGGACGCCTGGGCAAGGAGTTGTGGACCGACGGCGGCGACGGCGAGGCGATCAACCTCTACGCCGCCTTCAACGAACACGACGAAGCGCGCTACGTGGTGGAAACCATCGAAAGCGCCCTGAAAACCGGCCTGGCCCGTAGCGATATCGCCATTCTCTACCGTTCCAACGCCCAGTCCCGGGTGCTGGAAGAGGCTTTGCTGCGCGAGCGTATCCCGTACCGTATCTACGGCGGCCAGCGCTTCTTCGAGCGAGCTGAAATCAAGAACGCCATGGCCTACCTGCGCCTGCTCGAAGGCCGTGGCAACGACGCGGCACTGGAGCGGGTGATCAACGTTCCGGCCCGCGGTATCGGCGAGAAAACCGTCGAGGCCATTCGTGAGCACGCCCGCCACAGCGAGTTGTCGATGTGGGAGGCCATGCGCCAGCTGGTCGCCAACAAGGGCCTGACCGGACGTGCCGCAGGAGCGCTGGGGGTGTTTGTCGAGCTGATCGAGGACCTCGCGGCGAAAACCCGGGAAATGCCGCTGCACCTGATGACCCAGGTGGTCATCGAGCAGTCCGGGCTGATCGCCTACCACGAAGCGGAAAAGGGCGAGAAAGGCCAGGCCCGGGTGGAAAACCTTGAGGAACTGGTCAGCGCCGCGCGTAACTTCGAGGCCGCCGAAGAAGACGCCGAGCTCACGCCGCTGGCCGCCTTCCTCGGTCACGCATCGCTGGAGGCCGGCGACACCCAGGCCGACGAGCACGAAGACAGCATTCAACTGATGACCCTGCACAGCGCCAAGGGCCTGGAATTCCCCTACGTGTTCCTGGTGGGCATGGAAGAAGGCCTGTTCCCCCACAAGATGAGCCTGGAAGAACCCGGTCGCCTTGAGGAAGAACGCCGGCTGGCCTACGTGGGCATCACCCGGGCGATGCAGAACCTGGTGCTGACCTACGCCGAGACCCGACGCCTGTACGGCAGCGAGACCTACAACAAGGTCTCGCGTTTCGTCCGCGAAGTGCCGAAAGGACTGATCCAGGAAGTGCGCCTGTCCAACAGCGTCAGCCGACCGTTCGGCGGTGCCCAGGCCCAGGTCAGCAGCAGCCTGTTCGGTGGCAGCGACATCCCGGACACCGGTTTCAGCCTCGGCCAGACCGTACGCCACAGCCTTTTCGGCGACGGTGTGATCCTCAACTTCGAAGGCGCTGGCGCCCAGGCCCGGGTCCAGGTGAATTTCAGCGAAGGCAGCAAGTGGCTGATGCTCGGCTACGCCAAGCTGGAAGCGGTCTGAGCGTGACGCTCAAGCGTTTCCACGCCCAGTGTGGGAACGCTCGACAGCACGCCATGCAGGTCTAATCATTCAATCGAGGTCGCGACAAGCATGGGCTCGGGCTTTTTTTCTTCGTGGACATTCTGGGCCCTGCTCTCGGCGACTTTCGCCGCCCTGACGGCGATCTTCGCCAAGATCGGCATCGACAACGTCAACTCGGACTTCGCCACCCTGCTGCGCACCATCGTGGTATTGGTCAGCCTGGCCTTGATTTTGTACGCAACGGGCCAATATCAGTCATTGAGTACGATTTCCGCCAAGAGCTATCTGTTCCTGCTGTTGTCGGGCCTGGCTACCGGTGCTTCGTGGTTGTGCTATTTCCGCGCGCTGAAGGTCGGCCCGGCCTCGCTGGTGGCCCCGGTGGACAAGCTCAGCGTGGTGTTCGTCGCCGTGATCAGCGTGTTGCTGCTGGGCGAGAAGCTCGACCTGCGTCAATGGGGTGGTATCGGCCTGATTACCGCCGGCGTGGTCATGCTGGCTCTCCGACGCTAATCGGGAACATTTCACACAGCGTTTATCGACTCGTTTTACGAAACAAACGGTATCGGCGCAATGGCCTTTCATGAAACCTTCAGGTGGGGCATGGGAGGATCAGGCAAAAGCCGGAAACACTCTCGCGCTAGCCAGTAACATTTCACCTGTGCAGTATGGCGCGCGTGCACTCCACAAACGGGAATACCCTTATGCAACGTTTTCTCAGTATCGTCCTGGCGCTCTGTATCGGTCTGACGATGAGCCTCGACGCGAACGCCAAGCGCTTCGGCGGCGGCAAGAGCATGGGCTCGGCACCCAGCCATCAAACCAGCCAGATGGCGCCTTCCGCCGGTGCCGGTGTCGGCGGCGCTGCCGCGACTGCCGGTGCAGCCGGTGCCGCGGGCGCTGCCGCCAAAGCCGGCGGTGCTTCACGCTGGCTCGGCCCCCTGGCTGGCATCGCCGCCGGTGGCCTGCTCGCCTCCATGTTCATGGGCGGCGGCTTCCACGGCATGCAGTTCTTCGACATCCTGATCATGGCGGTCATCGCCTTCGTGATCTTCCGTTTCATTGCCGCCCGTCGACGCAAGCAGCAGGAGCACATGACGCCAGCTGGCGCGCCGTTCCAGCGCGAAGTATTCGAGCAACCGGCGCAGCCGCAAAACGCGATCTTCGGCGGTTCCGCCCCGGTCGCCCCACGCCGCGTGATCAACGCCCCGGCCTGGTTCAACGAGGAACGCTTCCTCGAAGCCGCCCGCAGCCACTTCCAGGCGCTGCAGCAGCACTGGGACGCCAATGAGATGGACAAGATCGCCGAGTTCGTCACCCCGCAGATGCTGCAATTCCTGAAACAGGAACGGGCAAACGAGGGTGACGGCTTCCAGTCCACCTACATCGAGAACCTGCACGTGCAGTTGGACGGCCTGGACGATCGCGCCGACAAGACCATCGCCACCCTGACCTTCAGCGGTGTGTCGAAGAACTCGCGTTTCGACCAGGGCGAAGCCTTCAGCGAAAGCTGGAACATGGAGCGTCCACAAGGCGACAACCAGCCTTGGCTGGTGGCCGGTATTCGCCAGAACGGCTGATCCACGGCTCGCGCTGAAAAAAGCTACAAAAACCCCGGACCTGTCCGGGGTTTTGCATTTCACAATTGTACTTTTTGCAAGCTACTGTATAAGACCCGTGATACGAACCGCGCCATAAAGCAAGAGGATTGAGGCCGTGGAAGAAGTCATTGAACAATTGCGTGAAGCCAACGAACCCGTACCGGTTCCTTTGGAGTTGCCCGACGAGGATCAGTTGGTCGAGATCGAAGAGGAGCTGTTCATCAACATCCCCTTCGTTTTCAAGGAATTCCTGCTGACCGTCAGTGATGTGGTGTATGGCAGCCTGGAACCGGTGACCGTCACCGATCCGCAGTCGCACACCTACCTGCCCGACGTCGCGGCCAATGCCTGGGATTCTGGCGTGCCGCGGGAGCTGATCCCGATCTGCCAGGACGGTGACGACTACTACTGTGTCGAGGAAGACGGCACCGTGGTGCTGTGGTCCGCCGAGGAAGAGCTGATCACCGAAGAGTCCTGGGAATCGGTGTGGCACTGGGCGCGGGACGTCTGGCTGGAGAGCTGATCCGCGCGATGCGGCCCCAATGCCCCCTGTAGGAGCGAGCTTGCTCGCGATGGTCGTCAATGATGACGCGGGGCATCTGAAGCCCAGAGGTGTTTGTTCTATCATCGCGAGCAAGCTCGCTCCTACAGGGAGGCATCGGCGTTCGGGCTTCAGTGTCCGGCCGAATCGCTCTTCTGCTCCAGGGTTTCCAGCAAGGCGATCTGCATCCGCGTGTGCACACGCACAAACCAGCGCCACAACAGCGCCGCGACCGCCGCCGCAACCACGGCGATCAACACCAGCAACTCATTGCTCGGCAGAATGCTCGCCGACAGCGCCGACAGCAGCAAGAAAATCACCAGCAGCGAGAGGAGCGGAATCACCTCGGCGATCACCCTTCTGACCCGCTGGGTATGCCGCCCCGCCACCTCGGCCTTGACCCCCATCTCCGCCAGCAGCATCGACAGCGCCTTGAGCTTGCGGTACGCCGCGATCAGGAACGGCAATGACAGCAGCAGCGCCCCGCCCCAGATCAGGCCGTTATGCCAGCTCGGCTCATTGATCCAACCGGCCAGGTAGTTGGCAATCGGCGCCGCGAAGAAGCCACCGGCAAAGAAAATTGCCATCACCAGCGCCAGGTTGACCCCCACCTGCAACAAGATCCGCCGAATCATCGACGCCAGCAGCGCACCCTCGCCCTGGGGCTGGATGCTGCGCAGCCATTCACCGTAAAGGCTGAACACCCGCGCCAGACGCCGCGGCATCAGCGCCGCCAGCTTCAGTGATAGAGGATCCGCCGCGCGGATCAGATAGGGCGTCAGCAGCGTGGTAATCACCGAGACCGCCACCGCCACCGGATAGAGAAAGTCACTGGTGACCTGCAAGGTCATCCCCAGCGCCGCGATAATGAAAGAGAACTCGCCGATCTGCGACAGCCCCATCCCCACCCGCAACGAAGTGCAGCCATCGTTGCCGGCAATAAATGCCCCCAGTCCGCAGGAGAGCATCTTGCCCAGCACCACCGCCACGCTGATCACGGCAATCGGCCAGGCGTAATCGAGCAGGATCACCGGGTCGATCATCAAACCGATGGCGACGAAAAAGATCGCGCTGAACAGGTCGCGAACCGGCTCGATCAGGCGCTCGATCTTCAGCAACTGACGGGACTCGGCCATGATCGCGCCAATCAGGAACGCCCCGAGGACCATGCTGTATTCCAGCTTGACCACCAACAGGCAGAAGCCGAAACACAGGCCCAGCACGGTGATCAGCAGCATCTCGTTGCTGTCGAAGCGAGCGACGTAGGCCAACAACCGTGGCACCAGCAGGATGCCGACCACCAGGGCGACGATCATGAACAGCGACAGCTTGCCCACGGTGGAGAACACCTCGCCCGAACTCACGGTCCCGCTGACCGCAATGCTCGACAGCAAGGCGATGATGCCGATGCCGAGAATGTCCTCGACGATCAGTACGCCGAAAATCAGCTGGGCGAAGCGCTGGTTCTTCATCTTCAGGTCATTGAGCGCCTTGACGATGATGGTGGTCGAGGAAATCGCCAGGATCGCGCCGAGGAATAGCGAGTCCATGGTGTTCCAGTCGAACCAGCGGCCGATTTCGTAGCCGATCCAGATCATCAGCACAATTTCCAGGAACGCCGCGATAAACGCCGTGGCCCCGACCTTGAACAGCTTGCCCAGGCTGAACTCCAGGCCCAAACAGAACATCAGGAAAATTACCCCCAGCTCGGCCAGGGTCTTGATGGTCTCTTCGTCGTGGATCAGGCCGAACGGCGGTGTGTGCGGCCCGATGATAAAGCCGGCGACGATATAGCCGAGCACCACCGGTTGCTTGAAGCGATGAAAGAGGATGGTCACCACACCGGCCACCAGCATGAGCACGGCCAGGTCCTGGATAAAACTGATGGCATGCATGACGTGGCGCTCCTTGCTGCTCGGAACCCGTCATGGGACAGCTTTTTGAGCTGTCAGCAATCACTGTTCCGAGTGTGAGAATTTTCTATGGCATGGCTTTCGGAAGGTTAACACCGCGACTTCCGACAAAAAGCCGGTGCAATATGTAGAAACAGATCCCTAGAAGCGTGACGATGGCCCGATCGATGGCGTCCCGTTATCGAGTGTCTGTGAAAAATGAAGGAAGCGCCCGTAGAGGTGCCTGAGCCAATCCCTGCCTACCCAACCGTGAGCGTGCTATGGAACCCGGAAATGCCCAGCTGTCGATGACTGTTTTGATGACCCCGGACATGGCCAACTTTTCTGGCAATGTCCACGGCGGCACCTTGCTCAAGTACCTGGATGAAGTGGCCTACGCCTGCGCCAGCCGTTATGCCGGTCGTTATGTGGTGACCCTGTCGGTGGACCAGGTGATTTTCCGCGAGCCGATCCATGTCGGCGAACTGGTGACCTTCCTGGCCTCGGTCAACTACACCGGCAACACCTCCATGGAGGTGGGCATCAAGGTGGTGACGGAGAATATTCGCGAGCGTTCGGTGCGCCACACCAACAGCTGCTTCTTCACCATGGTCGCGGTCGACGACCAGCGCAAACCGGCCGCCGTACCACCGTTGCAGCCGCAAAACAGCGAGGACAAGCGTCGCTACGTGCAGGCGCAACAGCGCCGGCAGATTCGCCAGGAACTGGAGAAGCGCTACCAGGAAATCAAAGCCGACGCGCCTTGATTGGATCGGGCCGGAGCCCTTCAGGCTGAGCCAAGGCCGAACGCGGTCACTGTAGGAGCCAGCTTGCTGGCGATAGCGGCCGCAAGGGCGATGCAAGACTCAAGGCAAGCCGGCTCCCACAGGGTTCTGGGTGTTTTCAGGATCCCAGGCAAGGCTTACAGGCTGATCGACTCTGCCTCGAACCGCACCCGCGGATGCGCGATGCGGTCCTGGGCCCGCACCAGCTCCAGCTCGTAGCTGGCGCAGGCCTGGGTTTCCAGCAGCACTTCGTGCACCGCCGAGGCCGCGAACTCGAACGCCGTCACCAGGCTGTCGCCCAGCAGCACCCGCGCCAGGAACAGCCCCGAGGTCAGGTCGCCGACGCCCACCGGCTGCTTCGGGAACGCCAGCAAGGGTCGCCGCAAGTGCCAGCTGCCATCCGCCGTCACCAATAGCATCTCGAAACTCTCAGCCGGTTTGCCCGGATAGGCCAGATGTTTGACCAGCACCGCCTTCGGTCCCCGCGTCAGCAAGCTGCGGGCCATGGCCAGGCAGTCGAACAGGGAGTTCGGCGCCCGTCCGCAGAAGCTATCGAGCTCAAGCTGGTTGGGACAGAGAAAGTCGGCCATGGCCGCGGCTTCTTCCAGGAGGAAATCACTGACCTCGGTCGGCACGCTGCAGCCCTTCTCCGGGTGCCCCATCACCGGGTCGCAGAGGTACAGGGCATTGGGATTGATCGCCTTGATCCGCGCCACCCCACTGAGTATCGCCCGGCCTTGGGTGGCACTGCCGAGATAGCCGGACAGCACGGCATCGCAGTTGCCCAACTCGCCGATGGCGGCAATCCCCTCGACCAGTTCGGGAATCCGCTGCGGCGCCAGCACTTCGCCCGCCCACTGCCCGTATTGGGTGTGGTTGGAGAACTGCACGGTGTTCAGCGGCCAGACATTGACCCCGACGCGCTGCATGGGGAAAACCGCCGCACTGTTGCCGGCATGGCCGAAAACCACGTGGGATTGAATGGCGAGCAGATGGGGAGTGCGTTTCATTCCGTATTCCAGAAAGGCCGGTGGATTCAAGCCGCTGAGTATGCGACTAAACGGAGCCTGTACGACAGACCGGGGAGCCAGTTAAGCTGAGCTGACTTTGTTGGAGTGGCGTTCATGCTGACCCTGGGAAATATGTTCGTGCTGATGTTGCTGGCGACCGGCGCTGCCTGGCTCTGGCACAACCATGGCCTGCGCGAGCGAGCGCTGGAGCGGGTCAAGCAGCATTGCGCCAAGCTCGATATCGAGCTGTTGGATGGCAACGTCGCCCTCAAGCGCATCGGCTTTGTCCGTGACGCCCATGGCCGGCGGCGCCTGGCGCGGATCTACAACTTCGAGTTCACCGTCACCGGTGAGCAGCGTCACGCCGGGACCATTACCCAGTTCGGCGCCCACAGCGCCCATATCGAGCTGGCGCCCTACCCGTTCGAAGCCAAGCCGGAAGCACGTAGCGCCGAAGTGATCGAATTGAGCCAATGGCGCCAGGATCATGCCAAGGACCATAATAATTTGCGTCGTTGAATGGTCCAGGCAAGCCAGTTGGCGGTGGTTTGCCAGTGATTGCGATGCAAGATGCACTGCCGCCATCGCCGGCAAGCCGGCTCCCACATTAGTTCGGTGTTCCAACGCAAAATATCGTCAAGCCCGGAACCTTGTAGGCGCCGGCTTGCTGGCGATGGCAATGTCACATTCAACGTTGTTATCCCGACAAACGACACCGCGCCATCCCCACTTTTAACCACTCGATCTCCTGCTTTTCCACGAAGATCAGCTCGACACGTGAATCCCGTCGCCATTCACTCGGCTGCCACCGCACCACCGAGTTATCCACAGCATTAGCGGAAACCCAGCCGTCCGGGCTGTGGATAACCAGTTTGGCTCGCAACCAATCCAACCCCGAGAGCCAGCGCTGGAGCCTTTCCGTATCGAAACGCTGGCTCGGGTGCCAGCGCCAGCCGATGCTCCAGTTGCCGTCCTGGGTGTGATCCAGGCAAATCGGTTGGGCCGGATCGGTCCAGATCGCCGGCAATCGGGCGGTGACCGGCGCGCCAGCGGAGGACGTGCTATCACCGTAAGGGGGAGCCTGCTCGCGATGACCGTTATCCAGGGCAAGCAACTCGGCCAACCCCAACGCCCCCTCCTCGGTCCAGCGCACAGGCCCCTCGGGCAAGCGGGCCAGCACCCGTTGCCGTTCAACCGCGTCCAACCCCGCGGACTTGTTCAGCACCCGTAACCCCGCCAGCCCCAGCGCCTCCTGCTGCGACTCCGGCAACGGCTTGCCCGCCGCCAGAGCCCGGGCATCCAGCACCAGCACGCAAGGCTGCAACGCCAACACCCCCAACCACGGCGCCTCGGCCAGTTGTTTGAGAATCTGCACCGGATGCCCCAACCCGGAGGGCTCGATCAATAGCCGATCCGGTCGCGCCTTGCGCAACAGTCGGGTCAATCCCACCTGGAACGGCGCGCCATTGACGCAGCAGACACAACCGCCTGCCACTTCCCCCAGTGCGATACCATCGTCGGCCTGGGTCAGCAGCGCGGCGTCCAGGCCGATCTGGCCGAACTCGTTGATCAGCACCGCCCAGCGCTCGCCTTCGGGCCTTTGCGCCAGCAGCTGGCGAATCAGAGTGGTCTTGCCCGCGCCCAGCGGGCCGGCGATGACATGAGTGGGAATGTTCTGCAACATAGAGGGCCGATGTTCTGAAAGAGATGAAAGCATGATGCGCCTGATCTGCCTGGCGTTGCTGTTCGGCTCAGGCCAGGTGCTGGCGCAGGCCTGCGTGGTACATAGCCATGGGCAGCGGCTGGACGTCAAAGTCTGCCAGGAAAACATCAATATCCCGGCCAAGCTGTTCAGCGACGGCTTCTGCCAGCCGAACCTGCCGGGGCAGAAGGTCGAGGTCGAATACGTCGAGCAGTGCCCGGGCGGTTCGTTCGGCGTGTGCGGCAACGCGCAAGTGGCCAATATGCCTTATCGGCAGAATATCCACTATTACGGCGTGGCGACGGACGCGGCGTATCTCAAGCCGTTCTGTGAGGGCCAAAGCCAGGGCCACTGGCAAACCCCATAAGGACAACCACCGCAGATCCCAATGTGGGAGCGGAGCTTGCCCGCGAAAGGAACGCCGCGATTCTCCAGAGACACCGCATCATCGTTCTTCGCGGGCAAGCTCCGCTCCCACAGGGGTTTTGTGGTGTTTACCAGGA
Source organism: Pseudomonas sp. GW821-FHT04D07 (assembly GCF_059420225.1). Taxonomy (NCBI): domain Bacteria; kingdom Pseudomonadati; phylum Pseudomonadota; class Gammaproteobacteria; order Pseudomonadales; family Pseudomonadaceae; genus Pseudomonas; species Pseudomonas sp. GW821-FHT04D07. Next base: position 437,130 of record NZ_JBWKTH010000002.1, read on the forward strand.
TGAGTAACTCCTGAGAGTCCGGATCAGGCCAACCAATCCAGGGTCAGGATCAACCGCCGTTCGCCCTCCGGCACCGGCGGCGAACGGTGCACCAGGCCAAAACCTTCATTGCCGTGCCAGCGCTCGCCCTTGAGCAGAGCCACGGCTCCGCTCTCCACCTGCTGGATCAGCGCTGGCTCGCCCGGCTCCGCCGTCGCATTGCCCAGCAGCCGACGATCAATCGCCCCTTCCGCCAGCCACTGGCTACCCACCCCCGCATAGGTGGTGATCAAGCGCACCGGCACATGATCGACGTGAAAACGCGGACACATCGCTTTATCCAGCACCCGCAAACGCAGGCCGATCCGCCGTGCGCCAAGCAGACAGGCATAAGCGCTGACCAGCCAGGACACATCGCTCAAGAACCCTTCATAGCCCTCAAGATCGCTAAACCCCGAGGCCAGGCCGTGCAGATTCGGCCGTGCCTCGTCATCCGGCATTTCCAGGCTCAGGGACTCGGCCAACGGCTCGTCCAATGACAACAGCAAGGTCGCGAAATCGGCAATATGCCCCGGCAACCGACGCTGCCAGACCGCCAGGTTGACCCCCTCGTCGAGAATCTCGCCCAGCACCGTCGGCGCCTCGCCCTGCACCTGCCGAATCGTCGGCCAGGCCTTCCAACTTGGCGCCAGCATCAGGCGGCCTCCTCTTCATGCCAGGGACCGAACGGATCGGGCAACGCGCTCCAACCCTCGACCCCCAGGGCCATTTCCTCATCGCTCAACAGGCAGTTATCCAGCCGCACAGTCATCTGGGCGAAGTCGATGTTCTGCCCGATAAACACCAGTTCCTGGCGGCAATCGCCGGTTTCCGCCATCCAGTGCCCCATGATCGCCGTGACGCTTTCCGGATCCTGCGGCCACTGCGGTTTCGGCACAAAACGCCACCAGCGCCCGGCAAAACCATGACGCATCAAGCCGCCGGCCTGGGACCAACTACCGGCCTCCTGATACTTGCTGGCCAGCCAGAAAAAGCCCTTGGAACGCAGCAGCTTGCCGTTCACCCAGGGCCGGTTGATAAAGTCGAAAAAACGCTCGGGATGAAACGGCCGCCGCGCCCGGTACGCCGTGGAAGCAATGCCGTACTCCTCGGTTTCCGGCACATGCTCGCCACGCAGCTCCTGCAACCAGCCCGGCGCCTGGGCCGCGCGCTCGAAGTCGAAACGCCCGGTGTCGAGAATCTTCGCCAGCGGGATCTGGCCCATCACCATGGGCATGATTTCCGCCTGGGCGTTCAGGCGCTGCAGTATCGCCATCAACTCCTGGCGTTCGCTGCTGCTGATCAGGTCGATCTTGCTGATCAGGATCACATCGGCAAACTCGATCTGCTCGATCAACAGGTCGGTGATCGAGCGCTCATCCTCTTCACCCAGGGTTTCGCCACGGGAGGCGAGGCTTTCGGCGGCCTGGTAATCGAGCAGGAAGTTCATGCCGTCGACCACCGTGACCATGGTGTCGAGCCGGGCGACATCCGCCAGGCTCTGGCCGTTTTCATCGCGGAAGGTAAAGGTCTCGGCCACCGGCAGCGGCTCGGAGATGCCGGTGGATTCGATCAACAGGTAATCGAAACGACCGTCGCGGGCCAGCTTGCCAACCTCCTCCAGCAAGTCTTCGCGCAAGGTGCAGCAGATGCAGCCGTTGCTCATCTCGACGAGCTTTTCCTCGGCGCGGTTGAGGCTGACGTCGCGCTGGACTTCGCTGCCGTCGATATTGATCTCGCTCATGTCATTGACGATCACGGCCACCCGCAGGTTTTCGCGATTGCGCAGTACGTAATTGAGCAGGGTGCTTTTGCCGGCGCCGAGAAAGCCAGACAACACGGTCACGGGTAGACGTTGGGGCATGGGGATATTCCTCATCAGGTCGGCCGGGTCAAAGCGCCCGTTTAGGGCGTTCGCGCAACGCTTCACGCTCTCTGGCTTCGATGCACATCGGATCCGGGATTTATCTAATGTTATATTATAACAATGCAAATAATCCAATCCTCGCTTGCTCGCCACGACGAAGGGCGCAATGCTGGCGTTGACCCTGTTGCCGAGAATGTCGATGCGTGCTGCCCTGAACTATCTGCTGCCGATTCTGTTGCTGGTGGCGGCGAACGCCCAGGCCCAAGTGCCGGCCACTCCCCAGACGAGCTGTACCCGCAGCGCCAACCTGCTGGCGTGCAAGGATGCGCTGGGCAATGCCTACGGTGTCGCCACCGAGGGCAAGACGATTTACCTGCAGGGGTTTGAAGTGATCGGCAAGCGCCACTGGGCGCAGACCAGCAGCCGCTATGGGCAGTTGACGTTCTTCACCGGGATAGCCTCGGACGGTGAGGCCTGGGTCGGTTACAGCCGGCGGGTGGGCTGGACCACCCAGAACCGTTTTTCCAGTTCAGGCGGGTTGAGCAAGAAGTTTGTCTGCGATCGGATGGTGGGGTGCTAGCCCCCTAGGAGTGACGCCCCCAATTTGTAGGGGCCGGCTTGCTGGCGATGAGGCCGGCAAGTCTTGCATCGACTATTCGACCGCCATCGCCGGCAAGCCAGCTCCTACAGGGGTAACGGTCATCCAGAAACCCCGCGTCCAGCGAGCGTCAGCAGGGGGCTATACCAACCCTTCCTTCATCTGCTGCTGCCAGGCGATATAGCTGTCCGCCGGCGGGTTTTTCTCGAAGTAGCGCTTCAAGCCCTCGAACAAACCATCGGCAATCGCCTGCTGGTGCCGCGCCGTGACCAGCCGCTGGCTGTCGCGGGCATTGGAGATAAAGCCGGTTTCCACCAGGATCGAGGGCACGTCCGGCGACTTCAGCACCGCGAACCCCGCCTGCTCCACGCGCTTCTGGTGCAAGGTGGTGATGCCTTCCAGGCTGCCCAGCACGCTGTGCCCCAGTTGCAGGCTGGAAGCAATGGTGGCGTTCATCGACATGTCGAGAATCACCCCGGCCAGCATCGGGTCCTTGTCCTTGAGATTGAGCAGGCTCTGCGCGCCCAACAGGTCGGCACCGTTTTCGCGCTGGGCCATGAACCGCGCCGTGGTCGACGTCGCGCCACCTTCGGACAGAGCGAACACCGAAGCCCCCGAAGCAGTGATACGCGGCGCGGCATCGGCATGCACCGAGATAAACATGTCGGCGTTGTTCTTACGGGAGAACTCCACCCGCTTGCGCAGGGGCACGAAGAAGTCATCGTTGCGCACCAGACGCACATCGAAACCCTTCTCACGCTTGAGGCGCTTGGCCAACAATCGGCCAATGGACAACACCACATCTTTCTCGCGCTCGCCCTTCGAACCCAGCGCGCCCGGATCCTTGCCGCCATGGCCTGGGTCGACCACCACCATGATGTCGCGCTTGGGGTGGGCCTTGCCGCTCGCCTCCTCATGCCGCACCGGCGGTGGCGGGGCAACGACCGGTGCCGCCGCCAGGGCCGCCGGCGCCACGACGGCGCTGCCATGACGGGTCAGGTCGAGCACCAGCCGATGCCCCTGCGCTCCCTCGGGTGGCAACAGGAAGCTGTTGAGCTGAACCGGGCTGGCCAGGTCGAGGACGATCCGCGTATCGCCCTGGCCGAAATGCCCGGAACGGATCGAACGGATCACCGTGTTGCCCAGCGCCAATTGTCGGAAATCTCCGGTGAACTTGGCACCGCTCAGGTCGATGATCAGCCGCTCGGGCGAGGTCAGGGAAAAGGTCTTGTATTGAATCGGACCACTGAGGTCCAGCACCAGCCGCAGCTTGTTGCCGTCGCGCCACAGCCGCGCATTCTGGATCTGTGCCGCCGACAAGCCGAACGGCAGAACCACCGTGCCGGCCAATAAAAAGTTGAGCAACTGACGTCTATGCATAACAGGTACCGCGGATAAGGGAGCGTCCATGCTCGTTGTCGCTGTGTAAAGCCCCAGCAAAAAAGGCATCGTCGACTGAATGGTTATAATATAACATGTCGTTTTATTTCCGACGATGGACCTGCTCATGAATGCGTTGACGCTGCCGGATATCGCCGCGCAGTCATCCCGGCAAGCCTTGCCCCTCGAGTGGGTGGGCATGTGCGGCATTGCCCTTCCGGTCTCGATTGACGGCCACCGCCTCAGCGCCAAAGCCGATGCGGGTGTCAGCCTCGACGATGGCGAAGCGCGAGGCATTCATATGTCACGTCTGTACCTGGCCCTGGAACGACTGGAACAGGAAGACCTGACGCCCGCGCTGATCCGAGAAGTGCTGCAGCAGTTTCTCGACAGCCACGACGGCCTTTCCAGCAACGCCTACCTACGCATCCATAGCGATCTGCTGCTCAAACGCCCGGCGTTGGTCAGTCCGCTGGCCGGCTGGAAAACCTATCCAGTCAGTGTCTTGGCCGAACTGAAAAACGGAGTGTTCCACGTGGAACTAAAAATTGATGTGACCTACTCATCAACCTGCCCGTGCTCGGCCGCCCTCGCCCGGCAGTTGATCCAACAGCAATTCATCACCGATTTCGCCGACAAGCCCCTGGAGCACAGTGACATCCTCAGCTGGCTCGGTGGACCGCAAGGCGTCGTCGCCACACCTCACAGTCAGCGCAGCATTGCACAATTGCAGATTCACCTGGATGAAAAAACGTATCACTTTCCCTTCGAGGCCCTGATCAACGAAGCCGAGGCCGCGGTCGGCACCGCCGTGCAGACCGCGGTGAAACGCGTGGACGAACAGGCCTTCGCCCTCGCCAACGGCCAGAACCTGATGTTCTGCGAAGACGCGGCACGCCGCCTCAACCTGGCGCTCAAGCGCTCGGAGGCGGTCAGCGGTTTCCACTTGCGGGTGGTCCACGCCGAAAGCCTGCACGCCCATGACGCCGTGGCCGAAAGCCGCTGGAACTGGAGGCAGGCATGATCCGCTGCCAAGGCCTGCGCTGGGGCGCTCCGGGCCAGCCGCTCACCCCCGCCGTGGATTTCGAACTCGCCGCCGGCAGCCTGACCGCCGTGATCGGGGCCAACGGCACCGGCAAAAGCAGCTTGTTGAAAGTCATCGCCGGGCTGCAAAAACCCCTGGCCGGCAAAGTGACCCTGGATGTTCCACGGCGCGGCAGCCTGTCGTTCCTGCCGCAGCAACAGCATCTCGACCGACAGTTCCCCATCAGTCTGCAAGAGCTGGTGGCCGCCGGGTTCTGGGGCATCAAGCAAACCCCACAGCAACGCAGTGAACGGCTGCAAGCCGTGCTCGAAGACTGGTGCCTCGCCGGCCTCGAACAGCGCCCGCTGATGGCCCTGTCCGGTGGCGAATTGCAGCGCGCCTTGCTGGCGCGGATGAGCCTGGCCGCGGCACCGATCCTGCTGCTCGACGAACCTCACGCCGCCCTCGACGAGGATGGCCAGGCCCTGCTGTGGAAACATATCCACGCCTGGCACGCGGCGGGTCGCACGCTGGTGGTGGTCTGCCATGACCTGGCCGCCGTGCGCCAACACATTCCCAGCGCCTTGCAGATCAAGAGTAGCGGTTGCGTCCTGGCGCCCAGCACCGAGCTGATCCGCCAACAACCCATTACGCAGGTAGCCTGATGTTGATATTCGCCAGCCACCTGTTGCAACCGTTCCAGGATTTCGTGTTCATGCGCCGGGCGTTAATCGGTGGCCTGGTCCTGGCCTGCAGCACCGCGCCGCTCGGGGTGTTCCTGATCCTGCGGCGCATGAGCCTGATCGGTGACGCGGTGGCCCACGGCATACTGCCGGGAGCCGCCCTGGGCTTCTGGATCGCCGGCCTCAGCCTGCCGGCCCTGACCCTCGGCGGCCTCGGCGCCGGCATGAGCATGGCCGGGCTCTCGGCCTGGATCACCCGCCGTACCGGCCTGCGCGAAGACGCCAGCCTGGCGGCGATCTACCCGATCTCCCTGGCCAGCGGCGTGCTGATCCTCGGCATCGCCGGCAAGCGCCTGGACCTGCTGCACCTGCTGTTCGGCTCGGCCCTGGCGGTGGACGGCCCGACACTGACCGGCATGCTCTGGGTCTGCGGCATCAGCCTGGTGTTGATGGCAATCATCTATCGCCCACTGCTGCTGGACACCCTCGATCCGCTGTTCCTGCAGACCGTCAGCCGCCTCGGCCCCCTCGCCCACGGGGTGTTCCTGACCCTGGTGGTGTTGAACCTGGTGATCGGTTTCCAAGCCATCGGCGCGCTGATGGTGGTCGGTCTGATGATGCTGCCGGCAATCGCCTCGCGTTTCTGGAGCCGCAACCTGCCGGTGCTGATGCTGATTGCCGCAGTGATCGGCTGTGTCTCGGTCACCCTCGGTTTGTTGCTGTCGTTCTACTACTCGCTGCCCAGCGGCCCGGCCATTGTGCTGGTGGCTGGCGGCTTCTACCTGCTGTCCGTGGTCTTCGGTCCGGTGCACGGCTTGCTGCGCCGCCCGCCCTTGCCAACATCCCAATGAGGTGTCACCCGATGCGCGCTTTACTTGTGCTGTTCAGCTCCGTGCTGGCCTTGTCACTGAACCTGTCCGCCGCCCAGGCCGCGGACAAACTCCCGGTGGTCGCCAGTTTCAGTATTCTGCGCGACATCACTCAGCAGATCGGCGGTGATCATATCGAGGTGACCGGCATGGTCGGCCCCGACGCCGACGCCCACACCTATGAGCCGACACCGGATGACGCCAAGGCCCTGCTCAACGCCAAGCTGATCGTCAAGAACGGCCTGGGCTTCGAACCCTGGCTCGACCGCCTGGTGACCAGCACCGAGACCAAGGCCCCGGTGGTCACCGCCAGCAAGGGTGTGATTTCCCACACCATGGTCGACGACGGCGAAACCATTCCCGACCCGCACGCCTGGCACAACCTGGCCAACGCCGAGTTGTATGTGAACAACATCACCAAAGCACTGATCAAGGTCGACCCGGCGAACAAGGACGACTACACCCGTAATAGCCAGGCCTACCTGAAAGAGATCTACCGCCTGTTGGCCGAAGCCAAGATCAAGCTCGGCAATCTGCCGGCCGGCAACCGTCGCATCGTCACCTCCCATGACGCCTTCGGTTACCTGGGCCAGGCCTATGGCATCCAGTTCATGGCGCCACAGGGCCTGTCCACCGAACGCGAACCGTCCGCCGCCGAAGTCGCCACGCTGATCACCCAGATCCGCAAGGACAAGGTCAAGGCCGTGTTCATGGAAAACATCAAGGACGCCCGCCTGCTCCAGCAGATTGCCGACGAAAGCGGCGCGCAGATCGGCGGCACCCTGTATTCCGACGCCCTCGCCGCCGAAGGTCCGGCCAGCACCTTTACCGGTCTGTTCGAATACAACATGAACACCCTGCACGCGGCGCTGAGCAAATAACCGCGAGGCTACCCTTGTCGATGCTCGGTCCTGTAGGAGCCAGCTTGCTGGCGATGAACGTCGCCACACCGCGCTCAGTCTGACGCCCCGCGTTATCGTTGGTGACCATCACCAGCAAGCTGGCTCCTACAAGGTTTTGTAGCGTTTTTGCCACGTGTATCAGGTGCGCGGTTTCACCGTCCCGCAATCCTGCCCCATCCACACCGCCCGGGTTTCCATGCTGCCGTTCTGCTGAATGCCGGTGGCATTGAAGGTGCCGCTGACCTTGGTGCTGAACTCGCGGTCACTGACAAAATGCGCCACGCCAGCGCCCTGGGCCTTCGGACAACTGAAACGGAACTTCCAATCCGGCCCGTTGCGCTCGGTGACCTGCTGCTGGCAACCCGATTGCGGGTCGGTCAGCGGAATCGATTCGGAGGCCACCTGTTGCGGCGTCAGGCACACCCGTACGCCCTCGCCCCCCAGGTTGATCCCTTGCTTCTCCAGCGCCGCGCGCTGCTCCGGGGTGGTGTTCTGTTTCAGCACGCCCATAAGCATGCCGACATCCAGTTGTTGGTTCTCGACCTGCACATTACTGGAGGTCAGTTCCCACAAACCCGGTTGCAGCACCTGCGCCTGGGCAAAGGGAATCATTGAGCCAAGGACAAGGGCCAGGCCCGGCAGACGAAGGTTCATCAAGTAGCTCCTAGAGAGTGGTCCGTCTTAGACGTCAGAATCATGCTGGGGTTGCGTCAAGAATTAAATAGCGACAATAACGGTGGAACATGGTCTGTTAGAGATCGAAAACGCCTGAGCAGGATCGCCCATGGATTATTTTGGCCCACACTTTTTCGCCTACCTGATTGCCCTGATTCATTCCCTAGGCCTGATCGCCGCCATCCATGCCGTGTTGACCGTGCGCACCGCCCAGGGCGCGATCGCCTGGGCCCTGTCGCTGATGTTCATCCCGTACCTGACGCTGATTCCCTATCTGGTCTTCGGACGCAGTACCTTCGATGCCTACATCAAGGCCCGGCGTCAGGCCAACGTGGAAATGCGCAAGGCCATCGCCGACCTCAACTGGCGGCCCTGGGTCGAAGAAGCCTTGGCCGCCCGCAACTCCCAGGCCTACGCCTCACTGCGGGCCATGCCGAAACTGGGACGCATGCCCTGCCTGGCGAATAACCAAGTGCAGTTGCTGATCAACGGCGAAGCAACCTTCGAGGCAATCTTCCAGGCCATCGACCAGGCCCGGGAAGCGGTGCTGGTGCAGTTTTTCATTATCCACGACGACCCGCTCGGCCGGCGACTGCAACAAAAGCTCCTGGAAAAGGCCGCCGAAGGCGTGGCGGTCTATGTGTTGTACGACCGGATCGGCAGCCACGCCCTGCCCCACGGGTATGTCGATATCTTGCGCGAGGGCGGTGTGCAGATCCGTGCATTCGCCACCCGCAGTGGCTGGCTGAACCGCTTTCAGGTGAATTTCCGCAATCATCGCAAGGTGGTGGTGGTCGATGGCCTGGTCGGCTTCGTCGGCGGGCATAACGTCGGCGATGAATACCTCGGGGCCACGCCGCCCCTGTCGCCCTGGCGCGATACCCATGTGCAGGTCAGCGGTCCGGTGGTCGCCTGCTTGCAGGAATCGTTCGCCGAAGACTGGTTCTGGGCCTCACGCAAATTGCCGCCGCTGATCCTCCCGGAGTCCTACCCGGACGACGGCGTACTCTGCCAGTTGCTCGCCAGCGGCCCGGCCGATCCGGTGGAGACCTGTTCGCTGTTCTTCGTCGAAGCCATTCATGCGGCGCGGGAACGGGTCTGGATCACCAGTCCCTACTTCATCCCCGACGAAGCCGTGTTCGCCGCCTTGCGCCTGGCGGTGCTGCGCGGCGTGGATGTGCGCCTGCTGCTGCCCTCACGGCCGGACCACCGCATTGTCTACGCCGCCTCCAGCCTCTATGCCTTCGAAGCGGTGCGTGCCGGTGTGCGGGTGTTCCGCTACCGTCCCGGCTTCCTGCATCAGAAGGTGGTGCTGGTGGACAACGAAATCAGCGCGATCGGCAGCGCGAACCTGGACAACCGCTCGTTCCGGCTGAATTTCGAAGTGATGTTGCTGACCGTGGACGAAGCCTTCGCCCGGAAAGTCGAACAGATGCTCGAACAGGACTTTGCCCTGGCCCATGAGGTGGCCAAGGACGAAAGCCGGAAAACCCATCGTTTGCAACAGATCGGCATGCGGGTCGCGCGGTTGATTTCACCGATTCTCTAGGCGGGCCTGAAGGATAAGTTCCAAAGGTTTGCAGGATCGGTCTGAAACCCTCGCACCGCCCTGTGGAGGATAGGAGGGTTCTTCTAAGCTGGGTGTTTCCCAGACGACCGGAAGGCCATAACGATGAAATTCACCTTCATGGGGCTGCTCTTGAGCATTGGCGCCGCCCAGGCGAGCGCGGCGCCGTCGCTCAACGTCGAGTTCGGCAAGCCCAGCTACATTCACCACCTGACCTACGAGGTGCTGTACAAGGATAAACCCTTCAAGGAGGCGACGTTGTATTACTACGACAACGGCCTCTACAAGATCGTCTCGCCCGGGGAAGAACACTACGGGGTCTATGTCGTCAAAGGCCAGTTCAGCGACGCGCAATACGCCATCAGCTACATCTCACTGCCGTCCAGCGACTGGTATGGCAATGTCGCCCTGCATGATCTGGCCTTCGACAAGGACACCGGGGTGTTCCAGCAACAGGCGCACCTGCCGTCGGACCAGAACATTGCCCCCCAGCACGGTAGCTACCGCCTGGAGAGCAATGGGTTGGCCGACCCGTTGCCCATCAAATGGCAAACACCTCAACGATAAAGATCGTCGCGGGTCCAGGGCAGGTTGTGGCTGCCGTCGGCGAAGGCCTTCACCGCCAGGATCTGGTGCAGGTTGATCCAGCCTTTTTCGAAGGCGTAGGCGCAACCGGCCAGGTACAGCCGCCAGATCCGCAGGGCCTGTTCCGGCACCTCGCGCCCCGCCGCCGCCAGGTTGTTTTCCAGGCGTTGACTCCACTGGTCCAAGGTGCGCGCGTAGTGCAGGCGCAAGCTCTCGACGTCGACCACTTCCAGGCCGGCCTCGCTGATTTGCGCGGTAATCATCGACACATGCGGCAACTCGCCATTGGGGAACACATAACGATCGATGAAGTCGCCAGCACCGCGTCCCACCGGACGCCCGTCGGTGTGTTTGGCGGTAATGCCATGGTTCATCACCAGGCCGCCTTCGCGCACGGCGCCAAACAGGATCTCGCAGTACTGCTTGAGGTTGGCATGGCCGACATGTTCGAACATGCCGACGCTGACCACCTTGTCGAAGCGACCGTCCTGGGGCAGGTCACGGTAATCGAGCAGTTGCAGGTCGACCTTGTCCTGCAGGCCCTCGGCGGCGACACGCTGCTTCGCCAGCGCCAGCTGTTCCTTGCTCAGGGTGATACCGAACACCTTGACCCCGAACTCCCGCGCCGCATAGCGCGCCAGCCCGCCCCAACCGCAGCCGACATCCAGCAGGTACTCGCCGGGCTGCAGGCGCAGCTTGCGGCACAGATGGCGGAATTTGGCTTGCTGGGCTTCCTCGAGGGTCGCGTCGGCGCTTTCGAAGTAGGCACAGGAATAGACCATCTCGCGGTCCAGCCAGAGCTGGTAGAAGGCGTTGGAAAGGTCGTAATGGTAGGAAATCGAAGCGGCGTCGGTTTCCTTGTCGTGGGCCAGACGCGCCGGCGGGTTGTCCCCTTCATCCTCCAGCAAGGCCTGACTCAGTTCGTCGCAGACCCGCACGACTTCACGGATCGACCCTTCAAGTTCCAGCTTGCCTTCAACAAAGGCACTGCCCAGCAAGTCCAGCGTGGGATGAGTGAATTGCGCGACCAGTTGTGGGTCCTTCACAATGATCGTGACACTGGGCGTTGGCCCGAGATTGATTTCGTGGCCGTCCCAGAGTCTCAGGCGAAGCGGTAGCTGAAGATTCTGTAAGGCCGGTGGAAGTTGCGCGAGCATGAATTATCCCCCTTGTTTCAGACGTCTGAATTAAGGGTAGCGCATTCACGGGAACTGTCAGCCTATCGAGATAATAGACTCGATCTATGGATTTTGCCCGCCAGCGCTGCCGCGGGAAATGGCGGCGTCAAAGCGTGCGGACTTGAGAGACCAGGCCGTCGTTCACCCATTGTTTGAGCCAACTGACCGCTTGCAAGGGCGCACCCTCTCCCAGACTGACCGCCAGCTCGGCGCACAGTTCGGCGAAACTCCAACCGGCCTGCAGCATGCCACCCAGGGCCAGGGCTTCTGCTGGCTCAAGGCTGCGGTACTGGCAGACCAGGCCGGCACGCCAGACCAGGCAAACCTGGGGCTGTTCCAGTTCGAGACTGTCAGGGAATTGCGCCTCGGCCTTGACCGCCCGCCACATCGCCAGGCTGTTGAAGCGGCCGTCGAGCCATTGGACGCTGGGCAGCAGTGCCAAGCGCAGCTGCGGCCAGGCTTCGGCCGGCAAGGTGGCCATGCTCTCCAGGGTCAGAGGCTCACCCGGCAAGGCATCGAACGCCAGGGTAAAGGCCCATTCCAGGCGAATCAGTTCCGCCAGAGGCGCGCCTTGAGCCGGTACCAGATGGCGCAGGACAAAAGCTTCAAAGCCGGCTCCCAGCCAGCGCAGGCTGTAATGCGACGAGGGGCATTCACGCAGGTAGGCGGCGGTCAGCGCATCAAACTCTTCATCACCCAGCCAGTGCCAGACCGTCGGGAAGTCGCTGCGCAGGGCTTCCTGCAAACGGGCGCGGTAGGCGTTGTGGTAGATGGCCAGACCCGTTTCGACATCCAGGGTCGGCCCACCGATCAGGCTGGCACCCAATGGCGCGTCGGCGCTGGCATCGTCCCCCAGCAGGTAGCGCTCAAAGGCCAGTTGCCAGTCGTTCAGGCGCATAGCGACCTCCGGCCCAGGGCCGCGCGGCCCAACTCGCGGGCCTTGTCCAACTCGTCCACCAGCTCGGCCAGCGGCGGGAAGTGATCGTCGCGCTCCAGCAAGGTCGCCACCGGGCCCAAGTGTTCAAGGGTCCGCTGATACAGCTCCCAGACCGGATCACAGACCGGATGATCATGGGTGTCGATCACGTAGTCGCCATAGTCGGCATGTCCGGCCAGGTGCAACTGGCGGATCTTCTGTGCCGGCAGGCCGCGGATAAAGGTCCAGGGGTCGAAACCGTGATTGCGCCCACTGACATAGACATTGTTCACGTCCAGCAGCAGCTCGCAGTCGCTCAGGCGGCTCAGGGCTTCGAGAAACTCCCACTCGGAAAATTCATCATCCGCGGCGCGCACGTAACTGGAAACATTTTCCAGCACCAGCGGCTGTTGCAGCACGTCCTGCACCTGACGGACACGACTTGCAACGTAATACAGGCTTTCTTCGGTGTAAGGCAGCGGCAGCAGGTCATGCAACTGATGAGCGTTGCCGCGGCTCCAGCACAAATGGTCGGAAATCCACGCGGGATTGACCCGCCCGGCCAATTGCTTGAGTTGTTTGAGGTACTGCATATCCAGCTCATGGGGCCCGCCGATGGACAGCGACACGCCATGCATCACCAGCGGATAACGCTCGGCGATGGCATCCAGGTAATACAGCGCCTTGCCGCCCTGGACCAGGTAGTTCTCGGAAACGATCTCGAACCAGTCCACCGCGGGCGACTGCTCGAGGATTTCCTGGTGATAGTGACTGCGCAAACCCAGGCCATAACCCAGGCAGGGACGGGAAACGGACATACTGGACTCCTCGCTGAGGTGTCCGCAGCGGCATCGGGGGCCGGCCGCTGCGGGTGCACTCGGTCGCCGCTTATTCGCCGACTTTGCCGCCGGCTTTGTCACAAGCCGACTTGGTCATGGCCTTGAAGCCCATGCCTTTGCAGGAGCCCATGCCTTTGCAGGCGTGGTCCTTGGTCTTGCAGTCATTCTGGCCTTTGCAGGCGTTGACGCCATAGCAGTGAACCTGGGCATCGGCGGCCGACGCCTGGGTAACGACACCGGCAAACAGAGTGGCGGCGGCGAGAGCGAGTGCGGCACCAGCAGCGACGGTTTTGATCGACATGATTGTTATCCTCAGAGTGCGTTAGGGGTATCGGTCCGAACGGAATGTTCAGTCTCGACATGGCACTAGAGAGCGGTCGCCGCCGGCCGTTACAGGTCCTTGCAATTTTTTTTGAAAATAATCTTCGTCACCCCCTCCCCCTCGTCGCCCGACAGCTCCTGTCAGGGATGGCCTGCTGAAGTATTGCGTTACTCCATAACATAAGTTTCCTGACACTGAATAATGGAGCAATGCTTGACCGCTGTCACCCGTCTATTAACTAACCCAACAATATGGAAAGCACTGACATTGATTTATCTGATATCCCACTATTCGAAACAACCAGAAAAATTACCATCCGCTAACAAGGCGCTCATGTAACAAAATTCAACATCTGCGTGACTTGATTGGTGTCCTGGCAATGACTAACATCCCACTGACATCAAATAGCCCTGCTGGTTCATTAAAAACTTCGTAAGTTCCAGTATTGAAAAGCGTCTGCCAACGGTTGCGCACTGCGCCTAACCCATTGAATAGACGGCTCGATAGCCTGAAAACCTTATGTATCCCCGTGCGCTTCAAACGGCACGGGGCCAGATAACTTATAACTATATGCCTCACCCTTAAAACACTTGATCCCCCTTGTGCGCGCCGCCGACTAATAACATGCCCAACACTCGGCGCGCACACTTGAGCGACGGAGCCGCCATGAGCCATACCTTGAGTGAATACCATTACTTTCAACGTCCATTGGGGACGGTCCCGGGTGCTGAAACTTCCAGTTGCCTGACCATCAATCAAGCGGGTTCGCCCCTGGGCCTGAGTAATCTGCTGGACTTGATCAGTCACGAAATCAGCCGGGAAAACAATCAACAGATTCACCGGCTCACCTTCAAAAGCGGCCAGACACTTTGCATAAAGGCCGACTCGCAGCTGATCACCATCCGAGGACGACGGATCAATTTCCACGCCGACCCGGCGTATCCCTACACCACCTTTCTGGAAGATCCGGCCCGCGTCGGCAACAGTAAAACGCGCTCCAGGTGACCCTGTGCCTTGACGACCTATCGACGCATGATGCCTTGACCAGAGTTGCGCACAAGGACAATATTATGATCATAATATTTTATGACACCTACCTTCGTCCTCAACGCGGTGTCGCCCAGGAGAACAGTCATGAGCAGCTACGACGTCATCATCATCGGGGGCGGACCCGGAGGCTATAACGCCGCCATTCGCGCCGGCCAACTGGGCTTGAAGGCCGCCTGCGTGGAGGGGCGGGCGACCCTCGGCGGGACCTGCCTGAACGTCGGCTGCATGCCGTCCAAGGCCCTGCTCCACGCCTCCGAGCTCTACGCATCGGCGATGGGCAGCGAGTTCGCCAACCTCGGGATCGAGGTCAGGCCCCATCTCAACCTCGCGCAGATGATGAAACAGAAAGACCAGAGCGTGGCCGGACTGACCCAGGGCATCGAATACCTGTTTCGCAAGAACAAGGTTGAGTGGATCAAGGGCTGGGGACGGATCGCCGGCCCCGGCAAGGTCCTGGTGAGCGCCGCCGACGGCAGCGAAACCACCTTGCAGGCCAAGGACATCGTGATAGCCACCGGCTCCGAGCCGACGCCGCTACCAGGCGTCGACATCGACAACCGGCGCATCCTCGACTCCACCGGCGCGCTGTCGTTGCCCGAGGTGCCCAAACATCTGGTGGTGATCGGCGCCGGGGTCATCGGCCTGGAACTGGGCTCGGTATGGCGTCGGCTCGGTAGCCAGGTCACGGTGGTCGAATACCTGGACCGGATCTGCCCCGGTGTCGACGTGGAAGCCGGCAAGACCTTGCAACGTTCGTTGAGCAAACAAGGCATGCGCTTCCTGCTGGGTTCCAAGGTCACCAGCGCCACCCGCTCGGCAACCGGCGTGCAGTTGCGCGTGGAACCGGCGACCGGCGGCGAAGCGCAGTTGATCGACGCCGACTACGTGCTGGTGGCCATCGGTCGTCGTCCCTACACGCAAGGGCTCGGGCTGGAGAGCGTCGGGCTTGCCACCGACAAACGCGGCATGCTGGCCAACCAGGGCCATCGCACCGAGGCGACGGGGGTCTGGGTGATCGGCGATGTCACCAGCGGCCCGATGCTCGCGCACAAGGCCGAAGACGAAGCCATGGCCTGCATCGAGCAGATCGTCGGCAAGGCCGGTGAAGTCAACTATGCGCTGATCCCCAGCGTGATCTACACCCGGCCGGAACTGGCCAGTGTCGGCAAGACTGAAGAGCAGCTCAAGGCCGAAGGCCGCGCCTACAAGGTCGGAAAGTTCCCCTTCAGCGCCAACAGTCGAGCCAAGATCAATCACGAGACCGAGGGCTTCGCCAAGGTCCTGGCCGACGCGCACAGCGATGAAGTGCTCGGCGTCCACCTGGTGGGCCCGAGTGTCAGCGAGATGATCGGCGAGTACTGCGTGGCCATGGAGTTTTCCGCCTCGGCCGAAGATATCGCCCTCACCTGCCACCCGCATCCGACCCGCTCCGAAGCGTTGCGCCAGGCGGCAATGAACGTCGAAGGCCTGGCCACGCAGATCTGAGTCAATCGGGCAGGTGATTCAACGGCAGCGGTCCGGGCGCCTTAACCGCCTGGATCGCGAAGTTGCTGCGAATATCACGCACACCGGGCAGGCGCAGCAATTGGCCATTGAGGAAGCGTTCATAAGCCCGCAGGTCGGGCACCACCACTTGCAGCAGAAAGTCCGACTCGCCTGAGACCAGAAACGCCGAGATCACTTGCGGTAAAGCCATGACCGCCAAGCGGAAGGCCTCGGCGTCAGCCTCGTGGTGCCGCTCGACCTTGACCCCGACGAACACCGTCAAACCCAGCCCGACTTCATCACGATCCAGATTCACCTGATAGCCGCGAATCACCCCCGCGTCTTCAAGCATGCGCACCCGACGCAGGCACGGTGACGCCGAAAGGCCGATCTCGGCCGCCAGCTCGACATTGCTCAGGCGTCCATCCCGTTGCAAAGCCGCGAGGATTTTACGGTCGTAGGCATCGAGTTTGATGGTTGGCATATCCGGCTACTCGTTTCGACTATATTGGCAGGAAGTTCCAATTCTAAGCCTTTCAGAGGTTGAATACGCAAGCACCTGCCCTGGCCTTCCGACATAAAATTTTCTCCAGTTACCCTCCTTGGAGAAACAGCACGATGCTCCTCTACCTGTTCGCACTGGCGATGGTTTATCTGCTTCCCGGCCCCGACATGATTCTGCTGCTGCAAACCGGCGCCCGGCATGGCCGTAGCCAGGCCCTGACCACCGCCCTCGGCCTGGGTATCGCCCGCGCCTGCCATGTCGGGCTGGCGGCCCTGGGGTTGGCGGCACTGTTCAAGGCCGCGCCGTGGACCTTCGACGTGGTGCGCCTGGCGGGTGCCGCCTATCTGCTATGGATCGGCATCCGTATGCTCAGGCCCGGTTCACTGGCGTTGTTGAGCACGGCTCACGAGGGCGCCCAACGGACCTTGAGCTGGCGCGCCGCCTTGCAACAAGGCCTGCTCACCAATCTGCTGAACCCCAAGGCATTGCTGTTCTGCTCGGTGCTGCTGCCACAATTCATCGACGCCCAGGCCGGCCCGGTGGCCGCGCAGTTCCTTGGGCTCGGCGTGACCCTGGTGGCGGTCGGACTGCTGTTCGACAGTTGCTACGCCCTGGCCGGCGCCTGGATCGGCCAATGGCTGGACAAGAGCCCACGGGCGCAACGCCTGCAGCAATGGTTGTTCGGCGGCCTGTTGATCGGCTTTGCTGTCCGCTTGGCGTTTATCCAGCAAGCCTGAGGGGCTGGCTACCTTGCTCCTGACACAACACCGACCTTGTGGGAGCCGGCTTGCCGGCGATGAGGCCCTTGAGCCTTGTACCGCCTGAACGGCCACCATCGCCAGCGAGCCGGCTGCTACAGGGCGTGCTCCGCCTGGATGCAACGTCGTGCAAAAGAAACGCCGTTAACAGGTGAGCCGGCGGCGTTTTTCTTATACATTTTGCCTCTACTACTTCCCTGGATTCGTTCTCCCATCATGACCAGCACGCTCGATCGTCTTATCGCCGGCACGCCGATTCTCTACGCGGGTAACCGGGTTTCCCCGGTACCGCCGGAATTGGCCGAGCGTTTCCAGCCGGGCGATCATTTGCTGGTGGACCAGTCCAGTGGTGAACTGCTGTTGATCCCCCACGCTGTGCAACAGATCGCGACCCAGGCCATCGACACCGCGAAAAGCGCGTTCACCGCGCTGGCCCAGGTCTCGGACGAGGCCATCAGCCAGTTCTTCGATCTGTTCGCCCAACATCTGGAAACACCGACTTCCTGGGCCCTGATCGAGGCCGCGAACCAGGCCGATATCGCGCAAGCCAAGGCACGCGGGCGCTCCACCACCCGTCTGCTGGCAAGCGAGGCCATGCGCCGTGACATGATCGCCGGGCTACGCGCCTGGCGTGATGCGCCGCTGATTCGCGGCCGGGTTCGCGAGGCCGTGGAACACGAAGGCTGGAAGGTCGAACAGGTCGTCGCGCCCCTGGGTGTGGTGGCGTTTGTCTTTGAGGGTCGACCGAATGTGTTTGCCGATGCCGCCGGTGTCCTGCGTACCGGCAATACCGCGGTGCTGCGGATCGGCAGCGATGCCCTCGGCACGGCCCAGGCGATAGTCCGCCATGCGCTCGACCCGGCGCTGCGCGAAGCCGGTTTGCCAGCGGGCGCGGTATCGCTGGTGGAAAGCAGTGACCGCGCGGCCGGCTGGGCGATGTTCGCCGACCGCCGCCTGTCCCTCGCGGTGGCCCGGGGTTCAGGCCATGCCGTGAAACAACTCGGCGGGATCGCCCAGCAGGCCGGCACCGTGGTCAGCCTGCACGGCACCGGCGGCGCCTGGCTGGTGGCCCATCAGGACGCCGATGCCAAACGTTTTGCCGAAGTGGTGCGCAACTCACTGGATCGCAAGGTCTGCAACACCCTTAACGTCTGCCTGATCCATCGTCAACGCGCGGCCGAACTGGTGCCGCTGTTTCTCGATGCACTGAAGGCCGCCGGCGAGGCACGCGGCCAACGCTGCAAGCTGCATATCGTCAGTGGCGATGAAAGCGTGCTGCCCGCCGAGTGGCTGCAAGCACGGGTGCAGGTCCAGCGTGCCGAAGGTTATGAGGAAGAAGCACAAACCGAATCATTGCCCGAAGACCAACTGGGCCGTGAGTGGGAGTGGGAAGAGACCCCGGAAGTCAGCCTGAAAATCGTCGACGACCTGGATCAGGCAATTGCCCTGTTCAATCGTTACAGCCCGCAGTTCACCGTGTCGCTGATCAGCGCCGAGCGTGCTGCCCATGACTACTTCTACAACAGCATCAATGCGCCCTTTGTCGGCGACGGCTTCACCCGCTGGGTCGATGGCCAGTACGCGCTGAACAAGCCGGAGCTGGGGCTTTCGAACTGGGAGAACGGGCGCTTGTTTGCCCGTGGAGCGATCCTGTCCGGGGATGGGGTATTTACCCTGCGTAGCCGGATGAGCCAGATCGATACCCGCCTGCGGCGCTGAAAAGGCCTTCTGTAAGACCAACTGGCTACGGTGAATGCACCGCCGCTGGCACGCCGTTACAGGTCCAACACCAACGGCTCCGCACCTTGCGCCGGAATCGCGCAACAAATCAGCACCTGCCCCTCGCCCGGCAACTCCGCGGGCGGTTGTGGATAATGCACCTGCCCGCTGATCAAACGGGTGCTACAGGTTCCACAAGACCCACCCCGGCAACTGAACTCCGGCTGTAAACCCCGGCTTTCCGCCAACACCAACAAGCTCTCACCTTGCGCTAGCCAGCGCGCCTCCTTGCCCGAACGATGGAACACCACCGGCACCGACTGCGTAGCCGCCGGCGGCTGCTCGATCTGCGGCACACCCGGATCCTGTCGGCGGCGCAACGTCGAGGGACCGAAAGTCTCCGCATAAATACGCTCATCGCGGATATCCATATCGCGCAGTTGGTCATACAGGCCCTGGGTAAAACCACCCGGACCGCATAGAACAAAATCCACTGAGTCATAGTCATCGACCATCAGCATTGCCTTCAGCACCTCGATATCGAGTCGACCTTGCAGATGGTAATCCTCGCCCGGCACCGCCTCGGGCTCCGGCTGGCTCAACAGTCGTACCACTTGGACCGTATCGCCCGAACGCGCCATCAGTTCATCCAGCTCAGCCCTGAACGGCAGTTCCGCCAACGACCGGGCGCTGTGGAACAAAACCGTAGGCCGCATGCGCCGGGTGCGCTTGCCCTGGTACACCACCTCCCGCAACATCGACAGCAAGGGCGTAATGCCCACCCCAGCCGCAAGCAATACCAACGGGCGCTGCTCATGGGTCGCCACGGTGAAATGCCCCTGCGGCGCACGCGCCTCAATCACATCACCGACCTTGAGCTGCTCATGCGCATGGGACGACACCCGGCCGTCGCGCTTGACGCTGATCCGACAGAACCCATCCGACGGCGCGCCCGACAGGCTATAGGTACGAATCTGCCTCTGCTCGCCCAGGTCGAAACGCAGCGGCAGATGCTGCCCGGCCTGAAACACCGGCAGCCCCGCCCCATCCGTCGGCTCCAGGTACAGCGAACGAATATTGCGACTTTCCTCGACAATCCGGCTGATCCGCAAAGGCCGCCAGGCGTTGCCCAACGCCTCGGCTTGCAAGCGTGCAGCGGCCTGATCCCAGCTGCCGGTCATCAGGCTGTTGGGGGAAAAGCCCGCGAACTTCCAACGCAGGGTCGATGCCGCCGGGCGCCGCACACAATGTTCCACGTGGAACGTCCACAAACGTTCGGCACCCTGGAAGGCTTTCACCAACGGTCCTTCGAGAATTACCTCGGTGCGTCCGCTGAGTTGCAACAGGTCACCCGTATTGAAAT
Organism: Pseudomonas sp. GW821-FHT04D07; assembly: GCF_059420225.1. Lineage (NCBI taxonomy): Bacteria > Pseudomonadati > Pseudomonadota > Gammaproteobacteria > Pseudomonadales > Pseudomonadaceae > Pseudomonas > Pseudomonas sp. GW821-FHT04D07. The sequence goes on from NZ_JBWKTH010000002.1 coordinate 457,433, forward strand.
CGATAAACAACAAGCCGGCGTGGGGATTGATCAGCAGATTGCCCAAGGTATTGAAGTGCAGGTTACCGGCGAAATCCGGGATCGTCAGGCAGTCGCCCTCAACCCGGACAAAACCGCTTTGCCCGCCACGGTGGGAGACGTCCACGGAACGGGCTCCATCGATATCCACATAACTGGCAACGAAGAACGTATCGGCGGCATGGATCATTGCCGCAGCCTCGGCGTCCAACCCTGACGAGCGATAGACCACTTGCGTGGCCGGGCCCGACACCGGCACCCGTTCGAACTGACGCAACTGGATGTACTGCGGGCAGTTGCCGAAGGCATGTTCCACAGCCACGCTCAGGGTTTGTTCAGTCAGCGCCGCAACACGTCCATTGATCCGGTTGCGCCGCCGGGTATGCAGTTCCATTCCCAGCAAGCCGATAGCCGCACCGGCTCGCAGCGCTGAGTGAGTGGGATCCGCGACCTGGGGAAAACTCGCCACTTGCAGTAGCCTGGGCTCGGGAGAACAGGCAAACCCGGGCTCGCCTTCAAACAGGCTCGCCCAGGGATTGCCCTGATCGTCCACAGTGCCGAACAGCAGGAACGGCAACTGACGATAGAAGTCACGATGCTGGTCCGGCATATAGTCGCGGATCACCTTGGGGCCCAGCTCAGCCATCCGTTCGGCGACACCGACCCGGGCCTGCATCTGCAACTCGCCGACATGCCAGGGGGATGCGCTGGATGGGCTGTGTCTGTTCATTGCGACTTCTCCACGGGAAAGCCCTCCCGACCGAAGTGAGCGGGAGGTTGCACCGACCTCAGGCGGTCTGCAATCCTGCGACGGTGCGCGGCATCGGCACAAAGCCCGGCAAGGCTTCGATCCGCGCCAACCAGGCCCGGACATTGGGGTAGTCCGCCAGCGAGACATTGCCTTCCGGCGCATGGGCGATATAGCTGTAACCGGCGACATCGGCGATGGTCGCTGTGTCACCCACCAGGTAGGATGACTGACTCAGTTCCTGCTCAACGACCTTGAGCAAGGCATGGGAACGGCTGATCGCCTCCTCCGCGTCAAAGGCCGCACCGAAGACCGTGATCAACCGGGCCCGGGCCGGACCGAAGGCGATCGGCCCCGCAGCCACCGACAGCCAGCGTTGCACCTGGGCGGCGCCAAGCGGATCGGTGGGCAGCCAGCGGCCTTGCCCGTACTTGAGCGCCAGGTACACCAGAATCGCTGCGGAGTCGGCGAGGACCAGACCTTGATCATCGATGACCGGCACTTGGCCGAAGGCATTCAGCGCCAGGTATTCCGGGGCTTTATGGGCACCGCTGGGCAGGTCCACATGAATCAGCTCCACCGGCAGACCGAGCAGGGACAACATCAGTTCGGCACGATGAGCATGGCCGGAACGGGAAAAATTGTAGAGTTTGATGGAGGGCTGGGACATGGTGGGACTCCACGAGGGCAGAAGCGCAACCCGGGATGGTTCGCGCTGATCGAGTGATCTTGCTCCTTCAGCGAAAACCGCAGAATCACCAGAAACGGCAATCCATTCTTTCAAAAAATGAAATGCCGATCAGCCTTTCAGGTTCGGGTGGTCGCGCAAGGCCGCGACCACGAAATCGACAAAGCTGCGCACCCGCACGGAGACCGTACGGCCACCTTGATACACCACGTGGATTGGCAGCGGCGGTAACTCGAAATCTTCCAGCACGATCTCCAGCTCGCCAGTGGCCAGCTTGTCCGCGACTTGATAAGACAGCACCCGGGTCAGGCCAAAACCCAGGCAGGCGGCGTGGATCGCCGCCCGATTCGCGGTCAGCGCCAACCGTGGTTCCAGACGGATGCTCAAGGGTTTGTCACCCTCGAGGAACTGCCAGCTCCTGACCTGCGAAGCCGACGCGGCCATAACGATCTGTGCCTGACGCAACTCGTCCGGATGACGGGGACGGCCCTGTTTATCCAGATAGGCCGGTGCAGCGCAGACCACCCGGCGCACTTGCCCTACCTTGACGGCGTGATAACCACTGTCGGGCAACTCACCAATGCGCACCGCAACGTCAATCCCGTCCTCGACCATGGGTACCACGCGGTCCAACAGCAGCGCGTTGATATCCACCGCCGGATACTGCGCCAGGTAACGCACCATCACCGGCGTAACGTACAACTCACCGAACAGCACCGGCGCGGTCATGGTTAGCTGGCCGCTGGGGCGCGCGTGACTGTCGGCGGCCGAGGCTTCGGCTTCCTCCATCGCGGCGAGGATGCGCCGGCAATCTTCCAGATAACGTTGCCCGGGTTCGGTCAGGTGTACATTGCGCGTGGTACGCACGAGCAACTGGGCGCCGATGCGCTTTTCCAGCGCCGCCACCGCCCGGGTGACGCTCGGCGCCGAGAGGCTCAGGCGCCGCGCCGCCGACGCGAAACCTTGCTCTTGGGCAACGGCGACGAACACCTGCATTTCCTGGAATCTGTCCATGGATGGGCTTACTCGCTCCTACGGAGGATCGCGGTGACTATGCAGGCAGCTCGGACAGGAATGCCAACAGTGCATCGTTCACGAACGTCGGGTTTTCAAGGCTGGAAATATGCCCGGCCTCCGGTATCCCGATGTAAGCGCAGCCGATCAACTCCGCCATTTCCCGGGCCTCGCTCGGTGGCCGGGGCTTGTCCTGCTCACCGCCCATCACCAGGGTGCTCGCGGCATCCAGTCCTGCCACCGCGGCCAGGCGATCGTCACGTCCGAAGATCAGCCGTCCCAGCGGTACGACGCTGTCGCGCAGGCGCTCGCCCGACCAGGTCGCCAGGGACGAGCGAAATGCCTGGTAGTACGACAGCTGTGGATCGATACCCGGCCTGAAGAAAATCGGCACAATTGCATCGAGCAAAGGCACTGGAACACTGCCGGCATCCTCGATCATCTTCAGCATCGAAAAGTAATACTGTTGGGTCGGCGCGGGCTCTTCACCGGCATAGGTGTCCATCAACACCAGGCCACGAACGCGCTCGGGCGCCGCCAGGGCCAGGCGCGCGCCCCACATGCCACCGACCGACAGGCCGACCAGGGTGAAACGCCGAACTTCCAAGTGGTCGAGCAAGGCCAGTACCTGATTGGCCAGATCGTCGAGGCTGCGGGTGTTTTCCGGCAACGGTCCTGACTGCCCATGGCCCCAGAGCTCCGGCACGATCACCCGATAGTGTTGCGACAGCGCGGCGATCTGCGGTGCCCACATGCCGCTGTCCCACAGGTAGCTGGAGCCCAGCACCACCACCTCGCCCACGCCCTGGTCGAGGAAGTGAAGTGGTTGTCCATCGATCGTCACAAACGGCATTGAGTTTTCCTTCGCTAATGGATGAAGCAACGAGTGCCCAAGTCCCTTGCACTCGCAATCAAGAGATGGGACAGCGTTGCCTGCACGCGCTCAAATGTCCAGAGGTATGCGACGTTGACGGGTCAGCCGTTTTTCATTAGCCTGAACAGGTCTGGATATATACGGAGCTTCGACCTTTCAGGTCTGAAGTGTTCAGATGCCGCCATTGGTTCTCGGCCGTGCCGGTTGATGGGATCACTCCCTAAGGGCTTCCGCGAAACCCCCTTCATTGGGGGTTTGCTTTTTCTACACCCGCCCTTTCCTCTTCATGTTCAAAGCACTGTTTCTCGCCACTTTGATCGATGTCCCTCGCGCCGTGTTCAAGAACAATTTCCAAGCCCTGATCTTGTCAGCCTTCTTGAAATTAACCGGTCTGTTGTCTGCGTCTTCGTCCCGTACATAAGCGCTTTCGATAAACAGTCTGAGCGTGTTCTTGCCCTCCCCTTTGCGCACATTGAAATAGATTTCATAGCGCATGCCCGTGGCTTGGCCCGGCATTGCGCTACCGAGCTCCAGAGTCAGAAAATTCTCTCGTCCAGTAAAGAAGCACCGACGGTCAGCGATGGACGCAATGATGTCCGGGAGCAAGAAAGACAATGCATGCCGCCCAGAGTGGAACACACGACGGACCTTGCGATGATCAGACGCTCGTATCCGAGTGTGTGGAAATCAATCACCTGGCCTTGCTTTGGGCCGGCACTGACACAATGGGAACTGTATTCAACATGCAGCGTCAGGGTGACTGAAGGATGCCCTTCTGCAGCTGGAACGACAAGGCTCTGGGTGCGGGGCCGCAAGTGGCCCAACAGCCAACACGCACCTTCAATCTCAACGTGCAGAACTTTCAGATGGTCCGGCCAATACTTTCCTCGCACAACGGGTTCCCTTGCACCGATTGAAGCTCTGCAGATTCAGTCGGTTTCATGAACATGAGCCGACGGGTTTAGCCCCTATTTTCGACTCTTCTCTAATACCTCCCCAGAGCCCCTCACCCCAGCTTGACGTAGGACTGATCCGAATCTTTTGGGTGCCTTCAGCGCAGTTTTCGCAAGTTTTTTACGGTACCCCATGAACGTCCATGAGCATGGGCCAACAGCGAGACCGAGAACGGCGCGGTGATAAATCGCAGGTGCAAAAAAGCCGCCTTGAAAGGCGGCTTTTTCACAAAACGGCTGAATCCACAGCCTTACTCCACCGTCACCGACTTCGCCAGGTTACGCGGCTGATCGACGTCCGTGCCCTTGAGCACCGCCACGTAGTACGACAGCAGTTGCAGCGGGATGGTGTAGAGAATCGGTGCCAGGGTGTCGTGGATGTGCGGCATGGTGATGACATGTGTGCCTTCGGCATTAACCATCCCGGCCTGTTCGTCGGCGAAGACGATCAGTTGACCACCGCGGGCGCGGACTTCCTGCAGGTTGGATTTGAGCTTCTCCAACAATTCGTTGTTCGGCGCCACGGTAACGATCGGCATATCGTTGTCCACCAGCGCCAACGGACCGTGCTTCAGCTCGCCGGCCGGATAGGCCTCGGCGTGGATGTAGGAGATTTCCTTGAGCTTGAGCGAGCCTTCCATCGCCACCGGGTACTGCGCGCCACGGCCGAGGAACAGGGTGTGGTGCTTGTCGGCGAACAACTCGGCGATTTTCTCGACCTTGGTGTCCATGGCCAGGGTCTCGCCCAGGCGGGTCGGCAGGCGCCGCAGCTCTTCCACCAGCTCAGCTTCCACACCTTCGGCCAGGCTGCCCTGAACCTGGCCCAGGGCCAGGGTCAACAGCAACAGGCTCACCAGTTGGGTGGTGAAGGCCTTGGTCGAAGCCACGCCGATTTCGCGACCGGCCTGGGTCAGCAGGGTCAGGTCCGACTCGCGCACCAGCGAGCTGATGCTGACGTTGCAGATCGCCAGGCTGCCGAGGAAACCCAACTCCTTGGCATTGCGCAGCGCCGCCAGGGTGTCGGCGGTTTCGCCGGACTGGGAGATAGCAACAAACAAGGTGTCCGGCTGCACCACCACCTTGCGATAGCGGAACTCACTGGCGACCTCGACCTGGCACGGGATACCCGCCAACCCTTCGAGCCAGTAACGCGCAACCATACCGGCGTGATAGCTGGTGCCGCAGGCGACGATCTGGACATTGCGCACTTTGGCGAACAACTCAGCGGCCTGGGGGCCGAACGCCTGCACCAGGACCTGGTTCGGGCCGAGACGGTTTTCCAGGGTCCGCTGGACCACGGTCGGTTGCTCGTGGATTTCCTTGAGCATGAAGTGGCGGAATGCGCCCTTCTCGGCCGCTTCCGCGCCGTCGCGATACTGCACCGCTTCGCGCTCGACCTGACGGCCATCGATGTCCCAGATCTGCACGCTGTCGCGGTGGATCTCGGCGATATCGCCCTCTTCCAGGTACATGAAACGGTCGGTGACCTGACGCAACGCCAGTTGGTCGGAAGCGAGGAAGTTTTCCCCCAGACCCAGGCCGATCACCAGCGGGCTGCCACTGCGGGCCGCCAGCAGGCGATCCGGTTGCTGCGCGTTGATCACCGCCAGGCCGTAGGCGCCGTGCAGCTCCTTGACCGTGGCTTTCAACGCCTTGGTCAGGTCACCCAGGTCCTTGAACTTGTGGTTCAGCAGGTGAGCGATAACTTCGGTGTCGGTTTCCGAGGTAAAGACGTAGCCTAGCCCCTTGAGTTGTTCACGCAAGGCTTCGTGGTTCTCGATGATGCCGTTGTGCACCACGGCAATATCGGACCCGGAGAAATGCGGGTGGGCATTGTGTTCGCACGGCGCACCATGGGTCGCCCAACGGGTGTGGGCAATGCCCAGGCGACCGGCCAGCGGTTCGCCGGCCAGGGCCTGCTCCAGCTCGCTGACCTTGCCGGTGCGACGGGTACGCTCCAGCGTGCCGTTATGGCTGAAAACGGCGACACCGGCGCTGTCGTAGCCGCGGTATTCCAGACGCTTCAGGCCTTCGACCAGGATGGCCGTGATATTACGTTCAGCAACTGCACCGACAATTCCACACATGCTCTATTTCTCCTGGCTGGCAACCGCGCAAATGACAGTGATACCACGGGCCTGAATCTGTTCGCGTACCTCTTTGGGCAAACGATCATCGGTAATAAGGGTATGGATACTGCTCCAGGGCAGCTCCAGGTTGGGAATCTTGCGGCCGATCTTGTCGGACTCGACCATGACCACCACTTCACGGGCGACCTCCGCCATCACCCGGCTCAACCCCAGCAATTCGTGGAAGGTGGTGGTGCCACGCTCCAGATCGATGCCGTCAGCGCCGATGAACAACTGGTCGAAGTCATAGGAACGCAGGACGCGCTCGGCGACCTGGCCCTGGAACGACTCGGAATGCGGGTCCCAGGTGCCACCGGTCATCAGCAGCACCGGTTCGTGTTCCAGTTCGCTCAGGGCACGGGCGACATGCAGAGAGTTGGTCATCACCACCAGGCCAGGTTGCTGGCCCAGTTGGGGGATCATCGCGGCGGTGGTGCTGCCACTGTCGATAATAATACGCGCGTGTTCACGAATACGCCCCACCGCGGCGCGGGCAATCGCCTGTTTATACCGGGAAACCGCCTGGGCCGGGTCGCTGAACAGTTCGTGGGGGATGGTAATCGCGCCGCCGTAGCGACGCATCAACAGGCCATGGCTTTCCAGGGCCGCGAGGTCCTTGCGAATCGTCACCTCGGAGGTTTCGAAGCGCCTGGCCAATTCATCCACACTGACTTCGCCCTGGTCATTGAGCATGGCCAGGATATTGTGCCGACGTTGCGGGGTGTTGCGTTTCGATATGATCACTTAAGTTTCGATTCGAAAGATAATAGCGACCATAAGACCTTCGAAACGAAACTTAGTCAAGTGAAATGAGGGAGACTGTGGATAAATGAGCTCCCGTTGCCATTGTGGATAACTCAGGACTTACTGACCTTCACCGGACGCTTCCAACCGTCGATATTGCGCTGACGGGCACGGGCCACACCCAACTGCCCTTCACCGACGTTCTGGTTGATGGTCGAACCCGCCGCTGTGCTGGCGCCGGAAGAGATATCCACAGGTGCCACCAAGGCGTTGTTGGAGCCGATGAAGACGTCCTCGCCCAGCACCGTCTTGTGCTTGTTGGCCCCATCATAGTTACAGGTGATGGTACCGGCACCGATATTGGTCCGCGCACCGACTTCAGCATCGCCGAGGTAGGTCAGGTGGCCGCACTTGGCGTCTTCGCCCAGGTGCGCATTTTTCAGTTCAACAAAGTTACCCACATGGGCACGGGCGTCGAGCACGCTCCCCGGGCGCAAGCGCGCGAACGGACCGGCATCGCTGCCCTCGCCCATGATCGCGCCGTCGATATGGCTGTTGGCCTTGATGGTCACACCCTTGCGCAGGGTGCTGTTCCTGATCACACAGTTCGGGCCGATGACTACATCGTCCTCGATCACCACCTGGCCTTCGAGAATCACGTTGATGTCGATCAGCACATCGCGACCGACAGTCACCTCGCCGCGCACATCGAAGCGCGCTGGATCGCGCAACGTCACACCCTGCGCCATCAACCGCCGCCCCGCGCGCAACTGGTAATGACGCTCCAGTTCGGCCAACTGCTGGCGGTCGTTGGCGCCCTGCACCTCCATTGCATCCTGGGGTTGCTCGGTGGCGACCACCAGGCCGTCACCCACCGCCATGGCAATCACGTCGGTCAGGTAGTACTCGCCCTGGGCGTTGTTGTTCGACAGGCGGCTCATCCACTCACCCAGGCGCTTGGCCGGCACCGCGAGAATCCCGGTGTTGCCCTCGGTGATGGCCAGTTCCGCCGCGCTGGCGTCTTTCTGCTCGACAATGGCGGCCACCTTGCCGGCGGCATCGCGGACGATCCGCCCATAACCGGTCGGGTTATCCAACTCGACCGTCAACAGGCCGAGTTGCCCGGGGCCTGCCTGCTCCAGCAGACGCCGCAAGGTCTCGACTTCGATCAAGGGCACGTCGCCATAGAGGATCAGCACGGTGTCGGCACTGATGAACGGCACCGCCTGGGCCACGGCATGACCGGTACCGAGTTGCTGGTCCTGCAGGACAAAGTTCAGGTCATCGGCGGCCAGACGCTCGCGCACCCGCTCGGCACCATGGCCAATCACCACATGGATGCGCTGTGGATCAAGTTGTCGGGCGCTGTGGATAACATGTCCCAACATCGAATTGCCCGCGACCGGGTGCAGCACTTTAGGCAACGACGAACGCATCCGGGTGCCCTGACCCGCCGCGAGGATAACGATTTCGAGAGACATGACTGGCTACCAATCCTGGGTGGTCAGCGACTGTGACCACGTGATAAACGCGGAAAAGAAAAAAGGGTAGCCGAGGCTACCCTTTTTAATCAATCACACAACAAGCCTTGGCTTAACCGCCGAACTTCTTGCGGATCTGCTGGACGGTGCGCAGCTGAGCTGACGCCTCGGCCAGACGTGCGGCGGCGGAACCGTAATCGAACTCCGCGCCACGTTCATGCAGGGCCTTCTCGGCAGCCTTGACGGCTTCCTGAGCGGAGGCTTCATCCAGGTCGGCAGCACGTTGCACGGTATCGGCAAGCACCTTGACCATGTTCGGCTGAACCTCGAGGAAACCACCGGAGATGTAGAACACCTCGGCTTCCCCGCCTTGCTTGATCAGGCGGATCGGACCTGGTTTCAGATTAGTGATCAGCGGCGCGTGACCCAGGGCGATACCCAGATCACCCAGTGCACCGTGCGCAATCACCATCTCGACCAGACCGGAGAAGATTTCACCTTCCGCACTGACGATGTCGCAATGGACTGTCATAGCCATCTGATTGCCTCAACCTAAATTAGCGCCCGTTGCCGGGCGCTGGGATTACAGTTTCTTGGCTTTCTCGATCGCTTCTTCGATGCCGCCAACCATGTAGAACGCTTGTTCTGGCAGGTGGTCGTAGTCACCGTTGAGGATGCCTTTGAAGCCAGCAATGGTGTCTTTCAGGGAAACGTATTTACCCGAGGCACCGGTGAAGACTTCAGCCACGAAGAACGGCTGCGACAGGAAGCGCTGGATCTTACGAGCGCGGGATACCAACTGCTTGTCGGTCTCCGACAGTTCGTCCATACCCAGGATCGCGATGATGTCCTTCAGCTCTTTGTAACGCTGCAGCACGTACTGAACGCCGCGAGCGGTTTCGTAGTGCTCGTTGCCGATCACGTTCGGGTCCAGCTGGCGCGAAGTCGAGTCCAGTGGATCGACCGCTGGGTAGATACCCAGGGAGGCGATGTCACGGGACAGTACGACGGTGGCGTCCAAGTGGGCGAAGGTGGTCGCCGGCGACGGGTCGGTCAAGTCATCCGCGGGAACGTAGACGGCCTGGATCGAGGTAATCGAACCGTTCTTGGTCGAAGTGATGCGCTCTTGCAGCACGCCCATCTCTTCAGCCAGGGTCGGCTGGTAACCTACTGCCGAAGGCATACGGCCCAGCAGTGCGGATACTTCGGTACCGGCCAGGGTGTAACGGTAGATGTTGTCGACGAACAGCAGAACGTCGTTACCTTCGTCACGGAACTTCTCGGCCATGGTCAGGCCGGTCAGGGCGACGCGCAGACGGTTGCCCGGCGGCTCGTTCATCTGACCGTAAACCAGTGCCACTTTGTCCAGAACGTTGGAGTCCTTCATCTCGTGGTAGAAGTCGTTACCCTCACGAGTACGCTCACCCACACCGGCGAACACGGAATAACCGCTGTGCTCGATGGCGATGTTACGGATCAGTTCCATCATGTTTACGGTCTTGCCGACACCGGCACCACCGAACAGACCGACTTTACCGCCCTTGGCGAACGGGCAAACCAGGTCGATAACCTTGATGCCGGTTTCCAGCAGGTCGTTGCCGCCCGCTTGTTCCGCGAAGGATGGCGCAGGACGGTGAATGCCCCAGCGTTCTTCGGTGTCGATCGGGCCAGCTTCGTCGATCGGGTTGCCGAGGACGTCCATGATCCGGCCCAGGGTCGCTTTACCGACCGGTACGGAGATGGCAGCGCCAGAGTCGATAACGTCCAGACCGCGCTTCAAGCCTTCGGTGGAACCCATCGCAATGGTACGCACCACACCGTCGCCCAGCTGCTGCTGGACTTCCAGGGTGGTTTCCGCGCCTTGTACTTTCAGCGCGTTGTAGATGCTCGGTACGCTGTCGCGTGGAAATTCCACGTCGATAACGGCGCCGATGATTTGAACGATACGTCCGCTACTCATAGCTGGATCCTCTGAATATTTGAACCGTTAAACCGCGGCAGCGCCGCCGACGATTTCCGAGATCTCTTGGGTGATCGCAGCCTGACGCGCCTTGTTGTAGATCAGCTGCAAATCGCTGATCAAATCACCGGCGTTGTCGGTAGCGTTCTTCATCGCGATCATCCGCGCAGCTTGTTCAGCCGCGTTGTTCTCGACCACCGCCTGGTAGACCTGCGACTCCACGTAACGCACCATCAGGCCGTCAAGCAGCTCTTTGGCGTCCGGTTCGTAGAGATAGTCCCAGTGGTGCTTGAGTGCTTGATCCGGGGTCGCCACCAGAGGAATCAACTGCTCCACTGTAGGCTGCTGGGTCATGGTGTTGATGAACTTGTTGGACACCACGGACAGGCGGTCAATACGGCCGTCCAGGTAGGCATCCAGCATCACCTTGACGCTGCCGATCAGATCGTTGATCGACGGCTCTTCACCCAGGTGGCTGATAGCGGCGACGACGTTACCGCCGAAGTTGCGGAAAAACGCCGCACCTTTGCTACCGACCACACACAGATCAATCTCGACGCCGTTTTCGCGGTTTACCGCCATGTCCTTGACCAGGGCCTTGAACAGGTTGGTGTTCAAGCCACCGCACAGACCACGGTCACTGCTCACCACGACATAGCCGACGCGCTTGACGGCGCGGTCGATCATGAATGGGTGGCGGTATTCCGGGTTGGCGTTGGCCAGATGCCCAATTACCTGGCGGATACGCTCCGCATAAGGACGGCTAGCAGCCATGCGCATTTGTGCCTTGCGCATTTTGCTGACCGCCACTTTTTCCATGGCGCTGGTAATCTTTTGCGTGCTTTTGATGCTCGCAATCTTACTGCGAATCTCTTTTGCGCCTGCCATGTAACACCTATCAGGTTAGCAAGCGGGAGCCTTGCAGCTCCCGCTGCGGCTTACCAGGTTTGGGTGGCCTTGAACTTCTCGATACCAGCCTTCAGGCCAGCGTCGATCTCGTCATTGAAGTCACCCTTCACGTTGATCTTGGCCAACAAGTCGGCATGATCGCGGTTGAAGTAAGCAATCAGCGCTTGTTCGAAGCTACCGACCTTGGTGATTTCGACGTCAGTCAGGAACCCACGCTCAGCGGCATACAGCGACAGCGACATGTCGGCAATCGACATCGGCGCATATTGCTTCTGCTTCATCAGCTCGGTAACGCGCTGACCGTGTTCAAGTTGCTTGCGGGTCGCTTCGTCCAGGTCAGAAGCGAACTGGGCGAATGCCGCCAGTTCACGGTACTGAGCCAGGGCGGTACGGATACCACCGGACAGCTTCTTGATGATCTTGGTCTGAGCGGCACCACCTACGCGGGATACCGAAACACCGGCGTTCACAGCAGGACGGATCCCGGAGTTGAACATGGCCGATTCCAGGAAGATCTGACCGTCGGTGATGGAAATCACGTTGGTCGGAACGAACGCGGAAACGTCGCCAGCCTGGGTTTCGATGATCGGCAGCGCGGTCAGGGAACCGGTCTTGCCAGTCACTGCGCCCTTGGTGAACTTCTCGACATACTCTTCCGAAACGCGGGATGCGCGCTCCAGCAGACGGGAGTGGAGATAGAACACGTCGCCTGGGTAGGCTTCACGGCCTGGTGGACGGCGCAGCAGCAGGGAAATCTGGCGGTAAGCCACTGCTTGCTTGGACAGATCGTCATAAACGATCAGCGCGTCTTCACCACGGTCGCGGAAGTACTCGCCCATGGTGCAACCGGAGTACGGTGCCAGGAACTGCAGCGCAGGAGATTCCGAAGCACTGGCCGCCACGATGATGGTGTTGGCCAGGGCGCCGTTTTCTTCCAGCTTGCGAACCACGTTGGCGATGGTCGATTGCTTCTGACCAATGGCTACGTAGACGCAGAAAATGCCGCTGTCTTTCTGGTTGATGATCGCGTCGATCGCCAGAGCGGTTTTACCGATCTGACGGTCACCGATGATCAGCTCACGCTGGCCACGGCCAACCGGGATCATGGCATCGACAGCCTTGTAGCCAGTCTGTACAGGCTGGTCTACCGACTTACGCCAGATCACGCCTGGAGCAACTTTCTCGACCGCGTCGGTCTCGGTGTTGTTCAGCGGACCTTTGCCGTCAACCGGGTTACCCAGTGCGTCGACAACGCGACCCAGCAGTTCCTTACCGACCGGAACTTCGAGGATGCGGCCGGTGCACTTGGCGCTCATGCCTTCAGCCAGACTGGTGTAAGCGCCCAGTACCACGGCACCTACGGAGTCTTGCTCGAGGTTGAGGGCCATACCGTAGACGCCGCCCGGAAACTCGATCATCTCGCCGTACATGACGTCGGCCAGACCGTGAATCCGCACGATACCGTCAGACACGCTGACGACAGTGCCTTCGTTACGGGCTTGGGAGGTCACATCGAGCTTGTCGATGCGGCCCTTGATAATTTCACTTATTTCGGAAGGATTGAGTTGCTGCATTGCTCTGCTGCCCCTTCAAACTCAAGATTTCAATGCTTCGGCCAGGCTCGCGAGTTTGCCGCGAACCGAGCCATCGATAACCAGGTCGCCGGCGCGGATCACGACGCCACCAATCAGGGTGGCGTCCTCCGCAACTTGCAGGCGCACTTCCCGATTGAGTCGTGCACTGAGAACCTTGGCGAGTTTGTCTTGCTGTTCTTGGTTCAATGCAAAAGCACTGGTGACTTCCACGTCTACCGATTTCTCTTGTTCGGCCTTGTACAGGTCGAACAGAGCGGCGATCTCCGGCAACAGCAGGAGACGGTCGTTTTCAGCAACGACATGGATGAAATTCTGTGCCTTGACATCGAACTTGTCGCCACACACGTCAATGAACGTGGTGGCCTTTTCTGCGCTCGTCAGTCGCGGGGCCTTGAGCACGCGCTGCATGGTGTCGTCTTCCGACACCGCTGCTGCCAGGCCGAGCATGGCTGACCAATTGGCCAGTTGCTGGTGGGCCTGAGCGTGCTCGAAGGCCGCCTTAGCGTAAGGTCGGGCCAACGTGGTCAGTTCTGCCATGGTCGCCCTCGCTTAGATTTCAGTAGCCAGTTGGTTAACCAGCTCTGCGTGCGCGTCTTTATCAATTGCCTTGCCCAGGATCTTCCCGGCGCCGTCGACTACCAAGCTACCCAATTGGGCGCGCAGCGCGTCTTTGACACTGTTGAGTTCCTGTTCGATCTCGGCCAGAGCCTGAGCCTTCACACGGTCAGCTTCGACACGAGCCTGTTCACGGGCCTCGTCGACGATCTGGTTACCGCGTTTCTTGGCTTGCTCAATGATTTCGGCTGCCTGAGCTTTCGCATCGCGCAGTTGATGACCCGCTTTCTCTTGGGCCAACTCCAGGTCGCGAGCTGCTCGGCTGGCAGCGTCCAGTCCATCCGCGATCTTCTTCTGACGTTCGTGCAGTGCCGCGATGACCGGAGGCCACACGAACTTCATGCAAAACAGTACAAAAATGAGGAACGCAACGGACTGGCCAATCAGGGTCGCATTAATGTTCACGCCAACACCTCGCTCGTTCGTTGTCCATCACACCAATCCACTCGAAATATCCGAGTGATTAGTGAGCGAGTTGACCGACGAAGGGGTTCGCGAAGGTGAAGAACAAAGCGATACCAACACCGATCATGGTCACGGCGTCGAGCAGACCGGCGACGATGAACATTTTGACTTGCAGCATTGGGACCATTTCTGGCTGACGCGCGGCGCCTTCCAGGAACTTGCCGCCCAGCAGGCCGAAACCAATTGCGGTACCCAGTGCGCCCAGGCCGATCAACAGTGCAACAGCGATAGCGGTTAGACCAACTACAGTTTCCATCTTTCCTCCCGACTTTTACGTCGTATGGTTTAGGTTTTTTTAATTTAAAGCGGTAAAACAAATCGTTTCGCGGCCCCTTGCGGGGCCACCCCGCGCCGAAGCGCCAGGGACATCAGAGCCGTCGGGACGGCTCTTAATGGTTTTCTTCGTGTGCCATCGACAGGTAGACGATGGTCAGCATCATGAAGATGAACGCCTGCAAGGTGATGATCAGGATGTGGAACACTGCCCACGCCCACTGCAACACCACGCCCAGGCCACTGAGCCAGAGCAGGCCGCTGCCGAACATCACGGCGATCAGGATGAACACCAGCTCACCGGCATACATGTTGCCGAACAGTCGCAGGGCCAACGAGATCGGCTTGGCGATCAGGGTGACGAATTCCAGCAGGAAGTTCACCGGGATCAACAGTGCCTGCAGGAAGATGTTCTTGCTACCGAATGGGTGCAGGGTCAGTTCGCCGATAAAACCGCCGAGGCCCTTGATCTTGATGCTGTAGAAAATGATCAGTGCGAAGACCGAGAAGGCCATGCCCAGGGTCGCGTTCGGGTCGGTGGTCGACACGGCGCGGAACGGGATGTGCTCGTCACCGGTGATCAGTATGGCCAGATGAGGAATCCAGTCGACCGGGATCAGGTCGACGGCGTTCATCAGGAACACCCAGACGAAGATGGTCAGGGCCAGCGGTGCAATCACCGGGCTACGACCGTGGAAGCTGTCCTTCACGCTGCCGTCGACGAACTCGACCAGGACTTCAACGAAGTTCTGCAAGGCACCGGGTTGACCGGATGTGGCCTTCTTCGCCGCCATGCGGAAAACCAGAATGAAGATCAGGCCCAGTGCGACAGACCAACCCAGAGTATCCAGGTGGAATGCCCAGAAGCCCATGGCCTTGGCCTCTGCTGCGGAATGGGCAAAGCCCCAGCCGCCAGTCGGTAGCTGACCGAAGGTCAGGTTCTGCAGGTGGTGCTGGATATAGCCCGAAGCGGTTGTTTCTGCTGACATGGTTGCCTCAAACGCCCTAAGGTCTCGAAAGTCTTGTTTTCATTAGCACGGGTGCGAACCAGCTGACCGACTGGGTCAGCACGAAGACACCGAAGACTGCTATCGGCGCCAATGGCTTCACACCTGCGAACGTCAGTGCAAACAGCACTGCCGTCAAAATCAATTTACCCGCCTCGCCGGCATAAAAAGACCGGACGATGGACTGGGCTGCTCGGGCGCCGGAAAACCGAAAGGCCCTATGAGCAAAATACACATTGGGGAGCAAGGCTATCAGGCCTCCGCAGAGTCCTGAGTATCCGGCAACGACACCCCGCCATTGCCAAAGCGCCAAAGCCGCCACCAACAAAACGACAAACTGGGCCAACAACACCGGAAATACCGCCAAGCGATGGAACGGCAACCTGTTTGGCGTGCGGGTTTCCATCACTAACGCTCCTCAAGGGTCGGCTGCCACAAATCAATAACTTGGCATAAATTGTGCCGACAAAATGCGCGCAGAGTATAGGGGCGGTTCAGCCCCTATTCAACTGCCGGGTAGTGATTTCCGACTGCCCGCTACATGAGGAAATGTTTCAGCAGATTCAGCGGATATGCGCGAGTACCCCTTGTAGTTCATCCAGGGAGTTATAGCGAATCACCAACTGACCTTTTCCCTTCTGGCCATGGCGAATCTGCACTGCGGAGCCCAGCCGCTCTGCCAGGCGCTGTTCAAGGCGACTGATGTCCGGATCGACCTTGGCCGGCTCGGCAGGCTCCTGTTTGCCACTCAGCCACTGGCGAACCAGCGCCTCGGTCTGGCGCACCGTGAGGCCGCGTGCGACAACGTGTCGCGCCCCTTCGACCTGTCGGTCATCCGGCAAACCGAGCAAGGCACGGGCATGACCCATTTCCAGGTCCCCGTGGGACAACATGGTCTTGATCACTTCCGGCAATGCGATCAGGCGCAGCAGGTTGGCCACGGTCACGCGGGACTTGCCCACGGCTTCGGCGACCTGTTGCTGGGTCAACTGGAACTCCTGCTGCAAGCGCTGCAGGGCCACGGCTTCCTCGATCGGATTGAGATCTTCGCGCTGGATGTTCTCGATCAGCGCCATGGCGATGGCGGTTTCATCCGGCACGTCGCGGACCATGGCCGGAATGGTTTCCTGCCCGGCCTGCTGGCTGGCACGCCAGCGGCGTTCGCCGGCAATGATTTCAAAGCGACCGCCGCCGACCGGGCGGACCACGATCGGTTGCATCACGCCCTGGGCCTTGATCGATTGCGCCAGTTCTTCCAGCGCCTGGGGGTCCATGTCGCGGCGCGGCTGGTACTTGCCGCGCTGGATCAGGTCCAGCGGCAGGTGCTGCAACTCCCGTTGATCGGCCTGGACGGCCTGTTCTTCCAGCGAACTGACAGTCGGACCACTCAGCAGTGCATCCAGTCCACGTCCGAGACCTCGTTTCTTGACGGCCATGGGGATTCCTTAAGTTGCCGGGGCTGCGGTGCGTGAAGTGCGGCGTTGCCGACGAACCATCTCGCCCGCCAGGGCCAGGTAGGCCAGGGCGCCACGGGATTGTTTGTCGTATGCCAGCGCGGGCATGCCGTAGCTCGGGGCTTCGGCCAGGCGGATGTTGCGCGGAATCACGGTGTCGTACAGCTGGTCACCGAAATGTTCCTTGAGCTGTGCGGAAACGTCGTTCATCAAACTCAGACGCGGGTCGTACATGGTCCGCAGCAAGCCTTCGACTTTCAGCTCCGGGTTGAGCAACTCGGCAATGCGCTTGATGTTATCCACAAGGTCGCTAAGCCCTTCCAGAGCAAAGTATTCGCACTGCATGGGGATAATCACCCCATCGGCGGCCACCAACGCATTGAGGGTCAGCATCGACAGCGACGGCGGGCAGTCGATGAGGATGTAATCGTAATTCTCGCGAATCGGCGCCAGGGCGCTGCGCAGACGGCTTTCCTTCATCTGCATTTCCAGCAGCACCACTTCGGCCGCCGTCAGGTCACGGTTGGCCGGCAGCAGTTGATAACCGCCGTGCTCAGAGAAATGCATGGCCTGGGCCAAGTCGCATTCGCCGATCAGCACATCGTAGATGGAGTTTTCCAGCGCGTGTTTATCCACACCGCTACCCATGGTGGCGTTGCCCTGTGGATCGAGGTCGATCAGCAGCACCCGACGCTTGGTCGCGACCAGGGATGCTGCGAGGTTGATGCAGGTGGTGGTCTTGCCCACGCCACCCTTCTGGTTCGCTATCGCGAATACCTTAGCCATTCTTGCTTGTGTTCCCAATCATGCCGTGCGGCGCAGTATCAGCAGATGGCGTTGGCCTTGGCAACCGGGTACGGCCAAGGCGTGTTCGCTATCGAGGTGGAAGTCTGCCGGCAATGCTACCAGCTCATCGGCGGGATGGACGCCCTTCATTGCCAGCCAACGTGTATCAGCATCGCCGAGGTGGCGAGTCCAGCCGGTGAAGTTCTCCATGCTGCTGAAGGCCCGGGAAATAATCCCGTTGAACGGCTGCGGCGGCTGGAAGGCTTCGACCCGGCTGTGGATAACTTGCAGGTTATCCAGTTTGAGTTCGAGTTTGACCTGGGTCAGGAAGCGGGTTTTCTTGCCGTTGCTGTCCAGGCAGGTCACGGGTGAATCGGGAAACAGGATCGCCAGGGGAATCCCCGGCATCCCACCGCCACTGCCGACATCGAGCCAGCGACCGTTTTCGACGAAAGACATCACGCTCAGGCTGTCGAGCAGATGGCGCGAGACCATTTCGTCGGGATCGCGGACGGCGGTGAGGTTGTAGGCCTGATTCCATTTGATCAACAGGGCCAGATAACCCAGCAGCAAGGCGTGCTGGGCTTCACTCAGGTTGACGCCAAGCTGACGAGCACCTGTGGATAACTCTTCTGCGTGTTGCGAAGTAACCAACGAACTCAAGCGCTTTGCTCCAACTGACGGCCGGCGCCGCGTTTTTTCAGGTGAATCATCAACAGGGAAATCGCCGCCGGCGTCACGCCAGGGATCCGCGAAGCCTGGCCCAGGGTTTCCGGACGGGTTGCACTGAGCTTGCTCTGGATCTCCTTGGACAGGCCGGAAATACCGGTGTACTCGATATCCACAGGCAGCTTGGTGTCTTCACTGGCGCGCAGACGAGCGATTTCATCCTGCTGGCGATCGATATAACCGGCGTATTTGGTCTTGATCTCGACCTGCTCGGCGACTTGTGGGTCTTCGGCGCCCTGTCCGGTCACGGCGACCAGACCAGCGTAGTCGATTTCCGGACGGCTCAGCAGGTTCAGCAAGTTGTATTCGTGGGTCAGTGGCGTACCGAATTTTTCGGCAATGGCATCGCCCTGTTCGGTACCCGGGCGAACCCAGGTGCTTTTCAGCCGCTGTTCTTCCAGCTCGATGCTTTCGCGTTTCGTGCAGAAAGCAGCCCAGCGCACCTCGTCCACCAGACCCAGTTCGCGACCTTTTTCGGTCAGGCGCAGGTCGGCGTTGTCTTCGCGCAGGATCAGGCGGTACTCGGCGCGGGAGGTGAACATCCGATACGGTTCCTGGGTCCCCAGGGTAATCAGATCGTCGACCAACACACCGATGTACGCTTCGTCGCGACGCGGACACCAGCTGTCCTTGCCCTGGGCACGCAACGCGGCGTTGGCCCCGGCCAACAAGCCTTGGGCGCCGGCTTCTTCGTAGCCGGTGGTGCCATTGATCTGCCCGGCAAAGAACAAGCCGCCGATAACTTTGGTTTCCAGGCTGTATTTCAGGTCACGGGGATCGAAGTAGTCGTACTCGATGGCATAACCCGGCCGCACGATATGGGCGTTTTCCATGCCGCGGATCGACTGGACGATCTGCAACTGCACGTCGAACGGCAGGGAGGTGGATATCCCGTTCGGGTACAACTCGTGGGTAGTCAAGCCTTCGGGTTCGATAAAGACCTGGTGGCTTTCCTTGTCGGCAAAGCGATGGATCTTGTCTTCGATGGACGGGCAATAGCGCGGGCCAATGCCTTCGATCACCCCGGAATACATCGGCGAACGATCGAGGTTCGCGGCGATGATTTCGTGGGTGCGCGCGTTGGTGTGGGTAATCCAGCAACTGACCTGCCGTGGATGCTGCTCTTTCGAGCCCATGAACGACATTACCGGGATCGGCGTATCGCCCGGTTGTTCGGACATCACCGAAAAATCCACCGAGCGACCGTCGATACGTGGCGGTGTACCGGTTTTCAGGCGGCCGACACGCAGCGGCAGTTCCCGCAGGCGTTGGGCCAGGGCAATCGACGGTGGATCGCCGGCACGGCCGCCGGAATAGTTCTGCATCCCGATGTGGATAAGTCCACCGAGGAAGGTTCCGGTGGTCAGGACCACGGATTCGGCGAAGAACCGCAGGCCCATCTGGGTAACCACACCGCGAACCTGATCCTGCTCGACGATCAGGTCGTCGGCGGCTTGTTGAAATATCCACAGGTTCGGCTGGTTTTCCAGGATCTCGCGCACCGCGGCCTTGTACAGCACACGGTCGGCCTGGGCGCGGGTAGCGCGCACGGCTGGGCCTTTGCGGCTGTTCAAGACCCGAAACTGGATGCCACCCTTATCGGTGGCGATGGCCATCGCACCACCGAGGGCATCGATTTCCTTGACCAGATGGCTTTTGCCGATCCCGCCGATCGCGGGGTTGCAGCTCATGGCGCCGAGGGTTTCCACGTTATGCGTCAGCAGCAGGGTTTTTGCCCCCATGCGTGCGGACGCCAGTGCTG
This sequence comes from Pseudomonas sp. GW821-FHT04D07, assembly GCF_059420225.1. Classification (NCBI taxonomy): domain Bacteria; kingdom Pseudomonadati; phylum Pseudomonadota; class Gammaproteobacteria; order Pseudomonadales; family Pseudomonadaceae; genus Pseudomonas; species Pseudomonas sp. GW821-FHT04D07. Next base: position 477,637 of record NZ_JBWKTH010000002.1, read on the forward strand.
CCTCGGTACCGGCATGACCGCCGCCGATGACGATCACCTCAAAACGGGAAGGGAAATCCACCACGCACCTCGTGCCTGCTTCAAGTAGGTAATTAGGAATAGGGTCGGCCCACTTTTTTGAGCCAGGTCGGCAAGTATAGGGACTTCCCCCCTCCTAAAGAACCCTTTGCACAAAATTTAACCAGCTGTGGATGAATCACGGACAATAGAAATTAAAAGAGAGAAATTTATTAAATCTTTGTTTTTATGTTTATTCTTAGTCAGCACCCTTTCTGTGGATAAGGTTCTACAGGCCTTATTTATCAATGTGTACAGAGATTCAAAAGTCTGTGGTCATGTGGGTCGGAGGGTTTGGGATAACCGGTCTAAGCCTGTGGATTAAACAGGTGGTTATCCACAAGCTGGTTCATCCTCAGTTTTCAGGCCCTGTTATCAACCGAGCTGAGGCGTGGTTATTCACAGGGCTTAATCCACAGAAAAGCGTCTGCTGGGACAAATCCCAGGCAGCCGAAAGCCGCCAGAACGATCTGAAATCATCCGGACGGCAAAGAAATGTAGGAGCGAGCTTGCTCGCGATAGCGATCTTAGGGCGCCGCGATACCTGACGTAGAGGTATCCGATCTTTAGAAGACAACAAAACCTGTAGGAGCGGCCGGTCGACGCTCGATTGCCAGCGAAGTTTTAGCGGTCTCGAGGACGCTATCGCCAGCAAGCTGGCTCCTACATGGGAAGGTTATTTACCGATGCAGAAGCTGGAAAAGATCCTTCCCAACAAGTCATCCGAGCTGAATGCGCCGGTAATCTCGCCCAGGAACTGCTGAGCATGGCGCAGATCCTCCGCCAGCAGCTCGCCGGCTCCCGCCAGGGTCAACTGCGCGTGACCGTGCTCCAGAGCCGCGCTGGCATGCCGCAGGGCTTCCAGATGGCGGCGACGGGCGCTGAAGCTGCTCTCGGAGGTCTGTTCATAACCCATGCAGGCCTTGAGGTGCTCGCGCAACAGCTCCAGCCCCTTCCCGCCGACCTTGGCGCTCAAGCTGATGGTGACATGGCCATCCTCGCTGACCTCCATCGCCATGGCCTCGCCACTCAGGTCGGCTTTATTACGGATCAAGGTCACTTTGGCCGGATCTGGCCGCTGCTCGAGGAATTCCGGCCACAAGGCAAAAGGATCCACAGCCTCCGGCGCGGTTGCATCCACCACCAGCAACACCCGGTCCGCCTCGCCAATGGCCTTGAGCGCACGTTCCACGCCGATCTTTTCCACATGGTCGTCGGTGTTGCGCAAACCGGCGGTATCCACCACATGCAGGGGCATGCCATCGATGTGGATATGTTCACGCAGGACATCGCGAGTGGTGCCGGCGATCTCGGTGACGATCGCTGCTTCGCGTCCGGCCAAGGCATTGAGCAGGCTGGACTTGCCGGCATTCGGCCGACCAGCAATCACCACCGTCATGCCGTCGCGCAACAAGGCGCCCTGACCGGCTTCGCGCATCACTGTGGATAACTCGTTACGCACCGCGTTGAGCAAGGCCAGCACATGGCCGTCGGCAAGGAAGTCGATTTCTTCCTCGGGAAAGTCGATGGCCGCTTCCACATAGATCCGCAGGCCGATCAGTTGCTCAGTGAGGTTATGCACACGCTGGGAAAATGCGCCTTGCAACGAACGCAGTGCATTACGCGCCGCCTGTGCGGAACTGGCTTCGATCAGATCGGCGATCGCCTCGGCCTGGGCCAGGTCGAGCTTGTCATTGAGAAACGCCCGCTCGCTGAATTCCCCGGGCCGGGCCAGTCGGCAACCCAGTTGCAAGCAACGTTGCAGCAGCATATCGAGAACCACCGGGCCGCCATGGCCCTGCAGCTCGAGCACATCTTCGCCGGTGAAGGAGTGCGGCCCGGGGAAATACAAGGCAATGCCTTCGTCGAGCACATCACCGATGCCGTCGAGGAACGGGCCGTAGTGGGCATACCGCGGTTTCAACTCGCGGCCGCTGATGGCCAGCGCCGCGGCGTGTGCCAGGGGCCCGGAAATTCGAACGATACCGACCCCACCACGGCCCTGGGCGGTGGCAACGGCGGCGATGGTTTCCCGAGAAAGGTTCATGAAGCGGGTCTCGACGCTAAAAATGACAGATAGCAAAACGCCCCACTAGGGGGCGTCTTGAGTGGTTATCCACAGAGTAGGTTACGCAGTGGCTTTTTTGGTAGCCGCTTCGATCTTACGTGTGATGTACCACTGTTGGGTGATGGACAGGCAGTTGTTAACAACCCAGTACAGCACCAGACCTGCAGGGAACCACAGGAAGAAGAAGGTGAAGATGATTGGCATCAGCTTCATCACCTTGGCCTGCATCGGATCCGGCGGAGTCGGGTTCAAACGCTGCTGGATAAACATGGTTGCGCCCATGATGATCGGCAGGATGAAGAACGGATCCTTGATCGACAAGTCGGTAATCCACAGGATGAACGGTGCCTGGCGCATTTCAACGCTTTCCAGCAACACCCAGTACAGCGAAAGGAAAACCGGCATCTGCACCAGGATCGGCAAGCAGCCGCCCAGCGGATTGATCTTCTCTTTCTTGTACAGCTCCATCATGGCTTGCGACATTTTCTGCCGGTCGTCGCCATGTTGCTCTTTCAGTGCCGCCAGTTTCGGTGCCACGGCACGCATGCGCGCCATCGATTTGTAGCTGGCCGCCGACAATGGGAAGAACAGACCCTTGATCAGCATGGTCAGAACGATGATCGAGAAGCCCCAGTTACCGAGCAGGCTGTGGATATGTTGCAGCAACCAGAAGATCGGTTGGGCGATAAACCACAGGATGCCGTAGTCGACCGTCAGTTCCAGACCTGGGGACAACTGTTTCAGCACGGCCTGGCTTTTCGGGCCGGCGTACAGAACGGCGCTGGTCTCGGTTTTCTGGCCAGGAGCCAGGGTCAGCGAAGGACCGGTGTAGCCAATGATGTAATTGCCCTGGCTGTCCTTGCGAGTGGTCACGACATTGCTGTCGCCCTTGGCCGGAATCCAGGCAGTCACGAAGTAGTGTTGCAACCAGGCAACCCAACCACCCTGAACGGTTTCTTTCAGTTGGGCCTTGTCGATATCTTTCATCGACACTTTTTTGTACGGCTCGGAACTTGTCCACAGGGCGGCGCCCAGGTAAGTCGCGGTACCGGTGGCGGTGCTGGAGGACGGATCGGCGCTGTTGTCACGTTTCAGCTGGGCGAACATCGCACCCGACCAGGACTGGGCGCTTGTGTTGTCGATCAGATACGACACGGTCACGTCATACAGGCCGCGTTTCAAGCTGAAACGCTTGATGTAATTGACGCCGTTCTCGCTGAATTTCAGGTCGACGACCAGTTGGTCCTGACCCTCAGCCAGTTGATAACTTTTCTGTGCCGAAGCGTACAGCGGGCGACCGGCCGAACTCGCGTCCGGGCCGTTGGCACCGATCAGGCCGCTCTGGGCCAGGTAGGTACGCTCGCCACCGTTGTCGAACAACTGGAAAGGAATTTCCGGATGGTCCTGACGACGTGGATAAAGCGGCAGCTTCAGCTGGGCAACATCCCCACCTTTTGGATCGATAGCCAGGTCGAGCACATCCGTTTTGACATGGATGAGGTCGTTGCTGACAGCCACCGGTGCTTCAACAGGTGCACTGGTGTCATTGGCTGCACGTGGAATGTCATCACTGGCGCTTGCTTTGTTGCCAGATACCGAATCCGGCAAGCCGGGAACGGTGGTGCTGGAAGCGACATTCTGGGTCGGCAAGGCAGCCTGACCGTAGTCCTGGTTCCATTTGAGGACCCCGACATAGGTCACGATTGCCAGGGCGACGATCAGGATCGTGCGTTTGATATCCATGATTACTCGGCCATCGAAGAAGAACGGGAGGTAGGGATTGGTGGAACCGGGTCATAACCACCGGCATTCCACGGATGACAGCGACCTAAGCGACGAACGGTCAGCCAGCCACCGCGCAGGAGTCCATGTGTTTCGATGGCTTCATACGCGTAGCAAGAACAACTGGGGTAGAAACGACAGTGATTGGCCATCAAGGGACTGATGGCATAGCGATAAAACTGGATCGGAACGAGGGCCAGTTTACGCATCTGGGCTGTCTACCCCCACAGTTTCGGTTTTGACTGCGGGTACCGCTGGCACCGTACGGGCCAAGCGTTTCCAGAGTTTGCCGAAATGCTGGATCAATTCAGGGTTTTCGATATCGCCCAGACCTTTGCGCGCGACGATAACGATGTCCCAGCCGACCAGTGAATCCTGGTGCAGTCGGAACGACTCGCGCATTAGACGTTTCAGGCGATTGCGCTCAACGGAGAGCTTGACGCTCTTTTTACCGATAACCAGCCCCAGACGGGGATGATCCAGGTCGTTGTTGCGCGCAAGGAGCAGGAGATTTTTCCCCGGAACCTTGCCGGTAGGGGAGTCAAAGACTGCCTTGAAATGCCGAGGAGTAAGCAGACGCTTTTCCCGACTGAAGTCCTGACTCACCACCCGCGCCGGATTATCAAACTGCCAGACGAGCACGGCCTTTGGCGCGGCGACGCGACAGGACGGCACGACCGTTTTTGGTGGCCATGCGAGCACGGAAGCCGTGGGTGCGGGCGCGTTTGATAGTGCTGGGTTGGAAAGTACGTTTCATGGCGTTGCTACCTGGTTCGTCACAACGGGCCGGAATGGCCCCCGTTTTAAGAGACCGGGGATTCTAGAGAAAGCAAGCCCGCAGGTCAATTTCCAACCAGCTTTTACTTCATATAGATATTTGGGCCGATCTGCCTGGCACCCACCATGACCTAGATATAAGAATAAAGAAGGGAATTATTTAAAGCTTTTCTATAAAGCTTATAGAAGCTTAGGAAGCGATTATCTGTGGATAAGTCGCTTTAGGCCATGAAACACGTACTGTACAGAGAATGACAACTGGGTGGGTAAGCGGTGCTCCGCCTGTGCCGCGCTGTCGGATAAGCTGTGGGTGGAATGCCATGTTATCCACAGGCAGGTTACCCACAGACTTTCGCCCCCACTTGTGCAACGCCCTCAGGGGCGGTTATCCACAGAGCTTATGCACATACCATTGGTCGCTTTGTCCACCGATAAGCGGTTGATTCTTCAGGTTGTCCCTGCAACCTACATGTGGATAAGTGCTCGGCCTGCCGGTACAATGGCGGCTTGTTTTTGCCTCACCGGCTTTCAACTTAGGGGATATCCGTGTCAGTGGAACTTTGGCAGCAGTGCGTGGAGCTTCTGCGTGATGAGCTGCCTGCCCAGCAATTCAACACCTGGATCCGTCCACTACAGGTCGAAGCCGAAGGCGACGAGTTGCGTGTCTATGCACCGAACCGTTTTGTGCTCGACTGGGTGAATGAAAAGTACCTGGGACGTTTGCTCGAACTGTTGAACGAGCATGGCAACGGTCTGGCACCAGCGCTTTCCTTATTAATAGGCAGCAAACGCAGTTCCGCGCCTCGTGCGGCGCCGAATGCCCCATTGGCCGCCGCGGCTTCCCAGGCCATGGCCGCCAGCGCTCCGGCCCCGGCCATGGTGACCCCGTCCGCAAAGCTGGCCCCGACCCCGAAGACCGTGGTCGAGGTCAGCGAAGAACCGTCGCGTGACAGTTTCGATCCGATGGCCGGCGCCAGTTCACAACAGGCCCCGGTACGTGCCGAACAGCGTACTGTCCAGGTGGAAGGTGCGCTCAAGCACACCAGTTACCTGAACCGGACCTTTACCTTCGAGAACTTCGTCGAGGGCAAGTCCAACCAACTGGCCCGGGCCGCGGCCTGGCAGGTGGCGGACAACCCCAAGCATGGCTACAACCCACTCTTCCTTTATGGCGGCGTCGGCCTGGGTAAGACTCACTTGATGCACGCTGTGGGTAACCACCTGCTGAAGAAGAACCCGAACGCCAAGGTGGTCTACCTGCATTCGGAGCGTTTCGTCGCGGACATGGTCAAGGCCTTGCAGCTCAACGCCATCAACGAATTCAAGCGTTTCTACCGTTCGGTGGACGCCTTGCTGATCGACGACATTCAATTCTTCGCCCGCAAGGAACGTTCCCAGGAAGAGTTTTTCCACACCTTCAACGCCTTGCTCGAAGGTGGTCAGCAAGTGATCCTGACCAGCGACCGTTATCCGAAAGAGATCGAGGGCCTGGAAGAGCGCCTGAAATCGCGCTTTGGCTGGGGCCTGACCGTTGCGGTCGAGCCGCCGGAGCTGGAAACCCGGGTCGCGATCCTGATGAAGAAGGCCGACCAGGCAAAAGTCGAACTGCCCCACGACGCGGCGTTCTTCATTGCCCAACGTATTCGTTCCAACGTCCGTGAACTTGAAGGCGCGCTGAAGCGGGTGATCGCTCACTCGCACTTCATGGGCCGCGATATCACCATCGAACTGATCCGCGAATCGCTGAAAGACCTGCTGGCGCTGCAAGACAAGCTGGTGTCTGTGGATAACATTCAGCGCACGGTGGCCGAATACTACAAGATCAAGATTTCCGATCTGCTGTCCAAGCGCCGTTCGCGCTCGGTCGCGCGTCCACGCCAGGTTGCCATGGCCTTGTCCAAGGAACTCACCAACCACAGCTTGCCTGAAATTGGTGATGTCTTTGGCGGACGCGACCATACTACGGTCTTGCATGCATGCCGCAAGATCAACGAACTTAAGGAATCCGACGCGGACATCCGCGAGGACTACAAGAACCTGCTGCGAACACTGACTACTTGATGACACCAGCGCAGCTTATTAAGGCAAGGGACTAGACCATGCATTTCACTATTCAACGCGAAGCCCTGTTGAAACCCCTGCAACTGGTCGCAGGCGTCGTCGAGCGCCGCCAGACCTTGCCGGTGCTCTCCAATGTGTTGCTGGTTGTCGAAGGCCAGCAACTGTCGCTGACCGGTACCGACCTGGAAGTCGAACTGGTTGGTCGCGTCCAACTCGAAGAGCCGGCGGAACCGGGTGAAATCACTGTCCCGGCCCGCAAGCTGATGGACATCTGCAAGAGCCTGCCCAATGACGCCCTGATCGACATCAAGGTTGATGAGCAGAAGCTGGTGGTGAAGGCTGGCCGTAGCCGCTTCACCCTGTCGACCTTGCCGGCGAACGATTTCCCAACCGTGGAAGAAGGTCCGGGCTCGCTGACCTGTCAGCTCGACCAGAGCAAACTGCGTCGCTTGATCGAGCGCACCAGCTTCGCCATGGCCCAGCAGGACGTGCGTTACTACCTCAACGGCATGCTGCTGGAAGTCTCGGCCGGTATTATCCGTGCCGTGGCCACCGACGGTCACCGTCTGGCCATGTGTTCGATGCAGGCCGATATCGGTCAGCCGGATCGTCACCAGGTGATCGTGCCGCGCAAGGGCATCCTGGAATTGGCCCGCCTGCTGACCGAGCCGGAAGGCAATGTGAGCATCGTCCTCGGCCAGCACCACATTCGTGCGACCACGGGTGAGTTCACCTTCACCTCCAAGCTGGTGGACGGCAAGTTCCCGGACTACGAGCGCGTTCTGCCCAAAGGTGGCGACAAGCTGGTCCTGGGGGATCGCCAGGCACTGCGCGAAGCCTTCAGCCGTACCGCGATCCTGTCCAACGAGAAGTACCGCGGCATCCGTCTGCAGCTGGCCAATGGTCAGCTGAAGATCCAGGCCAACAACCCTGAGCAGGAAGAAGCGGAAGAAGAAGTCGGCGTCGAATACAACGGCGGTTCGCTGGAAATCGGCTTCAACGTCAGCTATCTGCTGGACGTGCTGGGCGTGATGACCACCGAGCAGGTGCGTTTGATCCTGTCCGACTCCAACAGCAGCGCCCTGGTGCAGGAGTCGGACAACGACGACTCCGCCTACGTCGTCATGCCGATGCGCCTGTAACGGTGTCGCGCCTGCCCATGTCCAGCCAACGCTAGATGTCCCTCAGTCGTGTTTCGGTCACCGCGGTGCGTAACCTGCAGCCGGTGACCTTCTCCCCCTCCCCGCGTATCAATATCCTTTACGGCGCCAACGGCAGCGGAAAAACCAGCGTGCTCGAAGCGCTGCATCTGCTCGGGCTCGCCCGCTCGTTTCGCAGTACCCGTCTGCTACCGGTGATCCAGTACGAGCAACTCGCCTGCACCGTGTTCGGTCAGGTGGAGTTGGCCGAGGGGGGACACAGCGCGTTGGGGATCTCGCGGGACCGCCAGGGTGAATTTCAGATCCGCATCGATGGGCAGAACGCCAAGAGCGCGGCGCAATTGGCGGAAATCCTGCCGCTGCAACTGATCAACCCGGACAGCTTCCGCCTGCTCGAAGGGGCCCCGAAGATCCGCCGCCAGTTCCTCGACTGGGGGGTGTTCCACGTGGAACCTCGTTTCATGTCGACCTGGCAGCGCTTGCAGAAGGCCCTGCGGCAGCGGAACTCATGGCTGCGGCATGGTACACTTGACGCCGCTTCGCAAGCGGCCTGGGACCGGGAACTGTGCCTGGCCAGCGCCGAAATCGATGAGTACCGCCGCGCTTACATCAAAGTCTTGAAACCAGTCTTTGAGCAAACCTTGAGCGAGTTAGTCGAACTCGAGGGCTTAACGCTGAGCTATTACCGTGGTTGGGATAAAGAGAAGGAATTGAGCGCCGTGCTCGCCTCTTCCCTGCACCGGGACCAGCAAATGGGCCACACCCAAGCCGGACCACAGCGAGCTGATTTGCGTCTTCGATTGGGCGCACACAATGCCGCGGACATCTTGTCCCGGGGTCAGCAGAAACTGGTGGTCTGTGCCTTGCGCATTGCTCAGGGACACCTGGTCAGCCAGGCCCGGCGCGGTCAGTGTATTTATCTGGTGGATGACCTGCCGTCCGAGTTGGACGAGCAACACCGTCGCGCACTCTGTCGCTTGCTGGAAGACTTACGCTGCCAGGTGTTTATCACCTGTGTAGACCACGAATTATTGAGGGAAGGCTGGCAGACGGAAACGCCAGTCGCTTTGTTCCACGTGGAACAAGGCTGTATCACCCAGACCCACGACCATCGGGAGTGAAGGCATGAGCGAAGAAAATACGTACGACTCGACCAGCATCAAGGTGCTGAAAGGTTTGGATGCCGTACGCAAACGTCCCGGTATGTACATTGGCGACACCGATGATGGCAGCGGTCTGCACCACATGGTGTTCGAGGTGGTCGACAACTCCATCGACGAAGCGCTCGCCGGTCATTGCGACGAAATCAGCATCATCATCCACCCGGATGAGTCCATCTCCGTGCGCGACAACGGTCGCGGTATTCCGGTAGACGTGCATAAAGAAGAAGGCGTTTCCGCGGCCGAGGTCATCATGACCGTGCTGCACGCCGGCGGTAAGTTCGACGACAACTCCTATAAAGTCTCCGGCGGTTTGCACGGTGTGGGTGTGTCGGTGGTGAATGCCCTGTCCGAATTGCTAGTGCTGACCGTGCGTCGCAGCGGCAAGATCTGGGAACAGACCTACGTCCACGGTGTGCCACAGGAACCGATGAGAATCGTCGGCGACAGCGAAACCACCGGTACCGAAATTCACTTCAAGGCCTCCGCCGACACCTTCAAGAACATCCACTTCAGCTGGGACATCCTGGCCAAGCGGATTCGTGAACTGTCCTTCCTCAACTCCGGTGTCGGCATCGTCCTCAAGGATGAGCGCAGCGGCAAGGAAGAGCTGTTCAAGTACGAAGGTGGCCTGCGGGCGTTCGTTGAATACCTGAACACCAACAAGACTCCGGTCAACCAGGTGTTCCACTTCAACGTCCAGCGTGAAGACGGCATCGGCGTGGAAATCGCCCTGCAGTGGAACGACAGCTTCAACGAGAACCTGTTGTGCTTCACCAACAACATTCCGCAGCGCGATGGCGGTACTCACCTGGTGGGTTTCCGTTCGGCACTGACACGTAACCTGAACACCTACATCGAAGCGGAAGGCCTGGCGAAGAAGCACAAGGTCGCCACCACCGGTGACGATGCCCGTGAAGGCCTGACCGCGATCATTTCGGTCAAGGTGCCGGATCCGAAGTTCAGCTCTCAGACCAAGGACAAGCTGGTCTCTTCCGAAGTGAAGACCGCTGTCGAACAGGAAATGGGCAAGTACTTCTCGGACTTCCTGCTGGAAAACCCGAACGAAGCCAAGCTGGTGGTCGGCAAGATGATCGACGCCGCCCGTGCCCGTGAAGCGGCGCGTAAAGCCCGTGAGATGACCCGTCGTAAAGGCGCGCTGGATATCGCTGGCCTGCCGGGCAAACTGGCGGACTGCCAGGAAAAAGACCCTGCTCTTTCCGAACTGTACCTGGTGGAAGGTGACTCTGCTGGCGGTTCCGCCAAGCAGGGTCGTAACCGTCGTACCCAGGCGATCCTGCCGTTGAAAGGCAAGATCCTCAACGTGGAAAAAGCCCGTTTCGACAAGATGATCTCGTCCCAGGAAGTCGGCACGCTGATCACCGCGTTGGGTTGCGGTATCGGCCGCGACGAGTACAACATCGAGAAGCTGCGTTACCACAACATCATCATCATGACCGATGCTGACGTCGACGGTTCGCACATCCGTACCCTGCTGCTGACTTTCTTCTTCCGTCAGTTGCCGGAGCTGATCGAGCGCGGCTACATCTATATCGCTCAGCCGCCGTTGTACAAGGTCAAGAAAGGCAAGCAAGAGCAATACATCAAAGACGACGATGCCATGGAAGAATACATGACGCAGTCGGCCCTGGAAGATGCGAGCCTGCACCTGAACGAAGACGCCCCGGGTATTTCCGGTGAGGCGCTGGAACGTCTGGTGTATGACTTCCGCATGGTGATGAAGACCCTCAAGCGCCTGTCACGCCTGTACCCGCAGGAGCTGACCGAGCACTTCATCTACCTGCCAGCGGTGAGCCTGGAACAGTTGGGCGATCATGTGGCGATGCAGGAGTGGCTGGCCAAGTATGAAGTCCGCCTGCGTCTGAACGAGAAGTCCGGCCTGGTCTACAAAGCCAGCCTGCGCGAAGACCGTGAACGTAACGTCTGGCTGCCGGAGGTCGAACTGATCTCTCACGGCCTGTCCAACTACGTCACCTTCAACCGCGACTTCTTCGGCAGCAACGACTACAAGACCGTGGTCACCTTGGGCGCGCAGTTGAGCACCTTGCTCGACGAAGGCGCCTACATTCAGCGTGGCGAACGCAAGAAAGCCGTGACCGAGTTCAAGGAAGCCCTGGACTGGCTGATGGCCGAAAGCACCAAGCGCCACACCATCCAGCGCTACAAAGGGCTGGGTGAGATGAACCCGGACCAGTTGTGGGAAACCACCATGGACCCAGCGGTTCGCCGGATGCTGAAAGTGACGATCGAAGACGCCGTCGGCGCGGACCAGATCTTCAACACGCTGATGGGTGATGCGGTAGAGCCACGTCGTGACTTTATCGAGAGCAATGCATTGGCGGTGTCGAACCTGGACTTCTAATGTAGCGGTCACTGAGAACATTCAGTGTGACAAGCGGGCTGGCTAATCTCGCCTTCTAAAGGAAAACCCCGGTCTCAAAGCCGGGGTTTTTTGCTTTGGCCACCGGCCTTTACCCGCTCGTGGCCTGCGCTTATAAACGCGCCTCTTCTTCGGTTATTTTGATTGGGATTTCAAGCGTAAAGGTCGCCCCCTTACCCACCCCCTCGCTATGCACGGTCAAACTACCGCCCATCTCACGCGCAGCTATCACGCAGCTATGCAGACCAAAGCCGTGGCCGTCCTTGCGAGTGGTGAAACCATGGGAAAAGATACGTATCAGGTTTTCTGGTGCAATCCCCTCGCCGTTGTCCACGACCTGGATCTGCACGCTTTGTCCTTGTTCCCAATTCACGCGCAAGATGATCGGCTGTTGCCGGCCAGGCACTCCACTCTGCGCGTGTTTGGCGTTAGTAATAAGGTTGATCAGGATTTCCAGCACCCGGCGCTTGTCCAGCGACAATACGGGCACGTCGGCCACCTCCTTCAGCACTATCACCTCATGCTGCGAGGCGCTCATCTTCACTGCTTCCTCAAACAGATCCTTTAGCTGTACCGGCTCGAGCACACTGGACGCTCCGGCGTAGGCCTGTTGGGCCGCGACGATACCCTTGATATGGTTGATGCCTTTGGTGAGCTGATCCAGCTCGTCGATAATTGCCTCGCGCTCTGCCGTTATGGCCTCTGCCAGCTTGAGCAGATAGTCGGGTAGCATCTTGCCTTTCTGGTCGCCGGTCAGAAATTCGCTCAAGTCGTCGACGTGCTCGTTCATCAGATGAGCCACCTTGCCCAGCCCCTGGGCTTTGGAACCGCGCACCCGGCTGCTGACCAGTTCCGCCGATATGTTCACACTGTTGAGCACATTGCCGACGTTGTGCAGCACATTGGTGGCGATTTCGGCCATCCCGGCCTGACGCGCTGTAGAGACCAGTTTGGACTGCGTCTTTCTCAATTCGTCATTCACTTTAGCCAGCTGTTGCGGACTGGGAATAAGCAGTGCGGCGGGGATCAATTTGATCAGGAGTATGGCGGTGACGCAGGAGGCGACAGCGGTAATGGCCTTGATCAGGGCCGATAGCCAGTAACTGGGATGCCAGATGGTCCATATTTCCATCACGTGGGTGCTGCCACACGCGAGGATAAATATCCCAAAGGCAGCAAACATCCAGTCAAACGGGATATCACGCCTTTTCCGGATAAAGTAGACCAGGGTGATCGGGATTGTCATATAGGCAAAAGCAATCAGGGTGTCCGAAATAACATTCGTCCACAGCAGTTCAGGTATCCACAAGTAGCAGTGCCCATGGGGCATGAATCCGTCGGAGCGTAATAAGTTGGCCAGGTATTCCATTACGGCTCTCCCATTTCATCATGTATTGCGTTCGTACATCTGCGACGTTGGCGAGGCTGTGCCACATGAAATGTAGTAGAGATATCCACTTCCATTCGGAATGGCTGAGGGTCGTGAGGAATCGCCAGCTTCGAGGTGGCGTCGGTGCGCGTCCACCCCCTACGATTTAAAAGCAAACTCGCCCTTCTGTATTCAGCAAGCCCGTCTACACTCATGAGTCTGTGCCCATAGATGGCATTGTGCCGCACCCGCTCATTGAACGGTTTACCACTATCCGACGACTGGCCCCGCGCCATGCTCAAGCAGGCTGGGGTTTTGGCGGATAGCCTTGTTGTGCAGTGGAGCTTTGTCCAACTGATTCAGGGAGGATCCTATGTCGTCATCCAGCAACCTGCAGGGTTTACCGCCCGCCCCCCAGGCTGGTGCTTTCTTCTGGATACCTTTTGTTCCCGCCGCCAGTGGTGTGTGCGTGTTGCTGTTGAGCGACTGGCGCCCTGCCAACCTGGCCTGGTCGGCGGGTTTGTTGGTGGTGGGTGCTCTCGTCGGACTCCTGAACCAGCGTCACTATCGGCAATTGTCAGCCCGGATCCTGAGTGACGCCGAGGCCGCGCAGACCACCACCGATAGCGCCCCAACCGGTGGTCTGGAGGCCGTCTGCCTGGAAGCGATCCCTATCTGGTCCCGGCAAATCGAAAGCTCTCGGACTGAAACCGAGACTGCCATCATTGAACTGACCAGCCGTTTCAGCGCCATTTCCGAGCGCTTGCGACAGACCGTCGATGCCTCCCAGGCCACGGCGGGCGATCTGGCCCACCAGAACCAGGGGGGGGCGCTGGAAGTATTGGCCAAGAGTGATGCCGAGTTGCTGCATGTGATCGAGTCGCTCAAGACCATTCAGCAAAGCCGTGACGAGATGCTGGTACAGGTGCGCAACCTCACCGGTTATACCGGCGAGCTACGGGCCATGGCCGGCGAAGTGGCGGCCATCGCCCAACAGACCAACCTGCTGGCGCTCAACGCCGCCATCGAGGCCGCCCGTGCCGGTGAGGCGGGACGCGGCTTTGCGGTGGTCGCCGACGCGGTACGGACCCTCTCCAGCCAATCCAGCGAAACCGGGCAGAAGATGTCCGCCAAGGTCGACATCATCAACGGCGCCATTAACCAGTTGGTCGAGGCCGCGGCCAGCAGTACCGATCATGACAAGGATTCGGTGGCTGACTCGGAAGCCAGCATCCAGGGGGTACTTGAGCGTTTCAAGAGCATCACCGGTCAGCTCTCGGAATCATCGGCCCTGCTGCAACGCGAAGGCCTGGGGATTCGCGACGAGGTCACCGAGGTGTTGATCAACCTGCAATTCCAGGATCGGGTCAGCCAGATCCTCGCGCAGGTGCGCAACAACATGGAGGCCCTGCTCCGTCACCTGCGCGAGGCCCAGGTGCCGGGCGCCACGGTGCTGGTCGACGCGCCCGCCTGGCTGGCGGAAATGGAGTTGACCTACGCCACCGACGAGCAGCGGCGTAATCACCACACGGGTAAGGTCAACGTCAATCAGCCCGCTAAGATCCAGGAAATCACCTTCTTTTAGGAGCCGGTCATGGCAAAAAACGTAATGGTGGTCGACGATTCGAGCAGTGTCCGTCAGGTGGTCAGCATCGCGCTCAAAAGCGCCGGTTACGACGTGATCGAAGCCAGCGACGGCAAGGACGCGCTGGGCAAGCTCACCGGGCAGAAAGTTCACCTGATCATCAGTGACGTGAACATGCCGAACATGGATGGCATCACCTTCGTCAAGGAAGTGAAAAAGCTGCCCAGCTACAAATTCACCCCGATCATCATGCTCACTACCGAGTCCCAGGAAAGCAAGAAGCAGGAGGGGCAGGCCGCGGGGGCACGGGCCTGGGTGGTCAAGCCGTTCCAGCCGGCACAGATGCTCGCGGCCGTGTCCAAGCTGATCCTGCCCTGAGCCCGGACACCATCAGACCGGGCAAACAGGGAGACTCGAGCATGCCGATCATTTGCCAAGCAAACACTTCGACCCCCCACCTGGGTATCGAAGGTGAGATGACCATCTACACCGCCGCGCAGCTGTATGCCGAACTGGCGCCGTTCCTGACGCTGGCCAGCCCGCTGGACATTGACCTCTCGCAGGTCACTGAAATCGACGGCGCGGGCCTGCAACTGTTGATGCTCGCCAAGCGCGAAACCTTGCGCACAGGCGTTGCGCTACAACTGAGCGGGCACAGCCCGGCGGTGCTTGAGGTGTTCGAATTGTGTGACCTGGGCGGTACGCTGGGTCAGCCTTGATCCAGCGTTGACAGCTTCCCGTGGTTCTCTGACCCCGGGGCGATAAAAGGGACTCTATCGTGACCATCAATCTCGACCAGGCGCAGCAGACCTTTATCGTGGAAGCGCGCGAGCTGCTCCAGGACATGGAATCGTCGTTACTGCAGTTGGAGTCCGAACCCGATGACAGCGACGCCATCGGTGCAATCTTCCGCGCGGCGCACACCATCAAGGGGGCTGCCGGACTGTTCGGCTTGAGTCCCATCGTCGGTTTTACCCATATCGTCGAAGACGTGCTCGATCGCTTGCGCGAGGGCGCCATCCAGGTCGATGCGCCGTTGATCGCCCTGCTGCTCAGAAGCGCCGACCATATGCTGGAGCTGGTTGACGTCGTCGCCGGTGCCGGCGAGGCGTTGAGCGACATCGCCCTGGAGCGTGAGGCGGCGCTGCGGCAAGGATTGCAGAACTACCAGGCCGTGCGGGCGACGTCTGTCGTGCCGGCCTTGCTCGAGATCCCGGTGGCCCAGCCGGTACCTGGCCAGGACTCGGTCGGCTCCGGCTATTGGCACATCTCCCTGCGGTTCGGTGCCGATGTGTTTCGCAATGGCATGGACCCGCTGTCCTTTCTTCGTTACCTGAACACCCTGGGCGAGATCATCCATGTGGTCACCCTCGCCGACACCCTGCCCGCCCTGGAGCGGTTCGATGCCGAGAGCTGCCACCTGGGGTTCGAGATCGACCTGGACTCGGATGCCAGTCGTGAAACCATTGCTGAAGCTTTCGATTTTGTGCGCGACGACTGCCAGATTCATATCCTGGCGCCCTACAGTCGCCTGGAAGAATACCTGCGAGTCATCGCCGCGCTGCCCGAAGAGCCGGCGCGACTGGGGGAGATCCTCACCCGATGTGGTGCGCTGACGGCCCAGGAGCTGGAGGATGGCTTGCGCGCCCAGCGCGAGCATGCCGAGTCGGCCGGCGCGCCAGCCATGCCACTGGGCGAAATCCTGATTGAACAGCGCGTGGTCGAAGCGGCCGTGGTGCAGTCGGCCCTGGAAAAACAGGGCCGGCAGCGTGAGCAGCCCCAGGCTACGGCTGTCGAAGCGCGGTTTGTCCGGGTCAATGCCGACAAGCTGGACGAGCTGATCAACCTGGTCGGCGAGCTGGTCATCGCCAGCGCCGGGGCCAACCTGTTGGCGCGTAGTAGCCCGAGCGGCCCGTTGCAGGAGTCCACTTCGGTGGTGTCGGGGCTGGTGGAGGAGATCCTCGACGGCGCGCTGCACCTGCGGATGATCCCCATCGGCGATACATTCAACCGCTTCCGCCGGGTGGTGCGGGATGTCAGCCAGGAGCTGGGCAAGGACATCGAACTGCTGATCAGCGGTGCCGACACCGAGCTGGACAAGACCGTGGTGGAGAAAATCGGCGACCCGCTGATGCACCTGTTGCGCAATGCAATGGATCACGGCATTGAATCCCCATCGGTACGCCAGGCCGCCGGCAAGCCCGCCAAGGGCCGGCTGCAGCTCAACGCCTTTCACGATTCGGGCAGCATCGTGCTGGAGATTGCCGACGATGGTGCCGGTCTCAATCGTGATCGGATCCTGCAAAAAGCTGTCGAGCGCGGCCTGGTCGCCGCGGCGTCGAACCTGACGGACCAGGAAATCTACAACCTGATTTTCGAGCCGGGTTTTTCCACCGCCGAGGCGGTGACCAATCTGTCCGGACGCGGCGTGGGCATGGACGTGGTCAAGCGCAACATCACGCTGTTGCGCGGTACCGTCGATCTGGATAGCCAACCCGGGCAAGGCACGATCATCCGTATCCGCCTGCCGTTGACCCTGGCGATCATCAACGGATTCCTCGTTGGCATCGGCCAGATCCACTACGTGGTGCCGCTGGAAATGGTCCAGGAATGCATCGAGTTGAGTGCCGGGCAGCGTCAGGATCTGTCGGGAAACAACTACCTGGACCTGCGCGGTGAAGTCCTGCCGCTGGTGCGCCTACGCGACCACTTCGGTCATGCGGGGCACAGCGTTCGCCGCGAGAACGTGGTGGTGGTGCGTTGTGCCGAGCAAAAGGCCGGACTGGTAGTCGATGACCTGCTGGGGGAATTCCAGACCGTCATCAAACCCCTTGGCAAGCTGTTCAACGCACTGCGCGGTATCAGTGGCTCAACCATCCTGGGCAGCGGCGAGGTGGCACTGATTCTCGATGTTCCTGCGCTGCTGGGCGAACTGGTCCAGCGTGAAACCCGCCAGGCCGCAGTTTATTCCTTGACCGATAGCAAACCTGGCAACTCAGCCAACCACACCGTACATGGAGGGGCTCTTCAATGAAATGGTTCTACGATTTGAGGATAGCAACCAAGATCATCGCTTCGTTTCTGGTGGTGTTGGCACTGATGGCGGCGATGGGGGCGTTTGCCGTCATTCAACTGCGTCAGGTCAACCAGACGGCCACTGACATGCGCGAGAACTGGTTGCCCTCCGTGCGCCTGTCCTCGGGCATTCGGTTTTTTGTCGCCAACTACCGGATCAAGGAGATCCGCTATCTGCTGGCCGAAGGTCCGACGGAACAGGCTCAGTATGAACAGGAGGCTGCCGATGCCCGCAAGGATGTCGACACCCGTATTGTCCGTTATGAAAAGGAAGGCCTGATCTCCGGCCCTGCGGAACAAGCGCTGTTCGATACGTTCAAGAACGACTGGGAGAGCTACCTGGCGAGCAGCAAGAAAATGTTCGCCGAGTCCCGGCAGGAGGGCGGACGGGAGCAAGCCATGGCGGTTCTCAGAGGCGATTCGAAGCGAACCTTTGAAGTGATCGCCACCGATCTGCTGAAAATAATCGAACTCAACGACACCGGCGCGACGGCCGCCAATCAACGGGGTAACGAGATCTACACCAATGGACGGCTGTCGATCATGGCCTCGGTGATCGTGGCCCTGCTCGTGGGGATTGCCCTGGCGTTGTTCATTTCGCGGATCATTGCCAACCCGCTGAAAACTGCGGCCGGGGTTGCCGGCCAGTTGGCCGAGGGCAATCTGGCGGTCACCATTGCAGCGGGCTCCAAGGACGAGACCGGTCAGGTGCTCACGGCCATGCAGGCCATGGTCGGCAAGCTCTCGCAGATTATCGGTGAAGTACGCACCGCCGCCGACAACCTGGCCAGCGCGTCCGAGGAAGTCAGCGCCACGGCCCAGTCCATGAGCCAGGCCACCAGCGAGCAGGCGGCCAGTGTCGAAGAGACCAGTGCCTCCGTCGAGCAGATGAGCGCCAGCATCAACCAGAACACTGAGAACGCCAAGATCACCGATGGCATGGCAAGCAAGGCGGCCAAGGAAGCCACCGATGGCGGCGACTCGGTGCAACAGACCGTCCAGGCCATGAAGAAGATTGCCCAGCGCATCAGCATCATCGACGACATTGCCTACCAGACCAATCTGCTGGCCTTGAACGCGGCCATTGAAGCGGCGCGCGCCGGTGAGCATGGCAAGGGCTTCGCGGTGGTGGCGGCGGAAGTGCGCAAACTGGCCGAGCGCAGCCAGGTGGCCGCGCAGGAAATCGGCGAGCTGTCCACCAGCAGCGTCGAAATGGCCGAACGGGCCGGGCACTTGCTGGACGAGATGGTCCCTTCGATCAACAAGACCTCCGACCTGGTCCAGGAGATCACCGCGGCCTCCGAAGAACAGGCGGCTGGCGTGGCGCAGATCAATACCGCGATGAACCAGCTCAACCAGGTCACCCAGCAAAACGCTTCGAGCAGCGAGGAGTTGGCCGCTACCGCCGAAGAAATGAGCAGCCAGGCCGAACAGTTGCAGCAGGCAATGAGCTTTTTCACGCTGGAGGCGGTCAGCGCGCCGGTGATCGTGGCGCAAGGCAAATCGCGCTCGGCGGTCGGTACGCCGCGAGCCGTGGTGCGGGCCATGCAACCGGCCTCGCACAAGAGCTTCGCCCAGGCCGCCGGCCCCGACGAAAGCGAGTTCACCCGGTTCTGAGCGACGCCCGGACGCGGGCCCTTTTCATGCAGGAGAGCAACATGGGCGCATTAACCACTACCCGACAGGCGACCGCGGTGCTGCCGGCGCAGGAGGCGCAGTACCTGACGTTCTTGCTGGCCGGCGAGATGTTCGCCATTGGTATCCTGGGGATCAAGGAAATCATCGAGTACGGCCACGTTACACCTGTACCGATGATGCCCGCCTTTGTCCGTGGCGTGATCAACCTGCGCGGTGCCGTGGTGCCGGTGGTGGACCTGGGGGCGCGTTTCGGACAACAGCGTTCCACCGTGACCCGGCGCAGCTGCGTGGTGATCATCGAAGCCAGCAGCGACGACCGCCAGGCCCAGGATATCGGCTTGCTGGTCGACACGGTGTCCGAGGTGCTGGAAATACCGGCGGCCGAGATGGCACCACCGCCGAGCTTCGGTGCGCGCATTCGCGCTGATTTCATCAGCGGCATGGCCAAGGTCGAGGGTAAGTTCGTCATTGTCCTGCAAGTTGATCGGGTGTTGTCCGTGGACGAGATGTCGCAATTGGCGGAGGTCGGTGACAGCCACCCACAGCAGGTGCAGTGAGTGGCGAAGAGGGAGGCGCAGGGTGAACGGCATTACGCTCGAGGATCGCGAATTTACCCAGTTTCAGGCCTGGCTCTACGGTGTGGCGGGCATCAGCTTGTCGCCCGCGAAAAAGGCCCTGGTCGCAGGACGTTTGTTCAAACGCCTCAAACACCACGAGCTGGAGAGCTACGGTGCCTATTTCAAACTGATCATGGGCAAGGAGAACAAGGGTGAACTGCAGGTGGCCCTCGACCTGTTGACCACCAACGAGACGTACTTCTTCCGCGAACCCAAGCACTTCGATTTTCTGCGTCAACAGGTGTTGCCTCGCGCCGCGCCGGGGAAAACTTTCCGGGTCTGGAGCGCGGCCAGTTCGTCGGGCGAAGAGCCTTACAGCCTGGCCATGACCCTGGCCGAGGGTCTGGGCAGTACGCCCTGGGAGGTGATCGGTTCGGATATCAGCACCCAGGTGCTGACCAAGGCCCGCAGCGGGCACTACCCGATGGAGCGGGCGAGCAACCTGCCGCCGGCGTTGCTGAGCCGCTATTGCCTCAAGGGCATCGGCCAGCAGGCCGGGACTTTCCTGATCGACAAGGCCCTGCGCCAGCGGGTCAGCTTCATACAGGTCAATCTGAACGACAGCCTGCCGCAACTGGGGGAGTTCGAGGTCATTTTCCTGCGCAATGTGATGATCTACTTCGATCAGGAGACCAAGCGCAAAGTGGTCAACCGCCTCCTGCCGTTTCTCCGGCGTGGCGGTTATTTCATCATCAGCCACTCGGAAAGCCTGCACGGCGTCAGTGACGCGTTCAAGCTGGTGGCCCCCTCCATCTATCAAAAGCCATGAAGGTCGCCATCGCCATGGACGTCGAGGAAATCTACCTGGCTCCCGGGAGCCTGTGCTTTCGCAACAGTCCCGCCCGTATCCATACCCTGTTGGGCTCCTGTGTTTCGATGATTGTCTGGCATCCGCTGCGCAAGCTGGGCGGGATATCCCATTGCCTGCTGCCCAACCGTCGACAGCGCGGCGTGACCCTGGACGGCAGTTATGTCGATGAAGCCTTCGAGTGGCTGATACAGAATATTCATGGCCATCAGAGCGAGGCCAGCGAGTATCAGCTGAAGTTGTTCGGCGGCGGTGAGATGTTTCCCGAACAATCGCGTGATTATCCCACCGCTGATATCGCCGGTTTGAACCGCGCGGCGGTCACGGCCATCGCGGCGCGTCTGCAATGGTCGCCTTGTGCCATGGACCTGGGGGGCACCGGGCATCGCAACCTGGTCTTCGATACCTGGAGCGGTGACGTCTGGGTCCGGCATCTCTCTTTGAAAACGCTGGAAGGCAGTCATGAAAAGAATAAGCGTTCTGCTGGTCGATGACTCCGCCGTGGTCCGGCAGGTACTGATGGCGATTCTCGACCAGGCCCCGGATATCGACGTGACGGTCGCCGCCGACCCGATCTTCGCCATGGATAAAATGGCCAAGGCCTGGCCGGATGTGATTGTGCTGGACGTGGAAATGCCACGCATGGACGGCATCACCTTCCTGAAAAAGATCATGGCCGAGCGTCCCACCCCGGTGCTTATCTGCTCCTCGCTGACCGAACGCGGCGCCGAGACCACCTTGCAGGCGCTCGCGGCCGGAGCGGTGGATATCATCACCAAGCCGCAGGGCGGCGTTAAGCATTTCCTGTTGGAGTCCGCCGCGCATCTGCTGGGTGCCGTTCGTGGTGCGGCCGGGGCCAATGTCAGGAATCTCAGCCAACGTGTCGCCGCTCCACGTCTTGAGGTTGCCAGCAAGCTGAATGCCGATGCGATGTTGTCGGCGGCTGGCAGCCACGCGATGGCCCAGACCACCGAACGGATTGTCGCCATCGGTACTTCCACGGGGGGAACCCAGGCCCTGGAGGCGCTGCTCACCGTGTTGCCGAGAGTCTGCCCGGGGATTGTCATCGTTCAGCATATGCCGGAGAAGTTCACCGCCTCCTTTGCCCAGCGTCTCAACGGGCTGGCGCAGATTGAAGTCCGCGAGGCGCAACACAATGATCGGGTGCTGCCGGGCCTGGCGCTAATCGCCCCGGGCGGCAAACACATGATGCTGGTGCGCAACGGCGCCTATTACCATGTGCAGGTGGCGGACGGTCCGCTGGTCAATCGCCATCGGCCGTCGGTGGATGTGCTTTTTCGCTCGGTGGCCAAATTCGCCGGGAAGAACGCCACCGGTATTATCATGACCGGGATGGGCGACGATGGTGCTCGTGGTCTCAAGGAAATGTCTGACGCGGGCGCCGCGACCGTGGCCCAGGACGAGGCCAGTTGCGTGGTCTTCGGCATGCCCAAGGAAGCGATAAAACTGGGGGCGGTCAAACGTGTCCTGCCGCTGCAGGACATGCATCTGGCAATACTGGGCAAGTAGCGCGCGTTCGCCCCGGCTCAGGCTTATTCCTGGGAATACTTCCCAGTCAGCACATTTGCGCCGCAGGCACCTCAATCATTGCGCCAAGTCAGGAGGGGTTCAGGCCTCGGCTGTATGATGTCCAGAAATATGCGGTAATAAAAAATCCGATCAGTGCCTCCCGGCAAACCGTCCTCCAGGATAAGACCATGCCCGACCCGCAGCCCTTGACCCCCCTGGAACCGGAAAGCCCTTCCGCCTCGCTGGGCGACCAAGCCCGCGCGATGGGCTTGCGGGCCAATCGTTTCGTTGCCCTCACGGGACTGCAAGGCAAAGGTCTGGCGCTGCTCGCCGGGTTGCTGGCGTTTGTCTGGATCGTCGGGGGCATCTACAAGGTCCAGCCCGACGAACAAGGCATCGTCCTGCGTTTTGGCAAATGGGTCGACACCACTGAGGCCGGCTTGCACTACCACCTGCCCTTCCCCATCGAAACGGTGCTACTGCCCAAGGTCACCACGGTCAACCAGTTGCAACTGGGGCACGCTCCCGCGCTCGGCCTGAACGACAGCAGCCTGTCCCGCGACAAGCAGATGCTTACCGGCGACGAGAATATTGTCGAGGCCGACTGCGCGGTGTTCTGGCGGATCAAGGACGCCGGACAATTTCTGTTCAGCATGGACAAGCCCGAATTCGCCATCAAGCTGGCCGCCGAAAGTGCCCTGCGCGAAGTTATCGGGCGCACGCCGATCCAGGCGGCCCTGTCGGACAAGCGCCAGGAGATCGCCGAGGAAACCAAGACGTTGTTGCAACGCCTGCTCGACGATGAAAAAGCCGGGGTACTGATCACCCAGATCCAGTTGCAGCGCGTCGACCCGCCGCCGGCGGTGATCGATGCCTTCAACGATGTGCAGCGGGCCCGGGCCGACCAGGAGCGTGCGCGCAACGAGGCCGAGTCCTACGCCAACGACATTCTTCCGCGGGCCCGGGGCGAAGCGTCGCATATCAATCAGGAGGCCGAAGCCTACAAGGCTCAGGCGGTGAACCTGGCTGAAGGCGACGCGAAAAGCTTCCTGGCGGTGTACGAAAGTTATGCACAGGCCAAGGACGTGACCAGCTGGCGCCTGTACATGGAAAGCACCGATGAAGTGCTGAAAAGAGCTTCCAAGGTGATCATCGACACTTCCGGCAAAGGCGTTTCGGGCGTGGTGCCCTATATGCCGCTATCGGAACAGGACAAGCGTCCGGTCAAGGAGCAGACCCGATGAAACCGTCGATTCGCGTGGCTCTGGTGATCCTGACGCTGGTTGTTCTGTGGGGGCTCGGCGCCTCGCTGTATACCGTCGATGAAGCGCAGCAGGCCCTGGTGGTCAGGCTCGGGGCACCGACCGCGCCGGTGAGTACGCCGGGCCTGAAACTCAAGGTGCCGTTGATCGACACCGTCATTTATTACGACACCCGTATCCTGACCCTGGCGCCGCCTTCCGAACAGGTGATACTCGGCGACCAGAAACGTCTGGAGGTGGAAACTTATGCGCGTTATCGCATCGTCGATCCGCTGCGTTTCTATCAGGCCCTGCGCACGGTGGACCAGGCCAATGCGCAACTGGCCCAGTTGGTCAGCTCGTCGCTGCGCCGCGAACTGGGACAGGTGATGCTCAAGTCGTTGTTGTCCGCCGAGCGGCCGAAGATCGTCGAGCATATCCAGAGCGAAGTGGTGGAGAAGGCCAGGCCCCTGGGTATTGAAGTCACCGAAGTGCGTTTTCATCGCGCCGATCTGCCGTTTGAAACCAGCCAGGCCATCTATGACCGGATGAAGTCCGAGCGTCAGCGCGAGGCCAAGGAACTGCGCGCCCAGGGCTTCGAGTGGGCGCAACAGATCCAGGCCAATGCCGAGCGCGAACGGGCGGTGCTGATCTCCGAAGCACAACGGCAAAGCCGCATCACCCGGGGCGAAGCCGATGCCCTGGCGAATCGGATCTCGTCCCAGGCGTTCGACAAGGACCCCGCGTTCTACAAGCTCTACCGCAGCCTGCAGACTTACCGGCAATCCTTGTCCGAATCCGCGCCGACCCTGGTGCTGTCACCGGATACGGCGTTCCTCAAGGATTTCAAAAGTGGCCCGCAGGTAAATAGCCGACCCTGACATCCCGCCAGGGTCGATGAACGGGATTTTTACCTTCTACGCACACGCACTCCATGCGCCGGGAACAGACATGATGCCAAGCGTTTCAATGCCCTCGAGCCGACTGCGCCTGATGGCCGCCGCCGTCGGCCCGGGGCTGGTGGTGATGCTGGCGGATACTGAAGCCGGCAGCGTGATCACCGCCGCGCAGAGTGGCGCGCAATGGGGCTATCGGCTGCTGTTGCTGCAGTTCCTCATCATTCCCCTGCTGTACACCGCGCAGGAACTCTCGATCCGTCTGGGGCTGGGAACGGGCAAGGGCTTCGGTGAGCTGGTGCGCCAGCGGTTTGGCCGGGGCATTGCGTTGCTGTCCCTGGCGACACTGGTGCTCAGTTGTTTCGGCGCGCTGGTGACCGAGTTGAGCGGGCTGGCCGGGGTCGGTGAACTGTTCGGCGTGCCCTTGTGGGAAACCATCGGTGTGCTGGTGGTACTGATTTTCGCGATGGTCTGCACCGGCTCCTACCGGGGCGTCGAACGGGTCGCGATTTGCCTCGGTCTGTTCGGCGTGGCCTTTATCGCCGTGGCCTGGAACGCTCACCCCGATCCCCGGCAGATCATCGCGCAGTGGTACCAGATGCCGCTTCACAATAATGCCTATCTGTATCTGGTGGCCGCCAACCTGGGGACCAGTGTCATGCCGTGGACAGTGTTCTACCAACAGTCGGCGTTGATCGACAAAGGCCTCGATGCCAGGCACTTGAAAGCAGCGCGCATTGAAACGTTGCTCGGTGCGACCCTTTGCCAGATCCTCACGGCCGCCGTGGTGATTGCCGCGGCGGCGTGTTTCAACCGAGCCGACACCGCCTTTACCTTGACCAGCGTACCGCAACTGGCCGATGCCTTTACCGCGTCCCTGGGCCAGACGGTTGGGCGCGGGGTCTTTGCCATGGGGTTGGCCGGGGGCGCACTGGTGGCCACTATCGTGGTCTGCCTGACCGTGGCCTGGGGCGTTGGCGAGGCCACCGGCCGCCGGCATTCGCTGGAACAGCGGCCCACCGAAGCGCCCTGGTTCTACGCGGCATTCGGCGCCATGTTGCTGGGGGCCGGCGTGCTGGTGGGTTCCGGGGTCAATCTGGTCGAGCTGTCGATTTTCACCGGGGTGGTCAACGCGCTGTTGCTGCCGGCGGTGCTGGGCCTGCTCTATTGGTTGGCCCGCACACAATTGACCGGAGCTTTCCGGTTACAGGGCGGGTATGCGTGGGTAGTGGGCCTGGTGTTCGGGTTCGCCTCTCTGGCCGGTCTGTTCTGTGGTGTGGGAGGTTTGCTGAATTGATGACGATGGTTGCGGGAGCGGCAAGATGATCGGCTTGGATACCGGGATACAGGGCATCAACCTGACGTTGCAGGTGTTCCTGCTCGACCTGCTGCTGAGCGGCGACAATGCCGTGGTCATTGCGCTCGCCTGCCGTCATCTGCCGGCGCGGCAGATGCGCCAGGCGCTGTTCGCCGGGATGGGCGTGGCGGTCGGGTTGCGAATCCTGTTCACCTCGGTGATCAGCCTGTTGCTCAAGGTGCCCTGCCTGAAACTGCTGGGCATGTGCGCCTTGGTGGTGATTGCCATCAAGCTGTTGGTCGACGATGAGGGCGCCGAGCATCTGCCGCAGCATTCGGGTGGCACCCTGTGGTCGGTGATCGGGCTTATCGTCTTCGCCGACCTGACCATGAGCCTGGATAATGTGGTGGCCTTGGCCGCCGTGGCCCAGGACAACCTGGGGATCCTGGTGCTGGGGTTGCTGCTGAGCATCCCGATGCTGATGTATGGCAGTTTGTTTGTCAGCGGACTGTTCAAGCGTTATCCGTGGTTGATCCCGGCGGGCGGTGCCTTGTTGGGTTGGGTGGCCGGGGATATCGGCATGTCCGATCCGCTGATTGCCGATTGGGTGGCGACCCAGGCACCGGGCCTGGTGCTGGCGATGCCACTGGCCTGTGCGATTTTTGTGCTGGTGGAAAGTCGGATCATTCAGCGCAACCTGCGTTTGTTGCCCAGACCCGAGCCGGTTTTGCGGCAGGCCCGCATGGATGAGCCGGTGCTCGCCGAGCCGCTGCCGGCCAGCGTGGTTCGGGTGGTCGAAGCAGCAGAGGCTATTCCGGGGGGGCGTGAACCCATCTCCGCCGAGTTACTCTCTCCCGAGGCGGTCCCGCCTGTGGATAACTCGCCTGTCGAGCCTTTGCCAGACAGATCGAACCGCAAGCGCCGCTGGTACTGGGCCGGGGCGCTGGCGGCGGTACCGGTGCTGGCGTATATCGGTTATTCGGTGATCTATGTCGGCATCATCAACAGCGGCTATATGCCGAAGCCCAGGCTGCTGAGCAGTTACGAGTGTCCTGGTCTGAACGGGCCGTTCGTCTTCTTCTACCAGCATGGCAAGGACACCGTGCGTATCCACAGCAGTGCCGGCTCGCTCGACGGCGCGCTGATCAAGGGCCGGCTGGAATGGATCAATGCGACCCGGGCCTCGTCGATGCTCGGTTTTACGCCGCCCCAGGAAATTACCAATGACGATGCCACCTCCATTCGCATCAATGGGGGGAGCTTTTCGCAAATGGAGTGTTACAAGAAAAGCTGAGGGTCGATATTTTTACTGCGCCAGCAACACCCCCTGCTCACTCGCGCACAACGCCAGCAGAAAATCCCACACCACTCGCAAGCGCACTGACTTGTGCAGCTCCCGTCGGGTACTGATCCAGTAGCTGCGCTGGATGGTTTCCTCCGGCAATACCCGCACCAGTTGCGGGTCGTCCTTGGCCATGTAGTTGGGCAACACCGCAATCCCCAGCCCGGCCCGCGCCGCCTGTTGCTGGGCTATCACGCTGGTGCTGCGAAAAATCACATTCGGTGTGCGGCAGAAGTTGTTGAGGAACAGCAGTTCCTCGCTGAACAGCAGGTCGTCGACGTAGCCGATCCAGTTGTGTTGCGACAGATCATCCCGGTGCTGCAACGCCCGCGCCCGGGCGAGGTAGTCCGGGCTGGCATACAGCGCCAGGCGATAGTCGGTCAGCTTGCGAGTGATCAACAGGTCGGCATTCGGCCGGTCGAGGTGGATGCTGATTTCCGCCTCGCGGTTGAGGATGCTGACGAAACGCGGCACCGCCACCAGTTCCACTTCCAGCCCCGGATAACGTTCGTACAGGCTGCCCATGCGAGTGGTGAGAAACATGATGCCGATCCCTTCGGTCACCCCCAGGCGGATCTTGCCCAGGGGCGCGATGGCCTGGGTGATTTCCTCCTGGGCCAGCAAGGCGACATTTTCCATGGCCTCGGCATGCTTGAGCAAGGCCTGGCCCGAAGGCGTCAGCTCGTAGCCCTGGGCATGCTGGACAAACAGCGCCGTGCCCAGACTCTGCTCGATGGTCTCGATATGCCGGGCCACGGTGCTGTGGGTAGTGTTCAGGCGCTTGGCCGCGGTCAGCAGGCGTCCGCTGCGCTGCAACTCGAGGAAAAAACGTAGATCGTTCCAGTCGAACATCGGGCTTCCTTGTGAATCGCAGGGTTCACTGCCTTGCTTGAAAACGCACAGCACTTGCGCAAAAACGAAGGTTTTCATCTCGAAACTAATCAATAACATGAAGGGAGGCAAGAACAATAAAAAAGGCGAGGTTGCCTATGTCATCCGCCCACCTGCCCTATGACTACGTGATAGTCGGTGCCGGGCCCGCAGGCTGTGTGCTGGCCAATCGGCTGTCCGCCGATCCGCGGAACCATGTGTTGCTGCTCGAAGCCGGCGGCCGGGATAACTACCCGTGGATTCATGTGCCGGTAGGGTATCTGTACTGCATCGGTAATCCACGCACCGACTGGTGCTTCAAGACCGAAGCACAACCCGGCCTGCAAGGGCGCAGCCTCGGCTACCCACGCGGCAAGGTGTTGGGCGGCAGTTCTTCGATCAATGGCATGATCTACATGCGTGGCCAGGCCGGCGACTATGATCGCTGGGCCGCGCAAGGTAACCCGGGCTGGGCCTGGAACGATGTCCTGCCGTTGTTCAAGCGCAGCGAAAACCACTTTGGCGGCGCCAGCGAATTCCACAACGACCAGGGCGAATGGCGGGTCGAGCAGCAGCGCTACTCCTGGTCGATCCTCGACGCCTTCCGCGACGCCGCGGCTGAAAACGGTATCGCCAGCGTCAGCGATTTCAACGCTGGCGATAACCAGGGCTGTGGGTACTTTCAGGTCAACCAGCGTTCCGGCGTACGCTGGAATTCGTCGAAAGCCTTTCTGCGGCCGATCCTCAAGCGCCCCAACCTGACGATCCTGACCGGAGTCCAGGTTGACCGGGTAACCCTGGAACAGGGCCGCGCCTGTGCCGTTGTCGCGCGCTGGCAGGGTGAGGAACATGTGTTCAACGTTCGTCGCGAGATCATTTTGTCTGCCGGTTCGGTCGGCTCCCCCGGCATTCTCCAGCGTTCGGGCATCGGCCCGCGGCCCTTGCTGGAAAACCTCGGGATCGCGCTGCATCACGAATTGCCGGGTGTCGGCGGTAATCTGCAGGATCATCTGCAACTGCGCCTGATCTACAAGCTCAGCCATGCCCGTACCCTCAACCAGGTCGCCAATAGCCTGTGGGGCAAAGTCGGCATGGGCCTGCGTTATCTCTACGACCGCAGTGGTCCGTTGGCCATGGCGCCGAGCCAGTTGGGGGCGTTCGTAAAGTCCTCGCCGGAGCAGCCCTCGGCCAATTTGCAGTACCACGTGCAGCCCTTGTCGCTGGAACGCTTCGGTGAGCCGCTGCATCGGTTCCCGGCCTTTACCGCCTCGGTGTGCAACCTGCGACCGATGAGTCGGGGGCGGATCGATATTCGTTCGGCCGATCCGGATGTGCCGCCATTGATTGACCCGAATTACCTGAGCGATCCCGAGGATCTGAACGTCGCGGCCGAGGCAATCCGGCTGACTCGGCGCATTGTCGACTCCCCTGCCCTGCGGCGCTTCCAACCCGAGGAATACCTGCCCGGGGCGGCGCTGCAAACTGAAGAACAGTTGCATGAGGCGGCCGCGCGGATCGGTACGACGATCTTTCACCCGGTGGGCACCTGCCGGATGGGCAGCGGCGCACTGGATGTGGTGGATGCCCGGCTACGGGTGCACGGTGTCGCGGGGTTGCGGGTCGCCGATGCGTCGATCATGCCGGACATCGTCTCCGGCAATACCTGTTCACCAACGGTGATGATTGCCGAGAAGGCGGCGCAGATGATTCTGGAGGATGCCCCGGCCATTCATGACATTCAAACGGAGGAAATTCTGGCCCCCTTGTAGGAGCCGGCTTGCCGGCGATGGCGTCGGTATGGGCGATGCATGACTCCAGGGCCTCATCGCCGGCAAGCCAGCTCCTACAAGGGGCCGCGTTATACCGGTAGATCGCGTCAATAGTGCAAAAGCGGATTCCGGTGGAAGTCAGCCGGAATCCACAGTGGAACAACAACAATAATCACTGTGGCCCTCAGGGCCGAGGACATGGCAAATGTCGGACTACATCGAGCAACAGTCCGTGAGCGCAACCGCGAGCACTGGCAAGGAAGAACGAAAGATCATTTTTGCGTCATCCCTCGGGACGGTTTTCGAGTGGTATGACTTTTTTCTCTATGGCGCCCTGGCGGCGGTGATCAGCAAGCAGTTCTTTGCCGGGGTCAACGACACCACGGCGTTTATCTTCGCCCTCATGGCATTTGCCGCGGGTTTCCTGGTCCGGCCTTTCGGCGCCCTGGTGTTCGGGCGCCTGGGAGATATGATCGGGCGCAAATACACCTTCCTCATGACCATCATCCTGATGGGCCTTTCCACCTTTGCTGTCGGCTTGTTGCCAACCTACACCAGCATCGGCCTCGCCGCGCCGATCATCCTGGTCCTGCTGCGCATGCTCCAGGGGCTGGCGCTGGGTGGCGAATACGGTGGCGCCGCGACTTACGTGGCGGAGCACGCACCGACCGGCAAGCGCGGTTCGTATACCGGCTGGATTCAATCCACCGCCACCCTGGGCCTGCTCCTGTCCCTGCTGGTGGTGCTCGCCAGCCGTTATATCAGCGGCGACCAGTTTGAAGTCTGGGGCTGGCGCCTGCCGTTCCTGCTGTCGATCTTCCTGCTGGCGATTTCCACTTGGATCCGCCTGAGCATGCACGAGTCGCCGGCTTTCGTGAAAATGAAGGCCCAGGGCAAGGTCAGCCGCTCGCCGATCCGCGAATCCTTCGGCTCCTGGCAGAACCTGAAGATCGTCCTGACTGCCCTCTTCAGCATCAACGCCGGGCAGGCGGTGACCTTCTACACCGCGCAGTTCTACGTGCTGTTCTTCATGACCCAGATGCTCAAGATGGACCCGACCCAGGCCAATACCCTGCTGATCATCAGCGTGGTGATCGGTGCGCCGTTTTTCGTGCTGTTCGGCTGGCTGTCGGACAAGATCGGCCGCAAGCCGATCCTGATGCTCGGCCTGCTGCTGGCGACGCTGTGTTATTTCCCGCTGTTCAAGGCCTTGAGCCATTACGCCAATCCGCAGATCGATGCGGCCAGCCGGCAGGCGCCGATTGTGGTGCTGGCCGACCCGGCGAGTTGCACCTTCCAGTTCGACCCGGTGGGTAAAGCCCGTTTCGATAGCCCGTGCGACAAGGTCAAGACCTTCCTGGTCAAGCAGGGTCTGCCCTATAGCTCGCAGGCCGCGGCAGCTGGGACGGAGGTGACGGTATCGGTGGGTGAACAGAAGATCAGCGGTTTCGACGAAGCGGCGATGCGCTCGGCGATCACCACGGCGGGCTATCCGGCCAAGGCCGATAGTGCGTCGGTGAACGAGCCGATGGTGGTGCTGCTGATTGTCTTGCTGATTCTGATTGCCACCATGACCTATGGCCCGCTGGCGGCGGTGATGGTCGAGCTGTTCCCGACGCGCATCCGCTACACCTCGATGTCGTTGCCCTACCATATCGGCAACGGCTGGTTCGGCGGGTTCCTGCCCACGGTGTCCTTTGCGCTGGTGGTCTACACCGGGGATATCTTCTATGGCCTGTGGTACCCGGTATTGGTGACCGGGGTCAGCCTGGTGGTGGGGTTGTGCTGCCTGAAGGAGACCAAGGGCGTGGATCTGGACAAGGTCTGAGGTTACCGACGACCTTGTAGACACCACGAAACCTTGTAGCTGGCTTGCCAGCGATGGCGCCCTTGACGCTTGCATCGCCCATAACGGCCTCATCGCCGGCAAGCCAGCTCCTACAAGGGAGCGTATTTAGCCAGGAAAAACCGGCATTAAAGCCGGTTTTTTTATCGCTTGAAAAAACTTATGCACGATTTACAGCAGAAAGTCATACAGAGAAATAAGCAATAAAATCAGTCGCTTAGGTAGTTTTTCTGAAAGAAATCAAAATCTTGTACACAAGTTATCCACAATTACCTCAAACCACGACGGACGCCTCTGCCGCCGGTGCCGGCGGCAATGAGCCCATCTCCCGCTGAGTCTGCTCGTTCCAGGCCTGAACCCGGTCGTTGAGCTCGGCAATCGCCCGTGGCCCGCTGCCCTCGGCCATCATCGGCGCGCCGATCACCACGGTGATGGTGCCCGGGTTCTTCAGCCAGCCGGTCTTCGGCCAGAACTTGCCGGCGTTGTGGGCAATTGGCAGCACCGGCAGATCGGCGTTCACCGCCAGTGCCGTACCGCCCCGGGAGAACTTGCCGACCGTACCGAACGGCACGCGGGTGCCTTCCGGGAAGATCAGCACCCAGACATTGTCCTTGAGCAACTCGTCGCCCTTCTTCGCCACATGCTTGAGCGCCGCCTTCGGGTTGTCCCGGTCGATGGCGATCGGCCGCAACATGGCCATGGCCCAGCCGAAGAACGGCACGTACAGCAACTCACGCTTGAGCACCTGGCTCAACGGCGAGAAGTAGGCCGAGAGGAAGAAGGTTTCCCAGGTGCTCTGGTGATTCGACAGAATCACGCAAGGGCGCTCGGGCACATTCTCCGCACCCTTGATCTCGACCGTGATGCCGAGGAAGACCTTGGTCAGCCACAGGGCACAACGGCACCAGTACACGTTGATAAAGCGATAACGTGCCTTGAACGGCAGGAACGGCGCGATAAAAAAGCTCAGGGAGCACCACAACAGCGAACTGGTGCCCAGTAGCAGGTAAAAGAAAAAGGTTCTGATGGCCTGCAGGATCGACATAGCGGCATTTACCGTTGCGGGCATTGCCCGCCTATAAAAAGCGCTTCCCGAACAGTCCTTGGTCAGGAGGTCAGAAGAGCTTCAGTTGTGGATAAGTTCTGCGGCAACCGCCGCCAGATCGTCAAAAACCAGGGTGCCCACCGGCAGGGTTTTACCCAGTGTCTTTTCGCCTTTACCGGTTTTTACCAAAACAGGCTGACAGTCGACGGCCTGCGCCGCCTCCAAGTCACCGAGGCTGTCGCCGACAAACCATAGCCTGGCCAACGACACCCCATAATGTTCGGCAATGCTGTGCAACATGCCGGGCTTGGGTTTGCGGCACGCGCAGCCCTCATCCGGGCCGTGCGGGCAATACACCACCAGCCCCAGCGTACCGCCCTGTTGCGCCACTAACGAACGCAGGCGCTCGTGCATGGCTTCCAGGGTGGCGATGTCGTAGTAGCCGCGAGCAATGCCGGACTGGTTGGTGGCCACCGCCACCGTCCAGCCGGCCCTGCTCAACTGCGCGATGGCTTCGATCGCGCCGGGGAGTGGAATCCATTCCTCCACCGACTTGATGTAGGCGTCGGAGTCCTGGTTGATCACCCCGTCCCGATCGAGAATCAGCAGTTTCAAGACGCGCCCTCAGCCCAGCAGCGAAATATCGGCGACACCCAGGAACAGGCCTCGCAGACGCGCCAGCAGCGCATAACGGTTGGCGCGTACCTTGGCGTCCTCGGCATTTACCATCACCGCTTCGAAGAACGCATCCACCGGCTCGCGCAGGGCGGCCAGGCGTGCCAGCGATTCGTTGTACTGGCGTGCCGCGGCCATCGGCTGGACCGCCTGGTCCGCCTGCTGGATCGCCGAGTACAGCGAGAACTCGTTGGCGTTGTCGAAGTACTTGGCTTCCACGGTGCTCGGGATGCTGCCTTCGGCCTTGCTCAGCAGGTTCGATACACGCTTGTTCACCGCCGCCAGGGCTGCCGCTTCCGGCAACTGGCGGAATTTCTGCACGGCTTGTACGCGTTGGTCGAAGTCCAGCGCCGAACCCGGCTTGAGGGCACGTACCGACAGGTAGGTCGCGACGTCTACGCCTTCGTCTTCGTAACGGGCGCGCAGGCGGTCGAAGATGAACTCCAGCACCTGGTCGGCCAGGCCGGCGGCCTTGACCCGGGCACCGAAGGCCTTGACCGCGAACTCCACGGTCTCGATCAGATCGAGGTCGAGCTGCTTGTCGATCAGGATGCGCAACACGCCGAGGGCGGCGCGACGCAGGGCGTAGGGGTCTTTGCTGCCAGTCGGCAGCATGCCGATGCCGAAGATCCCGACCAGGGTGTCGAGCTTGTCGGCAATCGCCACCGCCGCACCGGTCAGGGTGCCTGGCAGTTCTGCGCCGGCACCGCGGGGCATGTACTGTTCGTTCAGGGCCAGGGCGACATCTTCCGGCTCGCCGTCATTGAGGGCGTAGTAGTAACCGGCAACACCTTGCATCTCCGGGAACTCGCCGACCATCTCGGTGGCCAGGTCGCACTTCGACAGCAGACCGGCACGGGCCGCGCGCTGGGCGTCGCCGCCGATGCGCGGGGCGATGAACGCGGCCAGCTTGGAAACACGCTCGGCCTTGTCGTAGACGCTGCCCAGTTTCTCCTGGAACACCACGTTTTGCAGACGCAGGTTGAACTGTTCGAGCTTCTGTTTCTTGTCCTGCTTGAAGAAGAATTCGGCGTCGGTCAGGCGCGGGCGAACGACTTTCTCGTTACCGGCGATGATCTGTTGCGGGTCCTTGCTCTCGATGTTGGCGACGGTGATGAAGCGCGGCAGCAGCTTGCCTTCGCCGTCCAGCAGGCAGAAGTACTTCTGGTTGTCCTGCATGGTGGTGATCAGGGCTTCCTGAGGCACGTCGAGGAAGCGTTCTTCGAAGGCGCACACCAACGGCACCGGCCATTCGACCAGGGCGGTGACTTCGTCGAGCAGGTCGGCCGGCATGATCGCGGTGCCTTCCTGCTGGGTCGCCAGCTCGGTGGTGCGTTTGCTGATCAGCTCGCGCCGTTCGCCAGCGTCGGCCAGGACATAGGCGGCGCGCAGGTCGTTCAGGTAGTTGGCCGGCGAGGTGATACGCACGCTTTCCGGGTGGTGGAAGCGGTGCCCACGGGAGTCGCGACCGGATTTCTGGGCGAGGATGGTGCAGTCGATGACCTGATCACCGAGCAGCATCACCAGCCACTGGGTCGGACGCACGAACTCTTCCTTGCGCGCGGCCCAGCGCATGCGCTTGGGAATCGGCAGGTCGTTCAGCGAATCCTCGACGATGGTCGGCAGCAGGCTGCTGGTTGGCTTGCCCTGGATGCTCTGGGTGTAGCGCAGTTTCGGCCCGCTCTGGTCGATTTCGCTCAGTTCCACGCCGCATTTCTTGGCGAAGCCGAGGGCGGCCTGGGTCGGGTTGCCTTCGGCGTCGAAGGCGGCCTGGCGTGGCGGCCCGTCGAGGTTGATGCTGCGGTCCGGCTGCTGGGTTTGCAGCTGGGTCAGCAGTACCGCGAGGCGGCGCGGCGCGGCGTAGACCTGTTTGCTCTCGAAACTCAGGCCGGCGCTTTGCAGGCCCTTTTCGATGCCGGCGAGAAAAGCCTCGGCCAGGGTATTGAGGGCCTTGGGTGGCAGCTCTTCCGTGCCCAGTTCAACCAGAAAATCTTGAGCACTCATTGTGCTGCCTCCAACTTAGCCAACACTTCGTCACGCAAATCCGCGGTTGCCATCGGGAAGCCCAGTTTGGCCCGGGCCATCAGATAGGCCTGCGCCACCGAACGGGCCAGGGTGCGGACCCGCAGGATGTACTGCTGGCGCGCGGTGACCGAGATCGCCCGGCGTGCATCCAGCAGGTTGAAGGTGTGCGAGGCCTTGAGGACCATTTCGTAGCTCGGCAACGGCAGCGGCTGGTCCAGTTCGATCAGGCGCTTGGCTTCGCTTTCATAGAAATCGAACAGTTCGAACAGCTTCTCGACGTTGGCGTGTTCGAAGTTGTAGGTCGACTGCTCGACTTCGTTCTGGTGGAACACGTCGCCGTAGGTCACCTTGCCGAACGGGCCGTCGGCCCAGACCAGGTCGTAGACCGAGTCGACGCCCTGCAGGTACATCGCCAGGCGTTCGAGGCCATAGGTGATTTCGCCGGTGACCGGGTAGCACTCGATGCCGCCGGCCTGCTGGAAGTAGGTGAACTGGGTGACTTCCATGCCGTTGAGCCAGACTTCCCAGCCCAGGCCCCAGGCGCCGAGGGTTGGCGATTCCCAGTTGTCCTCGACGAAACGGATGTCGTGCACCAGCGGGTCGAGGCCGACATGCTTGAGCGAGCCCAGGTACAGCTCCTGGAAGTTGTCCGGGTTCGGCTTGAGGACTACCTGGAACTGGTAGTAATGCTGCAGGCGGTTCGGGTTTTCGCCGTAGCGGCCGTCAGTCGGGCGGCGGCTGGGTTGTACGTAGGCGGCGTTCCAGGTTTCCGGGCCGATGGCGCGCAGGAACGTGGCGGTATGAAAGGTGCCGGCGCCTACTTCCATATCGTAGGGCTGAAGTACCACACAACCTTGCTCGGCCCAGTATTGCTGGAGGGCGAGGATCAAGTCTTGGAAGGTACGCACGGCTGGCGTAGGCTGGCTCACGAAATTCACCTGTTACTTGGGCTGCGATTCAAAAGGCGGGAGTATACCCGATTCGGCCACGCGCACGCCCCCTGGAGCCTTATGCCACGCTGCTTTTGGTGCAACGACGATCCTTTGTACATGGCCTATCACGATCAGGAGTGGGGCGTGCCGCTGCGCGATGGGCAGCGTCTGTTCGAGTTGCTTTTGCTCGAAGGGTTCCAAGCCGGTTTGTCGTGGATCACCATCCTGAAGAAACGCGAGCACTACCGGAAGGTCTTGTTCGGCTTCGATGTGCACGCAGTCGCGGCCATGAGCGATGCCGATATCGAGCAATTGATGCTCGATCCGGGGATTATCCGTAATCGTCTGAAACTCACTGCCGCGCGGCGCAATGCCCAGCTCTGGCTGACGCTGGAGGATCCGGTGGCGCTGCTCTGGTCCTTTGTCGGTGGCGTGCAGAAGATCAATCATTTCAAGGTCCGCGGCGAAGTCCCGGCCGTCACCCCCGAGGCCGAGGCGATGAGCAAGGCGCTGAAGAAACTCGGCTTCAAATTCGTTGGCCCGACCATCTGCTACGCCCTCATGCAGGCCTCCGGCATGGTCATGGACCACACCACCGATTGTGATCGCTACGCGACATTGGCCACGCCACGGTTACAATAGCCGGCTAACAAGCTCGATCACGACAGGAGTGGCCTGTGGACAAGTTTAAAGGCGCCATGCTGGTGGGGGCGTTGCGGTTGTTTGCACTGCTGCCCTGGTGCGCGGTGCAGCGGGTGGGCGCGGCCATCGGCTGGATGATGTGGAAGCTGCCCAACCGTTCCCGCGAAGTGGTGCGGATCAACCTGGCGAAATGTTTCCCGGAACTCGACCCGGTGGCTCGCGAGCAATTGGTCGGCCGCAGCCTGATGGGCATCGGCAAGTCCTTTACCGAAAGTGCCTGCGCCTGGATCTGGCCGGCCCATCGCTCCATGGAGCGGGTGCGCGAAGTCGAAGGCCTGGACATCCTCAAGGAGGCCCTGGCCTCGGGCAAGGGGGTGGTCGGTATCACCAGCCACCTGGGCAACTGGGAAGTGCTCAATCACTTCTATTGCAGCCAGTGCAAGCCGATCATTTTCTATCGCCCGCCCAAGCTCAAGGCGGTCGACGAGCTGTTGCGCAAGCAGCGGGTGCAGTTGGGCAACCGGGTTGCCGCCTCCACCAAGGAAGGCATCCTCAGCGTCATCAAGGAAGTGCGCAAAGGTGGTGCGGTGGGCATTCCCGCTGACCCGGAACCGGCCGAATCCGCCGGGGTGTTCGTGCCGTTCCTCGGTACCATGGCGCTGACCAGCAAGTTCGTGCCCAATATGCTCGCCGGCGGCAAGGCGGTGGGCGTGTTCCTGCATGCGTTGCGGTTGCCGGACGGTTCGGGCTTCAAGGTGATCCTCGAAGCCGCGCCCGAAGCCATGTACAGCACTGATACAGAGACCTCCGTGGCTGCCATGAGCCAGGTGGTGGCGCGTTATGTGCGGGCTTATCCGGACCAGTACATGTGGAGCATGAAGCGCTTCCGCAGGCGCCCGGCGGGTGAGAAACGCTGGTACTGAAACGAGATTGGCATGATCTGTGGATAAGTCCGCGATACGGATTTATCCACAGGTGCACCTTCCAAGGACGCAACAGATGTCCAATAACAAGAACTCCTTGCGCATCAAGATCCAGCATCCCAGCATCGGCGAGTGCCTGGGGCAGACACGCAACCTGTCCAGCAAGGGCGTGTATGTGACGCACCCGAGCTTGTCGTGCCTGACCACCGGCGAGGTGGTCTATGGCCAGGTGCAGGGGCTGTCGGCGGTGGCGCCGCGGATTCGCATGGAAGTGGTGCGGGTCGACGTCGACGGCATCGGCCTGCGCTTCATTGACCTTTGAGCGCGGCTTTTTCGAGCTTTTTCAGAAACACCGTCATTTCCTTTTCCGCCTGCTTGTCGCCATGGCCGCGGGCGGCTTCCAGTCCCTGCTCCCAGGCTTGCCGGGCCGCGGCGGTGTCGCCCGCGGCCTGATGGGCCTTGCCCAGCAGTTTCCAGGCGGCGGAGTATTTCGGGTCGAAGTCGACGCAGCGTTGCAGGTGTTCGGCGGCTTTGGTGTTGTCCCCAAGGTCCAGGTAACCCTTGCCGAGGCCGAAGCGCAGCAGCGAGTTATCCACACCCTTGGCGAGCATTTTTTCCAGTGATTCGAGCATGACGTTCCTTCTGTGTTGCCGTTGAGATAGCTATCGCTGGCAAGCCAGCGATGACGGCCGTCCAGGCGCCGCAATACTTAGAAAAAGCTCAGACCGACATGAAACAGCTTTTCCACATCGCGGATCTGCTTTTTATCCACAAGGAACAGAATGACATGATCGCCAGCCTGGATCACCGTCGCATCGTGGGCGATTAGCACCTCTTCGTCGCGAATGATCGCGCCGATGGTCGCCCCCGGCGGCAAGGCGATATCCGCGATCGCCCGGCCCACCACCTTGCTCGACTTCGCATCGCCATGGGCAATCGCCTCGATCGCCTCCGCTGCCCCGCGCCTGAGGGAATGCACGCTGACGATATCGCCGCGCCGCACATGCGCGAGCAAGGTGCCGATGGTCGCCAGTTGCGGACTGATGGCGATATCGATCTCGCCGCCCTGGACCAGGTCGACATAGGCCGAGTTGTTGATCAGGGTCATGACCTTCTTCGCCCCGAGGCGCTTGGCCAGCAGCGACGACATGATGTTGGCTTCATCGTCGTTGGTCAGGGCCAGGAACACGTCGGTGTCGGCGATGTTTTCTTCCAGTAGCAGGTCACGGTCCGAGGCGCTGCCTTGCAGCACCACGGTGCTGTCCAGGGTGTCCGAGAGGTAGCGGCAACGCGCCGGGTTTTTCTCGATGATCTTGACCTGGTAACGGCTTTCAATGGCTTCGGCCAGCCGCTCGCCGATCTGTCCGCCGCCGGCGATCACAATGCGCTTGTAGCGCTCGTCGAGGCGGCGCATTTCGCCCATTACCGCGCGGATATGCGCCTTGGCGGCGATGAAGAACACTTCGTCGTCGGCTTCGATCACCGTGTCGCCACGGGGCATGATCGGCCGGTCGCGGCGGAAGATCGCCGCCACGCGGGTGTCGACGTTGGGCATGCGTTCGCGCAACTGACGCAATTGTTGCCCCACCAGTGGCCCGCCGTAGTAGGCCTTGACCGCCACCAACTGGGCCTTGCCCTCGGCGAAGTCGATCACCTGCAAGGCGCCCGGGTGCTCGATCAGGCGCTTGATGTAATGGGTCACCACCTGCTCCGGACTGATCAGCACATCCACTGGAATCGCGTCGTTGTCGAACAGCCCGGCGCGGGTCAGGTAGGCCGCTTCACGGACCCGGGCGATCTTGGTCGGGGTGTGGAACAGGGTGTGGGCGACCTGGCAGGCAACCATGTTGGTTTCGTCGCTGTTGGTCACCGCCACCAGCATGTCGGCGTCATCCGCGCCGGCCTGGCGCAGGATTGTCGGAAACGAGGCGCGGCCCTGCACGGTGCGGATATCCAGGCGGTCGCCGAGGTCGCGCAGGCGCTCGCCGTCGGTGTCGACCACGGTGATGTCGTTGGCTTCGCTGGCCAGGTGTTCGGCCAGCGTGCCGCCGACCTGGCCGGCACCGAGGATGATGATTTTCATCAGCTCGCTCCGTTACCCCGGCTCAGCCGCGCGCGGCGATCTTGATCAGTTTGGCGTAGTAGAAGCCATCGTGACCACCTTGCTGGGCGAGCAACTGGCGACCGTGGGGCTGCTTGATGCCAAAGGCCCCGGCGATGTCCAGCTCGCGGGCGCCGGAGGTCCGGGACAGGAACGCCGCGATCACTTCGGTGTTCTCGGTCGGCAAGGTCGAGCAGGTGGCGTAGAGCAGGATGCCGCCGACTTCCAGAGTCGTCCACATTGCGTCCAGCAGTTCGCCTTGCAAGGCGGCCAGGGCGGCGATGTCGTCGGGCTGGCGGGTCAGCTTGATGTCGGGATGGCGACGGATCACGCCGGTGGCCGAGCACGGCGCGTCCAGCAGGATGCGCTGGAACGGCTTGCCGTCCCACCATTTGGCGGTGTCACGCCCATCGGCGGCGATCAGTTCGGCGTCCAGGCCAAGGCGTTCGAGGTTCTCGCGCACCCGTACCAGGCGCTTGGCCTCCAGGTCGACGGCAACCACGCCGGCCAGTTGCGACTGGACTTCGAGGATATGACAGGTCTTGCCGCCAGGGGCGCAGCAGGCGTCGAGCACCCGCTGGCCGGGCGCCAGGTCGAGCAGGTCGGCGGCCAGTTGCGCGGCTTCGTCCTGGACGCTGATCCAGCCTTCGTTGAAGCCGGGCAGGTTGCGCACGTCGCCGGCCTCTTCCAGGACGATACCGTCCGGGCTGTAGACACAGGCCTGCGCGCCGACTCCGGCGTCGCCCAGCAGCTTGAGGTAGGCATCGCGCGAGTGATGGCGGCGATTGACCCGCAGGATCATCGGCGGGTGGGCATTGTTCGCCGCGCAGATGGCTTCCCATTGTTCCGGCCAGAAGGCTTTCAGGGATTTCTGCAGCCAGCGTGGGTGGGCGGTACGCACCACCGGGTCGTGTTCCAGCTCGGCCAGCAGCGCCTCGCTTTCCCGTTGCGCGCGGCGCAGCACGGCATTGAGCAAGGCCTTGGCCCAGGGTTTTTTCAGCTTGTCGGCGCAACCGACGGTCTCGCCGATGGCGGCATGGGCTGGCACGCGGGTGTAGAGCAGTTGATAGAGGCCGACCAGCAGCAAGGCTTCGACGTCGGTATCGGCGGCCTTGAAGGGTTTTTGCAGCAGCTTGGCCGCCAGTGCCGAGAGGCGTGGCTGCCAACGCGCGGTGCCGAACGCCAAGTCCTGGGTCAGACCGCGATCGCGAGCCTCGACCTTGTCCAGTTGCAGCGGCAACGAGCTGTTGAGCGACGCCTTGCCGTTGAGGACGGCGGTGAGTGCCTTGGCGGCGGCCAGACGCGGGTTCATTGGCCGAGCACCGTACCGAGGGCGAATTTCTCGCGGCGGCTGTTGAACAGATCGCTGAAATTCAGCGCCTTGCCGCCGGGCAGTTGCAGGCGGGTCAGGCACAGGGCGCCGGCGCCGGTGGCGACGATCAGGCCGTCCTTGCTCGCGGCGAGGATTTCACCCGGCGCGCCCTTGCCTTCGGCCACGCCACCGGCCAGTACTTTCAGGGCTTCGCCGTCGAGGGTGCTGTGGCTGACCGGCCAGGGGTTGAAGGCACGAATCAGGCGTTCCAGCTCGACCGCCGGACGGTTCCAGTCGATACGCGCCTCGTCCTTGTTCAGCTTGTGGGCGTAGGTGGCGAGGCTGTCGTCCTGCACTTCGCCGTCCAGGGTCCCGGCGGCGAGACCGGCGATGGCCTGGAGCACGGCGGGCGGGCCGAGTTCGGCCAGGCGATCATGCAAGGTGCCGCCAGTGTCTTCGGCGCTGATCGGGGTGACGCTCTTGAGCAGCATCGGCCCGGTGTCGAGTCCGGCCTCCATGCGCATCACGGTCACGCCGCTTTCGCGATCACCGGCTTCGACGGCGCGCTGGATCGGCGCCGCACCGCGCCAGCGCGGCAGCAGCGAGGCGTGGCTGTTGATGCAACCCAGGCGCGGGATATCCAGCACCACCTGTGGCAGGATCAGGCCGTAGGCGACCACCACCAGCAGGTCCGGCTTGAGCGCCGCCAGTTCGGCCTGGGCCTCGGCGTTGCGC
Organism: Pseudomonas sp. GW821-FHT04D07; assembly: GCF_059420225.1. Taxonomy (NCBI): domain Bacteria; kingdom Pseudomonadati; phylum Pseudomonadota; class Gammaproteobacteria; order Pseudomonadales; family Pseudomonadaceae; genus Pseudomonas; species Pseudomonas sp. GW821-FHT04D07. Next base: position 519,376 of record NZ_JBWKTH010000002.1, read on the forward strand.
AGGGTCGGCGGTTGCAGGACGCTGATGCCGTGCTCCAGCGCGAGCTGCTTGACCGGGCTCGGCATCAGCTTCTGCCCACGGCCCGCCGGCCGATCCGGTTGGGTGTAGACCGCGACGATCTGGTAAGGGCTGTCGAGCAGGGCCTTGAGATGTTCGGCGGCGAATTCGGGGGTGCCGGCAAAGACGATGCGCAGTGGCTCAGACATAAAAAGGGCTCGCTTGGATACTGTAGGAGCGAGCTTGCTCGCGAGGGTGGCCGGGGCAGCGCGGGGTATCAGGTACCCCGCGTTATCGTTGACGTCCATCGCGAGCGAGCTCGCTCCTACAGGAGATACAGGAAGGGGCGGATCAGGCGTTCTGGCGATGGAGCTTTTCCAGCTTCTTCTTGATCCGGTCGCGCTTGAGCGTAGACAGGTAATCGACGAACAGCTTGCCGTTGAGGTGATCGCATTCATGCTGGATGCACACCGCCAACAGGCCTTCGGCCTCCAGTTCGAACGGCTTGCCGTCGCGGTCCAGGGCCTTGACCCGCAGTTTCGTCGGGCGGTCGACGTTTTCGTAGAAGCCCGGCACCGACAGACAGCCTTCCTGGTACTGCTCCACTTCCGCGGTCAGGGTTTCGAACTCGGGGTTGATGAACACCCGGGGTTCGCTACGATCTTCGCTCAGGTCCATGACCACGATACGCTGGTGCACATTGACCTGGGTCGCCGCCAGGCCGATGCCTGGGGCTTCATACATTGTTTCAAACATGTCGTCGATCAGCTGCCGCGCCTGGTCGTCCACCACGGCCACGGGTTTGGCGATGGTGCGCAGGCGCGGGTCTGGAAATTCGAGGATGTTTAAAATGGCCATAGGCGTATTTGCTGCACTTGTGAGGTAAAGTCAGAGACGGTTGCCGAAATGTCCCGGTGGGATCGGCTACCGTTGTAAAACGTTCTCCCTGGGAGCGAGCCGCGGGGGCTCTGGCGTTTCACGCGAAGGCACATAATAAAGGGATTCACTGCATGAGGAAAACACTACTCGCCCTGTTGCTGGCCGTTAGCGGCGTCGTGCAGGCGCAAGTGCAACTCAAGGACGGTTATCCACAGCGCTATACCGTAGTGCGCGGTGACACACTTTGGGACATTTCCGCCAAGTTTCTCAGCGAGCCGTGGAAGTGGCCGGAGATCTGGCACGCGAACCCCCAGGTGGCCAATCCGGACCTGATCTATCCCGGCGACACCCTGACCCTGCAGTTCGTCGACGGCCAGCCGCGGTTGGTGGTGGATCGCGGCGCGTCGCGGGGGACCGTGAAGTTATCGCCGCAGGTGCGCCGCTTGCCGGTGGCCGAGGCGATTCCGAGTATTCCGCTGGAAAAGATCAATGCGTTCCTGTTGAGCAACCGCATTGTCGACAACGCCAATGATTTCCAGAAAGCCCCGTATATCCTGGCCGGCAGCAATGAGCGGGTGCTCAGTGGCATGGGCGACCGGATCTATGCCCGTGGCGTGTTCGACCCGGCGCACACGGTGTACGGCCTGTTCCGCCAGGGCAAGGTCTATACCGACGCGCAGACCAAGGAGTTCCTTGGGATCAACGCCGACGACGTCGGCACGGGCGAGTTGGTGGCGACCGAAGGCGATATCGGCACGTTGAACCTGCGCCGCACCACCCAGGAAGTTCGCCTGGGTGACCGCCTGTTCGTCAGCGAAGAGCGCCCGGTCAATTCGACGTTCATGCCCAGTGCGCCGCAAGTGCAGATCCTCGGCACGATCATAGATGTGCCACGGGGTGTTACACAGATCGGGGTCATGGACGTGGTCACGATCAATAAGGGGCGACGCGATGGCCTGGTCGAAGGCAACGTTCTAGCGGTGATGAAGACCGGCGAGACCGTACAAGACCAGATCACCGGACAGCGGGTGAAGGTCCCCGACGAACGTTCGGGCCTGTTGATGGTGTTTCGCACCTACGAAAAGCTCAGCTATGGTTTAGTACTTACTGCCACGCGGTCCCTGACAGTTCTGGACAAGGTGCGCAACCCGTAGCGCTGGATGCTCGATGGCTGGCCGAAGACTCGGTCCCCCTGAAACCCCGCGTCTTTGTGGGAGGCCGGCTTGCTGGCGATGGCGATGCAAGACTCACCGCCGCCATCGCTGGCAAGCCCGCTCCCACAATGATCGTGTTTGGGTCCTGCAATTGCGCTTTCCAATGGATCAGAACGCTGCCTCCAGGGTAGCGTCCAAGGTCGCCTCCGTTAGCAGGCTAAACAGGTTACCCACAGAGTTATCCACAGCTTGTTCCTGCTGTTCCAGGACCGCCACAGATCAAGGATGATCCGATGTCGCTGTCCAACTGTACCTCCCTGTCCCCGGCAGAGCTGGAAGCCCGCCTGCGTCTGCACCGACTGCCGGAACTCGGTCCACGGCGCTTTCGCAGCCTGATCAAGGCCTTCGGTTCGGCCTCGGCGGCCCTTGGTGCGCCGGCCGCCGCCTGGCGTGCGCTAGGCTTGCCGACGGCCTGTGCCGAGGCGCGCCGCAGCCCTGAAGTGCGTGACGCTGCCAGCGCTGCATTGCGCTGGCTAGAGCGCCCGGCTTGTCATTTGGTGATGTGGGACCAGGGCGATTACCCGGCCCTTCTCGCCGAACTGGACGACGCCCCGCCGTTGCTGTTCGTGGCCGGCGACCCTACCCTTCTGGAACAACCGCAGCTGGCGCTGGTTGGCAGTCGGCGTGCCTCCAAGCCAGGCATGGACACGGCGGCGGCCTTTTCCCGAAGCCTGGCCGGCGCCGGTTTTGTCATCACCAGCGGGCTGGCGCTGGGGATCGACGGCGCGGCCCATCAGGCGGCCCTGGACATCGGCGGGCGAACTATCGGGGTACTCGGTACCGGCCTGGAAAATTTTTATCCACAACGCCATCGCCGGCTGGCGCAGGCCATGATTGCCCAGGGCAGCGCCGTGGTGTCCGAGTTGCCGCTGGAGGCAGCGCCGCATCCGAGCAACTTTCCCCGGCGCAACCGGATCATCAGCGGCTTGTCCCTGGGCGTGCTGGTGGTGGAGGCCAGTGTCGCCAGCGGCTCATTGATCACCGCCCGGCTGGCGGCGGAACAGGGACGCGAGGTGTATGCGATTCCCGGCTCCATCCACCACCCCGGCGCCAAGGGTTGTCATCAGTTGATCCGCGACGGTGCGGTGCTGGTGGAAACCGTCGAACATATCCTCGAACCCTTGCGTGTCTGGCAGCGGGTGACGGCCAGCCCTATTCCCACTGCGTCCGAGCACCCGCTACTAGGCTTGCTGCACGCCGCGCCGCAGAGCAGCGAGGCCCTGGCCCAGGCGTCTGGCTGGGCACTGCCGCGAGTATTGGCGGCACTGACCGAGTTGGAGCTCGAAGGCCGGGTTGCCAATGAAAGCGGACGCTGGTTAGCTCGCGCGAGGTAGGCTTACCTGAGTAAACTGCGAGCAGCGTTAAATCCGGAGAGCGAGCAATGGTCAACAGTTGGCGTGTGCAAGAAGCCGCACGAGAAATTCGCGCAGGGGCGGTGATTGCCTATCCAACCGAGGCGGTCTGGGGCTTGGGTTGCGATCCCTGGAACGAAGAAGCGGTGGACCGCTTGCTGGCGATCAAAAATCGTTCGGTGGACAAGGGCCTGATCCTGATCGCCGACAATATTCGCCAGTTCGATTTTCTCTTCGAGGATTTCCCGGAAGACTGGATTGACCGCATGGCCAGTACCTGGCCGGGACCCAATACCTGGTTGGTGCCGCATCAGGACCTGTTGCCGGAGTGGGTGACCGGTGTGCATGACACCGTGGCCTTGCGGGTCAGCGATCATCCGTTGGTGCGCGATCTGTGTTCGTTGGTGGGGCCGCTGATTTCCACTTCCGCCAATCCCCAGGGGCGCCCGGCGGCGCGCACGCGGATTCGCGTGGAGCAGTATTTCCGTGGGCAGCTCGACCTGGTGCTGGGCGGTAACCTGGGTGGGCGCAAGAACCCGAGCCTGATTCGCGACCTGGCGACCGGCAAGGTGGTGCGCCCGGCGTAAGAGCGGTGTGCGGGCAAGCACCGCTCCCACAAGAGGGCGGACGCTTCCTCGGAGACCGCGTTATCGTTCATCGCCAGCAAGCCGGCTCCTAGAGGACGGTGTCGATCACAAAAAGGTGTTGCGACACGGAGACTGTCGGAGCCGGCTTGCTGGCGATCCGCTGCGTCAACAGCGGCCGCCCACCTCGATCACGGCAACAATACGGTCGACCCGGTGGTCCGTCGCGCCGCCAGTTCGGTCTGGGCCTTGGCCGCGTCCGCCAGGCCATACCGTGCGCCGATCTCGATCTTCAGTTTGCCGCTGGTGATCATCCCGAACAGATCCTTCGCCATGAGCTGCAGGTTTTCTGCGTTGTTGGCGTAGGTCGCCAGCGTCGGTCGGGTCACATACAACGAGCCCTTGGCCGCCAGGATCCCCAGATTGACGCCGTCCACCGCGCCCGAGGCATTGCCGAAGCTGACCATCAGCCCACGGGGTGCCAGGCTGTCCAGCGAGGTCAGCCAGGTGTCCTTGCCCACGCCGTCATACACCACCGGGACCTTCTTGCCATCGGTCAACTCCAGCACCCGCTTGGCCACATCCTCATGGCTGTAGTCGATGGTTTCCCAGGCACCCAGAGACTTGGCCAGGGCCGCCTTTTCCGGCGAACTGACGGTACCGATCAGCTTTACGCCCAGGGCCTTGGCCCACTGGCAGGCGAGCAGGCCGACACCGCCGGCCGCGGCGTGGAACAGCACGGTTTCGCCACCCTTCAACTCATAGGTCTGGCGCAGCAGGTACTGCACCGTCAGGCCCTTGAGCATCACCGCGGCCGCCTGTTCGAAGCTGATACCTTCCGGCAGATGCACCAGATTGGCCGCCGGCAGCACATGCACTTCGCTGTAGGCGCCCAAAGGACCGCTGCCATAGGCCACGCGATCACCGACCTTGAACTGGCTGACCTCGCTGCCGACCGCCTCGACCACGCCAGCCCCCTCGGCCCCCAGGCCCGACGGCATGGTCGGTGGTGCATACAGCCCGCTGCGCAAATAGGTGTCGATGAAGTTCAGGCCGATGGCGTGGTTGCGTACCCGCACCTGCTGCGGGCCCGGCTCGGCGGGGGTGTAGTCGACATACTCAAGGACTTCGGGGCCCCCATGGGTGCGAAACAGGATACGTTTGGCCATCTTTCTCTCCTTGGACATTTCACTAAGGGGCGCGGTGTGGCGCGATGCAAGGGCCCTATCGGACTCCTTCGCTTGATCTTCGTCAACAGCGACGAGCATAAACGCGGTGCTATGCTACGCGCCTCTTTGCCACCGGCCGTCCGAGAGGCCGCGTGGCTTTGCCCGATTCAAGGTGATGCCATGACTACCCGCACCGAGGCCGTGAAAGCCTACCTGCTCGACCTGCAAGACCGTATCTGTGCCGCCCTGGAAGCCGAAGACGGTGGCGCGCATTTTGTCGAAGACGCTTGGACCCGCCCCGCCGGTGGCGGCGGTCGGACCCGGGTGATCGGCAACGGCCAGGTCATCGAGAAAGGCGGCGTGAACTTCTCCCACGTCTTCGGCAGCGGCCTGCCACCGTCGGCCAGCGCCCATCGGCCGGAACTGGCCGGGCGCGGCTTCGAGGCCCTGGGCGTGTCGCTGGTGATTCACCCGCACAACCCCCATGTACCGACGTCCCACGCCAATGTGCGCTTTTTCATCGCCGAGAAGGAAGGTGAGGAACCGGTCTGGTGGTTCGGCGGCGGTTTCGACCTGACGCCCTACTACGCCAATGAAGAAGACTGCGTGCACTGGCACCGGGTGGCCGAGCGTGCCTGTGCGCCGTTTGGCGCCGATGTCTACCCACGCTACAAGGCCTGGTGCGACAGTTACTTCCATATCAAGCACCGCAACGAGCCACGGGGTATCGGTGGCCTGTTCTTCGATGACCTGAATGAGTGGGACTTCGACACCAGCTTTGCCTTCATGCGGGCGATCGGCGATGCCTATATCGAGGCGTACCTGCCGATCGTGCAGCGGCGCAAGGCCCAAGCCTGGACCGAACAGCAGCGCGAGTTCCAGGAGTTCCGTCGCGGTCGTTACGTGGAGTTCAACCTGGTGTACGACCGTGGCACCCTGTTCGGCCTGCAATCGGGTGGCCGTACCGAGTCGATCCTGATGTCGTTGCCGCCGCAAGTGCGTTGGGGCTATGACTGGAAGGCCGAGCCCGGCAGTGCCGAGGCGCGCTTGACCGAGTACTTCCTGCAGGACCGCGACTGGCTGGCGGAGGGTGATGCCTGATGGATCGTTATGTCGTCTTCGGTAACCCCATCGGCCATAGCAAGTCGCCGTTGATTCACCGTCTGTTCGCCGAGCAGACCGTTCAGCCGTTGGACTACAGCACCTTGCTGGCACCTCTTGATGATTTTTCCGGCTGTGCCCGGGCGTTTTTCCAGGAAGGCCGCGGGGCCAATGTGACGGTACCGTTCAAGGAAGAGGCCTATCGCCTGGCCAACAGCCTGACGGCCCGGGCACAGCGGGCCGGGGCGGTGAATACCTTGAGCAAGCTGGCCGATGGCAGTTTGTTGGGTGATAACACCGATGGCGCCGGGTTGGTGCGTGATCTGACGGTCAATGCCGGGTTCAGCCTGCGGGGCAAGCGCATCCTGCTGCTGGGGGCTGGCGGTGCGGTACGTGGCGCGCTGGAGCCGTTGCTGGCGGAGCAGCCGGCTTCGGTGATCATTGCCAATCGGACCGTTGAGAAAGCCGAGTTGCTGGCTGAGTTGTTCGCCGACCTGGGGCCGGTGTCCGCCAGTGGGTTTGACGGGTTGCGCGAGCCGGTGGACCTGATCATCAATGCCACTTCGGCGAGTCTGTCGGGGGATGTGCCACCGATTGCGCCAAGCCTGATCGAGCCAGGCAAGACCCTCTGCTACGACATGATGTACAGCAATGAGCCGACGGCGTTCTGCCGTTGGGCGAGCGAGCATGGTGCGGCGGTGTCGATGGATGGCCTGGGCATGTTGGCGGAACAGGCGGCGGAGGCTTTCTTCCTCTGGCGCGGTGTACGCCCGGATACGGCGCCGGTGTTGGCGGAGTTGCGGCGTTTGCTGGCCCTCTGAGCAAGGGCACAATATGACTGGCGGATCGCTCTAATGTGGGAGCGGGGGGGGGGGGGGGGGGGGGGGGGGGGGGGGGGGGGGGGGGGGGGGGGGGGGGGGGGGGGGGGGGGG